>JAYSQC010000349.1:0-11187 GCA_043721755.1 Schlesneria sp.
ACTCGCCGCGAACCCCCCGGCCAACACCAATCCCGCGCCGCCGCGCCGATTGTCATCGCCAACTCAAATTCGCCGCCTGAGTTCTGCCGGAAACGTCAAGCAATGTTGTCTGGCAGGTCGAGATTGACTATCAACACGGACTGATGGTTTCGTCCAGAGGAGTCTCTCATGTTGAGTGTTTTCGGTTCGCGACAGTCGTCCGGCTGCAGTGAGACTCGGCGGCGGGATTTTCTGAAAGTCGGTGCGCTCGGAGCCACCGGGCTGATGCTACCGGATCTGCTGCGGGCTCGTGACCTTCAAGCCAAGTCGGCAGCCAGTCCCAAAGACACGACGATCATCTGGCTGTTTTTGTCTGGTGGGCCAACGCACTTCGAGACATTTGACCCGAAGCCCGATAATCCGGCCCCCTACCGGAGCGTCGTGGGAACGCTCAAGACGAACGTCCCCGGCACGCACATTGGCGGGCTGTTTCCGAAACTCGCGCGACTGGCCGACAAGTATTCGATCATCCGATCGTTCGCGCACTCGGCGGCCGATCACGCGGCGGCGACACACTGGCTCTCGACCGGTTACGACTATCCTCCTGCGGCCAACGGCGCCCCGCCGGTACAGCCGAGTCTCGGTTCGATTCTGTCGCGGTCGCGTGGCCCTAATCATCCCACGACCGGAATGCCGACCTATGTCGGTCTGGACCACTTGTACGCCGAAGGACCAGCATGGCTTGGAGCTGCGCACGGTCCGTTCGACGCACGCGGCAATGCCCTTGCGAACATGATGCCCAAGCTTGAGCTTGGACGACTGCAAGATCGCCGGTCGTTGCTCCATCAGTTCGATCGCGTGAATCGCGCCATCGACCAGAGCGGCATGATGAGCGCACTCGACGAGTACGAAGGGCGAGCGGTCGAGTTGGTTCGAGGTCAGGCTCGTGAAGCATTCGACTTGTCGCGCGAAGACCCGAAGCTGAGAGACCGGTACGGCAAGGGAGAAAAGAAGCTCGGCGAGAATCTGCTGCTCGCGAGGCGGCTGGCGGAGGCCAACACAGGCATGATCACCGTCTGGTATGGAGGCTGGGATTCGCACGGCACGAATCCGTCAGTCAATCACGGCACGATCGAGCAGGAGATGCACAAGCTCGCTCCCGAGTTCGATCACGCGGTCTCCGTCTTCATCGAAGACCTCTACGACCGCGGACTCGATCAAAAAGTGCTGTTGGCGATCGTGGGAGAATTCGGCCGCTCGCCGCACATCAACAAAGACGGCGGACGCGAGCACTGGCCACAACTCGGCAACCAGGTGCTCGTCGGCGGCGGGATGCCGATGGGGCGGATCATCGGTGAATCAACAGCGAAGGGAGATGTTCCGCTTTCCAAGCCCATCTCACCGAACGATCTGCAAGCCACCTTCTTTCAATTCCTCGGTGTGCCGCTCGATCTGCAATACACGAACCAAGCCGGACGCCCGACGAACATGCTCCCGTCTGGTCAGCCGATCGCGGAGTTGTTCTGACTACGGCGACTCGAAGCGATGTCTCTCGCCTCGCGCGAAGCACTCGTTCAGCGACACCCGAAACAACGAGTACGCTCGGCCGGAGAGGCTGAGCGTGCTCGAGTTGTTTCAATGCCGCAACGGCTTGCCAATCATTTCTTGGTGTTGTTGCTCCGTGATCAGAGGATTGGATCGCGGAGCGATAAACACCAACCCACAGTGTGAACAAGGCCGTCGATAGACTCCGTCCTCACTCACGCTACTTCGCCCCCCTGCCGTAACGCTCCCGAGGAGCGACTGTCGTTTCAATTCCACAGGGGACCGTTAGACCTGCAGCGCTAATCTGACGACGGAAGCGATTGTCGTTTCCATCTTTTTAGCCCGAAGGGCGGCAGATGGTAGCCCACGGCGCAAGCCGTGGGTGGGGTGGCACGGGAACCGCGTTGTAGCCCGGAGGGCGACACTTCGATCAACCTTCGACTTCCTTCGATGTGTCGCCCTCCGGGCTGGGGGAGCCGATTGCCGATCACCCACGGCTCACGCCGTGGGCTACCATCTGCCGCCCTCCGGGCTAAAGAACTCTCGTCAAACTTCAGCTACGAAATGCGATGTAGGTTTAGAGAGGCGGCACGATAGCGGGTGTCTCGCGCAGGCTGAGACGCTCACGGCTTCGTAGCGACTTTCCAGAGCGTCGGGAGCAGGGCTGCGATCTTGGGGTCGTGAGCTTCGAGTTCTTCGCGGGTGAACGGGAAGAAGTCGTTGCGTGAGAAGAAGGCTTCGGTGCATTCCGCGAAGTACTCCTTGTGATTGGTCAGAGCGTAGGCTTTGTCGAGACGCTGGCGGCCTTCGGAATCTTGCCGCTGGACTTGGTCATACGTGCCGCTCGCTTTGGCGTTGTCGTAGGCGGCGATGATGCGTGCCTCGTCGTTGCCGAGGACGCGGTCGTGGTAGGCGTGGGCGAGTTCATGCAGGGCGAAGTTGGGCATCCGGCGCGTCTCGGCCTCAAAGATGCGGACGTTGGTGAACTCGATCCCTTTCGCCATCGCGGCGTCGCGCTGGTGATCGCGCAGCCAACCCGAATCGGGGTGATATTCGGCTCGGGGCGGAATGCCGGGGTACTCGGGCGAGAGGTAGAGCTTCACCTTTTGCAGTTCGGTGACGGCGATCGCCGGGACGACGCGGGTGATCTCATCGAGTTGAACCTTGAGCAGTTCGAGGGCCTTGGCGGTGAGAACCGGTTCGGCGGCGAGGAGGTCTTTGCTCACGAGTACGCTCCAGCCGGAGACGTTGCGCGTCTCGCGCGAATTGGCGTGGCGACTGCGAGCCTCGGCCTTGGCTCGGATCTCGGCCTTGATGTTCGCGAGGCGATCGGGCCACTCAAACTTGGGGGCCTGGCCGGGGTCGTATCCGGCCATGTGACCGGTGAGCCGCGTGGCGGGCTTCGTGTAACGCAGCTCGGTGTCGCCGAAGACTTCGCGGCACAGCGCGGCGAGGCCGGGATCGTATTCGATGAGCTGCGAGCGCAGATGAACGTGATTGTGATCCGTGTCGTTGATGCGGTTGTTGTCGAACCACGATTGCACTCCCTCGGCGAAGTATTCGTGGTGGTTCACGCTGGCGTACTTTCCCTTCCAAAGACCGGCTCGCATCGCGTCGTGATAGGATTTTTCGAGTCGTGCATCGAAGGTCGGATCGACATTCGTCATTCCGCGCAGATGAATGTTGTGCGCGAACTCGTGAATCAAAATATTCTCCTTCTCATACGGATCGCCGGGGTAGCCGAGCAGGTTCTCTTCGGCACACGAACAGAACGGATCGGTCTGGCTGCCGCCCAGTCCACGAGCGCGCGCGTCGTAATACTCGCGGCCGGTGAACTTCGGAAAATCGGCGTGCGGCTGCTCTCCCAACCCTGCGAACTCCGGCTGGTCGGTGGTGAACTCGTTGTGCGCGATGAGGCACAGCCGCGAACCACTTTGGATCATCGCCGCACGCACATCGGGCCGCTTCGCCAGCAGCATGTCGATCAGATAGACCGCCTCTTTCAACGCATACGGGTTCACGTTGGCCGAGGCCACGACCGGATAGCCATGTGCCTCCGCACGCTGCGTGTAAAAGCTTGGCACGCCATCCTTCGCCTGCGGGTCGTAGCGATACGCTTGGACGGGAACCTCCGAAGTGACGATCACCTCCGGCTCGCCCTGCGTACCTTGAACGGCAAAGCGATGACCGAGAGTCGTACCGATGACGAGGTTCTTCCCCGCCGCGATCGTGGCGTTTCTCAAACGCTCGGTATCACTCTTCAGCCAGTAGACCTCCACCGGCTGAGTCCCGCCGTTGATGATCTGCAACTTCGGACGAACCGCCGGTGCGGTGTCGGCTCCGAGTACTGAGAGGCACAGGCTCGCGAGAACGAAGGGCGTGATCCACCTCACGCGGCACAAAGTGAAAGGTTTCCGAGCGGGGTGGCGTAAGCCCCCCGGCTCTTGGGCGTAAGCCCGCTTTGGAAGAACCGGGGGGCTTACGCCGCCCCGCTCAGATGTTTCATCACTGACCGCGCGAGGTATCACAATTGGCAGTACGGATGACTTCAAGAGACAGTTCCTTTTGAGACGGACGCGACGGAGACGGGACAGTCAGAGTCACAAGGCGAGCGGAAAAAGAGGGTAAACCGGTCACTCCGTGACCGGAATCTTCGAGTCACGGAGTGACTTGCCTACTTTGGGTCAGAGAGTTGTTGCCGATCACCTAACAGTCTGTTGAAGAACGTAGGATGGACGCCTCGTCCGTCCGTTTCCAACTGAGGTTCGCTCGGACGAGGCGTCCAAGCTACGTTTTTCAACAGGTCGCCTAATCCCACGTTAGTCGCTCGTTTCGGGCTTGTCTGACAGCACGGCCTGAAGCGCCGTGCGAAGCTGGTCGCCGAACCGAGGACCTCCGCCGACGAACAGACGCGCCACTTTGCCGCTCCGATCGATGATGACTGTTTGCGGGATCGAGGTCGCGCCGTATTTTTCGGCCACGCGACCGTTGCTGTCGAGGGCCACAGTCGTGGTCAGCTTCAGGCGATCAAGGGCCGTCTTCACTTTGTCGGGCGTCTCTTCGAGATTGATCGCGAACAACTCGACCCCCTGATCGGCGAACTCATGCGTGACCTTGTCGATCTGCGGCATCACTTGCAGGCAGGGGCCGCACCACGAGGCCCAGAAGTCGAGGACGACAATCCGGCCTTTGTGATCCGACAGGCGGAATTTCTTTCCGTCAAGCAGGTCGAGTTCAATGTCGGGCGCGGGCTTACCGACGAGCGCCGCATCCCGACCTTCCCCTTCGCCGGAACCGTCTCCCCCCTCCTTCGCGTCGAGCGGATCGGCTGCCGCCTTGAGCCGCCACTGGTGGAAGGCCAGCGTCGCCGCCGCCTGTTCAATCGCTTTGCCAATCAACAACTGATCGACAATGTTCAGGTCCACTCGGCAGCCTCCCAACAGGTCACTGCGGCCAGACAGAGTTGTTCCCACGAGTTCCTCGGCGAAGAACGTCAGCCGATTGCCGTCACCCGGGATCGCTTGGACGCGTGTCCCCGCAGGCTGATCTGTTGAAGTGGCCACGACATTGCCCGGTTCTTTCGTCACCGAACCAGGCTTGTTCGCCGACTCCAATCCCCCGTCGATCTCCTCCGGATGCAGCCAGATGATCCGGGCCACGCGGTCGCGTTGCAGGGTCTTCGTTTCGAGTCGGATTTCAATTTGAAGTTGCTGCTCGTCCATCGACACGAGACGGCCTCGCAGATAGTCGCCGTCGATGGAGCGGACCAGATGCGTGGGCGGGTTGTCGCGCTGCATGCGCGGCAGCATCAGCAGCCGCTCTTTCTTGACCCGAGCGATCTGCACGGGAGCGGCCTCGGCCAGGATTTCGAGGGCCTTCAATTGGTCGTGCCGGATGAACGTGGCCTCCGTGATCGACGAGGCGAACGTGACACCTTTCTCGTCAATTGCTGTGACATCGCACGGGATCGTGTCGCCGGAGCGGAGATGCAAAACGGGTTTCGTGGACTTCGGCTGCTTGTGTTTGGGGACGGACGAGGCCGGGCCGTCACTTTTTGAATCCTGCACCCGGCCAACCATCCTGCCGCCCGCTTGAGCCTGTTTCTGCCGGGCTTGCTCTTCCCGCATTTGCTGCTGGGTGAGTGACTGGGCTGATGCCGACGTGTCTCGGTAGACGATGCGAGCCGACACGCCCGGTTGCAGCGGGCTGGACAACGCGCTGCGAGTCGGTTGCCAGATCAAGCAACAGCCAGCGTGCTTGGGACTCTCGACCAAGCTGCCGTGAAGTGAACAGCCCTCCACTTCCAGCCGTCCGATGCGCGTGGCAGGCTGCGGGCGTTCGGCCGAGGCCAGCGAGACATCCCGCGGATCGAGGACGGTCAGGGCTTGGAGTCCCGCCACGGGGCAAGCCACGTCTTCTCGAATGCCGGGACATTTGATCCACGCTTTGTCCGCTTCCACCTTCACCAGTTCGCCGCTGATCCGCAGGCCGGAGTGATGCACGGCCCGCAGCGAACGGGGCGCGACGTTGTTCTCGAACGAAAAAAATACGTCCTGGACCCGCGCCTCGGCAAACCGTTCCTCGATCCCGTTGGTCTCGAACACGAACTCCTGTTTGGTCGCGTCGTAGGACTGGAGCTGACCGTAAGTGATCGCACCGTCGGTCGTGTGCAGCCGCGACTTGTTGGCGTCGAGGATGCGCGGGGCTTCACCATTCCAACGCCCGATGCTCAACCGTTCGAGTCGAACGTCACCGCTCTTGTTGGTGAGTTGCAGGCCACCCAGCGTTTGAGGCTTCGCAGTCGTGACCGTCAGATCGGCAAGCTTCATCCCACCGGACGAGAAGACCAGCAAGCGGCCCTTCGGCTGATCGAGGAACGCCTGCAAATGAACGCGGCCCGGTCCCGATTGAGCCGGTTGCAAACTGGTGAGATCGGCTTCACGTTCGGTCTCGCGCTGCACGACCAACTCGTTCTCCCAGACCTCGAACCGAAACGCACGCAGCGCCGATTTGGAGTCGTTCGCGCCCAGAGCCAACTCAAAATCGGGCTTGCCCTTCCACGACAACTCGAACTCGATCCGGGCCAGCGCGGGGAGCTTGAAGTCACGCTGCAGAATCGCGCCGCTCTGGTCTGAAAGGAGATGCCCCGACTCTTCACGCCAAGCCTTCACTGCGCCCGATGCCGTCCAGCCCTTCAAGCCGCTCGGCCCGGAGAACAAGAGATCGGTGCCACCTTGCCAGCGATACATCCGTCGCAACAGCGTCTTCTCGACATGCAGCCGTCCGATTCCCGAGACCTCAATCTCCGCTGCGTCACCCTGCAAGGCGACCAGTGAACCGAACAACACGTCGCCTCCCGCCAGTTCAAAACAGTAGATCCCTTCGGGCTGAATCAACTTGGCGGGGACCGGGAATTGAATCGTGTTCACCGTCTGAGTGGGAAATTCAAACGGAGCCGTGAACGCCGCTGACTGCCAGGCCAGCCGACCGCTTCCTTGTGAGTCAACCAAGCGTCCGGTGGCGTAGTCCCCGTTGGTGAGGTGGATCACGGCCGAGGCGGCGTTGTCTGTTGGTTCCGCCGCGTGCGTCTCGCGGACAGCCGAGATGACCGCCACGAAACAGACGAGCCACACCAGACTAGGAGGAGTTTGTGGAAGGGACTTGCTCATCACGCGGATACTCCAGTCGAGGGGTTGGCAGTGGGAGGCTGAAGCAGTGCGAAGTGACTGACAAAAGTAGCCTTCATCGCTCCGCGTGAAGTCAGCCGAGTCACCAGCGACCCGGAGACGCGGGAAACAGCGTCATTCCGCGTTCGGCTCTCTTCACGCGGAGCGATGAAGGCGACTTTAGGCGGGCGCATCACTTTTCACTTCGCACTTCCTCTTTCTTTCCACCCACAGGGTTCATCGTTCGTAAATCGGCAGGAAGCGGTAATTCAGTGCCAGAGACAGCAGCGACAGCGACGTGCCCACGGTGGGGCCGAACTGGCCTTGGAAGCTGCCGTCTTTCAGTTGGGTCGTTTTGAGCTGACGCACCAACAGCTTGTTCCACTTTTCCCACGCCTCGACATCGCCCTGAAACAGCGCCTGAGCTTGGTAGTAGCGCGTGTACTCGGCGTAGTGCTGCTGGGCCGTGTTTTCGAGCCGTTGCGTCAGATAAGACAGCGTCGCCTTGAACTGTTTGAGATCCTTCCGCCGCGCCACCGAGTAGACGAGCGTCGCGATCGAGATGCGCGGCATGGATTCATCGAAGCCGCCGAAGCCACCCGAGTACCCGACCTGCCCGTTATCGGAGGTCATGGACGTGAAGTACTTGATCGCCTTGTCAGTCACTTCATCGGGAACTTCGATCCCCGCGTTCCGCGCGGCGAGCAGTCCGACCAGCACCGCGCCGCTGACCGACGTGTCGGCATCAGTGCTGTCGGGCGAGTACCGCCACGCTCCGAGCGAGTTCTTCTTCTGAGAGGTGATCGCGGCGCGAACTGCCAATTCCAGCGACACGCCAATCGACCGCTTGTTCGTCTCAGGCCCCGTCCACAGGTTGCGGTCGTCCACCGCTCCATACGCTTCGGCCAGCGCCAACATCGCGAAGCCGTGGTGATACATGCTGTTTCCAAAGAAGCCCGTCGCCGCGTTCTGCTGCGAGATGATGCTCCGCAGCGCCTTCCTGACATGGTTGCTGTAAAGGCCGAAGTTGGGGTCTTCACCGGAAGCCAGCAGCACCATCAGCGCCATCCCCGTGACACCCGGCCCGTCCTGACCTCCCGCTTTCCAATCGCCCGCTTCGGTCTGAGTGCTCACAAGGTATTGCAGTCCGCGATCGTAAATCTCACGCACATCGCGCGGGACCACGTCGCCAATCTTGATCGATGGCGGCTGAGCCATCACGCGCGAGGGCAACGCCCAACAAGCCGCCAGCGTGATGCAGTGAGCCAGCAGCGCGCCCCGTAGGATGGGCACTCCTGCCCGTCCGGTTTTCGTTTGGAAGAGCGGACGGGCAAGAGTGCCCATCCTACAAATCATTTTCTGTTCGCCACTCATCGTGCCTCTCCCTTCGATCCCTGCACGGGTTGAAGTGCATCCGCCGGAGCGTCGTTCCCCGCAGCCTCATCACGAGCCGCCTCTTTGGCGGAACTCGCCGCCTCAAAGAGGGGCTTCATCGTGTTGAACAGGCCGGTCGCCGATTGCTTGGGCGCGTCGATGACTCCCGTCTGAGCGAGATGGGCTTCCAAGCCAAGCCCTTGTTGAAACTGCGGCTGCATCAGCTTCCACTGCCGATCATCGAACAGCGGCTTGATCTGTTTGGCTGGCAGTTTCGCCAGTCGGTACAGCACGAGGTAATTGTCGTACCGACCGAAAATGTGCGGCGGCTGAGTCTCCTCGACGAGCAGCTTAAGCAGCGCGTCGTGCTGCTCGGCTCGCAGCGTGACCGTGTTGCCGAGCGTGATAAGAGAGGCATCAATCGTGGCTCGATAACGGAATCGCCGACGCTCTTCGACGACGACGCGGTACTGAGCCTGTTGGTCGTCGGTCAAGGTCTTCCGCAGTGACTTGCCGAACAGCGAGGCCTCACCGAACAGCCCCGCCGACAGCTTCTGTTGCAGCGGTTGGATCTCTTGCCAGATTGTCTGGAACGCGTTCTGATCCTTCCTCACCGCGAGAAACTTCTTGCGAACGGCCTCCACATCATCGAAGAACCGCTTCATGTCGCCTCGCGCGGCCAGCGACAGTTTCTTCTTCTGCTCGTCCGTGAGCTGACAGACCCGCACGAGTTCATCGACCTTGAGCTTCAGTTGCGAGGCGATCCGCGCCCGACCGGTCGCCGCATCGCCGCTCCCCTGAAAAACCCATTGGTCGAAGTTCGACTCGTCCATGTTGAAGTCGTTATTCGCCTGAGCCGCCACTGGTGGAGGCTCACCATCATCGGGAGCCGCGCATGCGAACAACGGCATGGCGAACACCACCACCGCCGCGACAAGGCCGCACACGTTTTGAATCGCTCGTTTCATGAACCGTCTCCACTCTCGAACCAATCCCAATTCAACGTGAAACCAGCGATCCCGTAGCTTGGCCTCGCTCCTTGGCCTCGTTTAACCGCGTGGGCAACGCCCCGCGGGTTGAGCGACGTTGAAGCCAGTTCCCCACCGACACGCGGGGCGTTGCCCACGCGGTTAAACGAAGAGACGATTTCAATCCCATCCCCTTGCCGTCGATCCCGCTTCATTCCAACTCAAACTCAAACACCGCATTCACACGCACCGGCACAGCCCCCTTCGCCGGTTCATCGCCCCACCAACCATCATTCTGCTGCTCCTGTCCGTCGCCGCTCCAGAAGCCGAAGTTCACCTTCTGAAACCCCTCCCACACCGATTTCTGTTCGACGTTCAGATGCGGCACGATCAGGTTGTCGGGGATCGTGGGAAAGTATTGCCCGCCGTACTGCGACAGCATCAGCCACGACTCCCACTCGGTCTGCCATTTCGTCGAGACCGATTCGGTGATCTTGTCCCGCTGCTCGCCGGTCAGACACAGTTTGTCGTCCAGCAACGCCACCGCAGTCTGCATGGCGGCGCGTTTGCGCAGTGCCGTGCGTTTGGCCGACTCGTCCGTGTACTTGGCCATCTGCTCTTCGGTCAGCGTCTCCTTCAATGCCTTCGCCACCGCATCGAGAATGAACCGGCGCGGATCGGCCGGCGGCGCCTCACGTTCGACGAAGTTCACGCCTTGACGCTGCATCGCTCGCCCCTGCTGCTCGGCCATCCGCCGCACCACCTGCGTGACCGCCGCCTCACCCGCCGCCTTGACCTTCGGCCGCTGCTCCGGCTTGAGGTCGCACATCTGGCGAATGAAGTTCAGTTCGGTCGCCAGAATGGGCCGGTACTGCTGAGTGAACTGCGGGATCCACTGCTGCACCTGCGCATCGACCGCCGTCAGATCGAGCTTCTCCGCCAACGCCTCGACAAACGGAGCCGCCAGCTCGCCCACATCAATCGCCGCCGCCGGTCCCTGCGCCACCGCAGCCTGCTGCGGCTTGGCCTCCTTCAGTTCGACCTGTGTTTTCTTCGTGGCAACAGCAGGTTTGGTCGCCGCTTTCGGTTTATCGGCCCAACTCAAGCCGACTGAAAGTGATCCGACCAGTAGCGTGCAAACCAACGTGATGCGAAGCCGTGCTGTCATGGCAGGTAATCCTGTTTTGAGCCGATGCTGTGAGAATCAGGTGACAAGAGTGCGAATTGAAAAGGACTTCAGTGCAAAGTTGCGGGGACCAAGGTCACGATCCGAACGCTGTGGACACGCATGTTTTCATCCCGAAGGGATCACAGCAATTAGCCGGGGGTTGAGCGTCCGCGACACCCCCGGTTGCGACCAAACCTGAATCGCATCCTGAAGTGATGCCAGCATCGTTCGAGTCTCACTCAGTTCAACCCTGCTAGCATCCCTTCAGGATGCAGAACATTTCCGCGAACCGATCCGGGGGTGTCGCTATCGCTCACCCCCCGGCTAATTGCTGAAATCCCTTCGGGATAAAAAATGGAACTCCAGCATGATGCGCCCGCCAAAAGTAGCCTTCATCGCTCCGCGTGAAGAGAGCCGAACGCGGAATGACGCTGTTTCCCGCGTATCCGGGTCGCTGGTGACTCGGCTGACTTCACGCGGAGCGATG
>JAYSQC010000350.1:0-2366 GCA_043721755.1 Schlesneria sp.
CATCGCTCCGCGTGAAGTCAGCCGAGTCACCAGCGACCCGGATACGCGGGAAACAGCGTCATTCCGCGTTCGGCTCTCTTCACGCGGAGCGATGAAGGCGACTTTTGGCGGACGCATCTTCAAAGGATTTCTTCAGTGGCAATGAAAGACAAATTGCAGACTCGCACCTGGGTCTTTGAAGGACTTCGTCGCGAGCTGGGACAGACGCCACTCATCATGGGAATCGTCAATGTCACACCGGACAGCTTCTCGGATGGCGGTCAGTTTCTGGCGCAGCAGGCTGCCGTGGGGCATGCGCTGAAACTGGTGACCGAAGGGGCCGACATCTTGGATGTTGGCGGGGAATCGACGCGACCGGGAGCCGACGAAGTGCCGCTCGATGAGGAACTGCGTCGTGTGATTCCGGTGATTGAGCAGCTCGCAAAATCAACGACCGTCCCAATCTCGGTTGACACGTCTAAAGCGGCGGTCGCGCGGCAGGCACTGCGGGCGGGAGCCAGCATCGTCAACGATGTCTCCGGCTTGTTGTTCGACCCCGACATGATCGAGGTTTGCCGCGAGTCACGCTGCGGGGTGTCGGTGATGCACATTCAGGGAACTCCCCGAACGATGCAGGCCGAGCCGCACTACGACGATGTCGTCGCCGAGATTTGCGAGTACTTCGCCGAACGGCTCGCAACGCTCGAACAAGCGGGCATTGATCCCGAACGCATCGTGCTCGATCCCGGAATCGGCTTCGGCAAGACGGCTCAACATAATCTGGAAATCCTGTCGAACATCGCCGCCTTCCGAGCGTTGGGCCGCCCGGTTCTCATTGGTCACTCCCGCAAGCGATTCCTCAAGAAGCTCATTCAGCGCGAAGTCGATGAACGCCTGTTCGGCACAGTCGGCGTGACGTTGGCACTGGCTCGACAACACGTCGATCTTGTTCGCGTGCATGACGTGGCCGCCAACCGTGATGCACTGGCTGCGTATCAAGCTGTGTGCGAGCCGCGTGTTTAGTGAAAGCCTGTTGTTCCACTCGCGGCCGAAACGGACACCAACCCGAAGCGTAAGCGAGGACGTGAGGTGCCTCCTCGCTTACGCTTCGGGTGAGTGTGAAATGTGCCATCCTCACCCGTCTGCAGTGTGCTGGCGTAAGCGAGACGGGGCTAACAGCCTGTTGAAAAACGTAGGGTAAGCGTCTCGCTTGCCCGTCATTACAGTGAGAAAACGAGCAAGCCGGAGGCTTACTCTACGTTTTTCAACAGGCTGACCCCCGATCACGGCTGTCCGTCTGACCGACCGGACCACCACGGCAAGCTCACGCCACCATCAATGGTCAACGTGCTGCCCGTCACGTAGTCGGCATCATCACTGAGCAAGTACGCGACCGACTTGCCAACCTCGTTCGGTCGGCCCAACCGCTTCCACGGGAGCTTCTCGGCCCCTGCGGCGAGTTGGTCTTCCGTGAAAAACTTTCGCTCGCCCGGTGTGTCGATCCAGCCCGGATGGACGATGTTCACTCGAATGCGGTGAGGCGCAAGTTCAATCGCGGCCGTGCGCGCCATGTGGTCGATCGCCGCTTTGGCCATGTTGTAGGCCATTGCCGTCGGGATCGGGATGACCGCGTGTGGCGAACTGATGACAACGATCGAGCCGCCCTGCCCCTGTTTGACCATCTGCAACGCGGCAGCACGAACTCCATAGAACGCGCCCCACATCCCGACATCGATTGTGCGACGGAAGCCATCGAGATCAGCTTCGAGCATCAACTGTCTGTCGCTATAGACCGCGTTGGAAACGAACAGGTCGAGGCTCCCGAACTCGGCCGCCGTCTGTGCCACCATTTCTTCGACTCGCTCGCGGCTGGAGACATCCCCCTGAAGCGTGATCGCTCGGCCACCAGCCCCGCGCACGATCTCGGCCACTTCCTCTGCCTCAGCTTGGCGCGAGTGGTAATTGATGGCGACGTTGGCTCCCGCCAAGCCAAGTTCCTCGGCACAGCCACGGCCGATCCCGCGTGAAGCTCCGGTAACGAGAACATTCTTTCCCTTCAAGCTCATGGTAGTCATACCCTTTCATCACGGTTTCAGATCGTGACACGGAACACGAGTTGGCACTGAAGTCCGGCTGAGAGGGCATTTCAAAACTAGCCCGACGCGCAAGCGAGGGCTTCGCGATCATCGAATGCCCAGCCCTCGCTTGCGCGTCGGGCTAGTTTTTCGAGGCAAATACAGGTTTTGAAATGCCCTCTATACCTTGCATGGCCCACAGTGAGAGGTTTGCTTCGTTTAACCGCGTGGGCAACGCCCCGCGCGTCGAGCGACGTTGGAAGCCGTTTTGCCGCATTCGCGCGGGGCGTTGCCCACGCGGTTAAACGAAGC
>JAYSQC010000351.1:0-3651 GCA_043721755.1 Schlesneria sp.
GCCGAATCCACTTGTGTGACAAGCGGCTCCGCTGCGGCAGCGGTCGTCACTGCAACCGCATGGTCCTGTTGTGTGAAAGTGACGTGCGTCACAAACGACTGCTCCGAGTTTTCACTGGAGCAACCTCCCGCCAACAGGCTGGCGACCAACAAGGCACACATGCACCAAGACGGACACGGCTGAGATTTCATGGGTCTTCACCAATCGTGTTGTTCGTCGTAGGGGAGGCGGCTCGCCTGCGTTGGTGTCGTGGTGGGCGACAGAGCTCAGGCGAGCCGCCTGAGCTACGGGTTGCGGCTCGTGATTCAACAGCGCCAGCCACGAACGCAGCAGCACATGCGGCTCGTAGACCCAGCCGCTTGGCCCCCAATCGGGCAGGCCATCGTCACGCCATTGCGGAGTCAGCAGCCACAGCGTCGGCGCTTCGAGTCCCGCCGGTCGCACGCGTGCGGCATCGCCGATCCGCTCGTGCCGATGCAGTCGCCCTGATCGTTGCAGAACAAGATCCACCGGAGCCAACTCGCTGACCATCAGATCGAAGTCGATGTCGAGACTCTGTTCGATGACCTGCGTCGCGACCAACACGCGCCGCGGACGGAGGCTCGGATCGAGATTCTTCGGTCGTCCAAATTGAGCGAGCGTGCGGCGCTCTCGTTCCTCGCGTTCTTCAAACGGGAACCGCGCGTGAAACAGATCGAGTTCACCGCCTTCAAAGAGCGACCGCAATTCTCGAAAGACATCTTGCGCCCGAGTGACTGTGTTGCAGATGACCGCCGCGCAGCCGCCGTGTTCCAAAGCCGCTCGCAACGCCGGCCCCCATTCGGCGACGTCGTGCGGCTGCAACACGACTCGCAACGTAATCCGCTTCGACGCGTTGAAGCCACGCGTTTGAACCTCGCCGCGTTCGTTGAGCCACGACAAACGTGGGTAGGACGTGGCGCGTGCCTCAGTCGCTGAAGCCGTGAGACTTCGATCCGAACTCTCACGAGTTCGGCTACTCGCGTTGTCTTCGTGTCGTCCGCGATACGCCGCAAGCAATGCTTCTCGCCGCGATTTCGGCAACGTCGCCGACAGCAACACCACCGACGTTCCCAAGCTCCGCAGCCAGCACAGCAGATGCTCCAGTAAGACGCTCATGTAGGCGTCGTAAGCATGCACCTCGTCGATGATGACGGTCTTCTGAGCCAGCCCGAACAGCCGCACGAAGACATGCTTTACGGGCAACACCGCCATCAGCAGTTGATCGACCGTGCCCACTCCGAACGGTGCCAGCAAGCCGCGTTTGCGATACGTGAACCACTCGGATGCGACGACATCACCGCGAGCCCGCTCGCCGTCGTCGCTGATTCCTTGCGGGTGCTTCGCGGCGGCAACCAGTTCCTGCAACGCATCCGACAGCGACGCTCGCCCATGCAGCAACAGCAAGTTGACGCGGTCGTCAGAGTCCTCATATCGCTGTTCGAGAAACTCACGTACGCGGCCAAACATCTGATTGCTGGTCGCCATCGTCGGCAGCGCGAAGTAGCAGCCGCGCTGCTGAAGCGTGACCGACCAATGCTCGGCCAGCGACATCGCCGCTTCGGTCTTCCCCTCGCCCATCGGTGCTTCGATCAATACGAGCGACGGCTGACGCAACGTCGGCTTGATTTCTTCGACCGCAACCTGCAACGGTCGCATTCCATATTGCCGCACGATCGGAAAGAGCATCTCCGGCGATCGCGCCACTTTCGGTGCCTGCCAGCCGGACCAGCCGACCTCTCGAACGACCTGCTCAGCACGTTGGCGCGACAGCGGGATGTACTCCGACAAATCCTCGATCGGACCGGCCATCTCGAAGAACTCCGTCATCGAACCCATCCAGTCCGCAACGGTCGTCAGCCCGGCCAGCGTGAGCAGCCAGTTCGTCGAGGGATGAGTTTCGATTCCGTCCCATTGTCCGCCGTTCGGAAGATTCGCCACCGAAGCCAACACGCGCAACACGTCTCGCCGCGCATCAGCCCAGCGTCCGCCGCCGATGTCATCAAGCTCATCATCAAACCCAGAGTCGAGCCGTTTCCCCAGCTTCGTCGCACGTCCCGCAGCAATGAACCGACCGTGATGCCCGCCTACCGCATGGGCGACTTGCCTAGCGACAGACTTCGGCAGGCCATGTTCCGAGTTCAGCAGCCGCAGCAACTCAACCGCAGAGACTTCGCCATGCGGAATCGAATCATCGACGGTCGCAGCAAACTGAAACCCGGCAACTCTGAGTGCCGGAATCGCATCGTTCACTTTGCGTTGAAACACCGGCGACACTTTGCCGAGGTCATGCGCTCCGACCCAGAACGCAATCCAGCGTCGCGCGTCATCAACTGGCAGCCCAATCCCCGCCGCGAGTTCGGCACGCAGTCCGTCGCCCAGCGCCGAACGCCACAATTCATCGGCAACGTGCATCACATCGAGCAAGTGACAGACGACCGAGTGCATCCGCGACGATGGCTCACCCTGCCACTTCGCCCAAAGCGGTACGAGGTACGATGGTAACTTCATTTCGGCGACCTCCGTTTCCGTGATGTCGCAACCAGCGCCGACCGCTCTTGATAGGCATTCAGAGACTGTCGGAGTTCATCGGCGACTTCCACACGAAGCGACTTCGGTTCGAGCACTTCGGCTTTCGCTCCGAAGCTCAGCACCCACGATGTCACTTCGCGCAGATCGTCGAGCACGAATTCGGCAATCAAACTGCCGTCGGATTGGTCGGTCAGCTTTTGAGACGGATGCCACGTCTTCTCGCGCACGATGCGAGCGACCTCGCGTGTGAAGCGGATGCGGACTCGGCGCGTCACGCCGTCGCCGCGCATGATGCCGAACGAATCGGTCAGGTGCCGTTTCAAATCGAAGTCGGCCGGACGTTGGATGGGGATCTGCTGGGCTTGGATGTCGACGGCGCTGATCCGGTTCACCTTGTAGTGCCGCAGTTCGTTGTGCTCGCGGGCGAAGGCCACCAGGTACAACGCTCCCTTGTGATGCACGATGCCGTAGGGATAGACCTCGACCGTCACCGGCTCGGTCGCGCGCTGAGACTGATAGGTGACGAACGCGACTTTGGAATCCTCACAGGCAATCATCAACTGGTCGATGATCGCCGTGTGGTTGGAGTAATCGCTGGCACCGAAGGACGTGGCGTGAAAGATCGCGGCCAGCTTGGCGAGGTACTTCACCGCCGCGTCACCGAGAGACGACCGAATCTTGCGGAAGGCCGTGTGCGCTCCGCTGCCAAAGTCGGTTCCGGCCAACGGCAGCATCAGTTCGCGGCCGACGTGCAGCGCGGCGATCTCGGTCAGCGTGAAGCTGAGCGGCGGAACGCCGGAGGGAAAGTCGAGTCGCCACGACTTGCGACCGTATTCGCCGACGGTCTCGATGATCGGGAAGCCGAGGCCCGCGAGGAAGTGCAAGTCCCGCCGGATGGTCTTATCGACGACACCCATTTCGTCGGAAAGCTCGCGCACGGTCGCCCCATGCCGTCGAGCCGACAGCATTTGAAGCAGTCTCCACTGACGAGCAAGCGGCGCAGTATCAGCCATCAGGGCCTCGATGCAGAAGAACGCGGGAGCGGTTGCGAAACAAGGCGGGGACTGTATCGAGTCGCACGTCCAACCGCTGTCCAACCCG
>JAYSQC010000352.1:0-7914 GCA_043721755.1 Schlesneria sp.
GAACGCTGTGTTGCCATCGACGCGCGGGGCGTTGCCCACGCGGTTAAACGACTCAGTTCCGACCGCGCGGAGGACAAGAACGCCATCAGGCTGCGGCTCAACCCACACGCGCCCGGCTGTCGGCCAGCATCTTGTCGAATAACTCGCGTTGAGTGAGGAGTTCAGCTGCGGGATCGACCGGAAGAACGCCCTCTTCCAAGAGCCACCAGCCGGAGTAATCGAGCTTCACGTACAGGTCGAGCAATTGCTGATGCGGGTACGTCTTCGAGTCCATCAGATGCACATGCGTCGTCTCACCGAGCCGGGCCTTCACGAGATTGAAGTTGTCTTCCAGTCCGGGGGCTTCCAGGTCTTGCGGGTTCGAGTTCCAGCAGAGAGCGACGTTGGGATTGTCAGCGATATCCATGATCGCCTTGATCGTCGGCAACTGCGCACAGCCGCCGTGAATTTCGAGACGAATCTGCTGACCGAAACCGGTCGCGAACTCCGCGAGTTGGTTGAGCGATTTGCCGATTTGCTCGATCGTCTTCTCGCGCGGCACGTCCTTGTGGAATGAGTCCGGTTTGACCTTCACACCTGAACCACCCACATCGTGGCTCAACTCGATGAACTGCTTGGTCGCCTCAATGGCCTTGGCGACGACAGCCGGATCGGGGCTGTCGTAACGCTCGTTGCTGCCGATCCCGAGAAACTTGACGGGACTGTCGGCGAACCGCTTCCGCACGTTGGCCCGTTCCTGCATCGACAGGCTCGGCTCGACACCGTGCTTGTGCGTCGTGCGCAACTCGACCCCCAGCACCTTGGCCTTCGCGCAGTTGGCGATCAGAGTGGGCAAGTCCCAATCCTTGGCCCATTGGTAGGTGACGAGTCCGTAGCGAATGTCGCCCCCTTTTTTCTGAGCCGCTGCGACCGGCTTCTCTTGGGCGAGGGCCGGCGCTGGCACGGAACCAAGACCCGCGGCCAACGTCATCCCGGCGGCGGTTTCCAAGAATGTGCGTCGCGATACGTGTGACATGGCCGGTCCTTTTTTCAAATTGAGTGTTCGACAAATACCTCGCGCGGCCGAAATTGACGCACAGTCGTTTAACCGCGTGGGCAACGCCCCGCGCGTCAAGCGACGTGGAAAGCTGTTTCGCCATTCAACGCGCGGGGCGTTGCCCACGCGGTTAAACGAGTCAATTCAAGCCATGCGAGGTATACCAACCCGCAGCATCAGCGAGGGAGACACCACGCGAGACATCTTGGCTCACGCGGCGGGTTGGTCTGCGCGAGTCGCCAGATTCACTTGTCGTCGAGCAGCTCGACGGCTGCGAATTTCTTGCCTTCGAGCATCTCCAAGCTGGCGCCACCGCCCGTGCTGACGTGTGTCACTTTGTCGGCCAGCCCGAATTCTTGGATGGCTGCCGCACTGTCACCGCCGCCGATGATGCTGACCGCACCGCTGGCGACGATCGCGTCTGCGACGGCGCGCGTCCCGGCGTCGAAGGGCGGCATCTCGAACACCCCCATCGGTCCGTTCCAGACGACGGTCTTCGCCGACTGGATGACATCGGCGTACTTGGCAATCGTCGCGGGACCGATGTCAAAACCTTCCCAGCCCCCTTCGTTGGGGATGGTTCCGGCCGCGACGACCTGCTTGTTGCACGTCCCTTTGAAGTCATCGCCGCAGTGTGTGTCGAGCGGCAGTAGAAGCTTGTCGCCGCCGCTGGCGATCAGCTCATTCGCCAGATCGACTTTGTCCTTCTCGACGCGACTCCGGCCGACGCTCCCTCCCTGTGCAAGAGCGAACGTGTAAGCCATCGCTCCGCCGATCAACACCTTGTCGCAGATCGCCAACAAGTTTTGGATGACGTTGATTTTGTCGGAGACCTTCGCGCCGCCCACGATCGCCACGAACGGGCGAGCCGGATTCGCGATCGCTTCTGACAGGAACTGGATCTCCTTCTCAACAAGGAATCCGCAGACTTTGGGCTTGCCCGACATCGCGTTCGGCACGGCGACCATCGAACCTTCCGTGCGATGGCACGTCCCAAACGCATCGTTGCAATAGATGTCGCCCATGGCCGCGAGG
This sequence comes from Schlesneria sp., assembly GCA_043721755.1. Taxonomy (GTDB): domain Bacteria; phylum Planctomycetota; class Planctomycetia; order Planctomycetales; family Planctomycetaceae; genus Schlesneria. The sequence continues at coordinate 2,072 of JAYSQC010000352.1, forward strand.
ACCGCCGCGTACTCGGAGTCTCCCTTTTTCTCACCCTTGTTGAAGCGAACGTTTTCGAGCAACAAGACCTCGCCGTTCTTCAGAGCCGCCGACTTTGACTGGGCTTCGTCGCCAATCGTGTCCGCTGCGAAGTGAACCGGACAACCGAGCAGCGTCTGCAATCGAACGGCCACCGGTGCGAGGCTGTACTTCGCATCGGCCGCTGCGTCCTTCCCTTCAGGCCGACCGAGATGACTCATCAGAATGACTCGACCACCACGATCGAGAACCGACTTGATGGACGGGAGAGCTTCGGTGATCCGGCGGTCGTCGGTGATCTGTTGCGCGTCGTCCAAGGGAACGTTGAAGTCACACCGCATGAGAACGGCTTTGCCGGAAACGGGGACATCAGCAACAGACAGCTTGGCCATGATCGAGAAAACTTTCGTTGAGTCTGAGGGGACTGAAAAGAGGTGTGAGAGAACGTGATTCGCGACTCGCTCCCGAGCCACAGAAACTCGAACCTGCGGCATCGGGCGGTATGTTAGAGGCCGTTCAGAAGACTGCCAAGCGACCACACAATGGACGCAGGGCCATCACCAAGTTCACATTGATTTGCAGACGACCACTCGAAGTCCGGCTTTTCTTAAAGCCGGACTTCTCATCGAGAACGTCGTCACCGACTGAAGTCCGGCTGATACCTCGCGTGGGACAAATTGAGACATTTCTGAGCGGGGCGGCGTCAGCCCCCCGGTTCTTTCAGCGGAGGGCTGACGCCCAAGAATCGGGGGGCTGACGCCGCCCCGCTCAGATGTCTCATAACCGACCGCGCGAGGTATCAGCCGGACTTCAGTCGGTGAGCAGCACTGCCTCGCGGTCGCAGATCTGCGTATCTAACAGCCTGTTGAAAATCGTAACTTGGACGCCCTCGTCCGAGTGTTTTCTAGTTCAAAACGGACGGACGAGGGCGTCCATCCTACGTTTTTCAACGGACCGCTAAGGTGGAGGAGCGGCTCGATGTGAACGCGGCGGTTCGTGCCGGAGTCGGATCGATTCTGTGGAAAGGATCATCGCGAGTTGACTTGTCGGACAATCCGGTCTGGACGGTCTTTTGGGATTCTCCTAATTTCCCGCCGCTGGCATCTCGTTTGTCACCCCCCCTTCCAGAAAAGGAGTTTTGGATGCGCAAGTTTGGCGTTGCTCTCGTGTTGACCGGTACCGCAGTGTGGCTCACTGGCTGTGGAATGCAGCTCGGCAGTCCCACGGCTTCGTCTGCACGAGGCGGTCTCGCGGTCGTCGATTTGGACAAAGTTGCCGCGGAGACCGGCAAGAACATCGACATGAAGAATGTGTTCCTACTTCAGGAGAATTCGGTCAAGCAACAGTTGGCTCGTGCGCAGATGAGCGCGAACTCGCAACTGGATGCCAAGGTCAAGGAGTTCGGCGAGACTCCCTCCGACGAACAGCAGAAGAATCTCCAGCAGTTCCGCCTGAATGCAGGCAACGTGCTGGGCAAGCTGCAAAACGAAGCCAGTACTAGGCTGGGCCAAGCCCGGCAGGATCAGATCGCCAAGTTCCGTGCGGAGATCAAGCCGCTCGCTCAAGATATCGCCTCGAAGCGTGGCTTGAGTGTCGTGATTCCGAAGAACGAAGGCTTGTTGCTGTCGGTTGATCCTGGTGTTGATATCACCGACGACGTGATCAAGGCGTACCTCAACAAGCGACCCGCTCCAACGGCTCCTAGCACTGCGGCGACTCCGACCCCGATCCCCGCCAAATCCGCCGCCCCCGCCAAAACGGCTGCGGCGATGCCGAAGGAAGCTGACGAAAGCACCAAGTAATCCGACGAAGTTGCCAAGTGAAGTGCCTCGTTGCTGGAAGAGATTCCAGTGACGGTGATCCTTGGACACGCTGATTCCACTCGCACGCCGCGCCCCTCGGATTCTTCGTTTCCGAGGGGCGTTCGCGTTGGTTGACACCACACACGGGAGAGGATGGCACATCTCACACTAACCCGAAGCGTAAGCGAGGATGTGGGTTGCGTCCTCGCTTACGCTTCGGGTTCGTGTCGGCTTCGTTCGCGTTGGTTGAACTCGGTGTGGCGAATCAACCTGTTTCGCGACCGAGGTGCAATTCTGCTTGGGCTGGCGACGAGTGGCAGCCGATAAGGCACTCACTCATGACTTTTGCGTCCGCGCTGGCGAAAGGCTGGCGTCTCATCCTTTGAATGTGGCTTCATGGCGAACCGCAATGAACTGGGCGTGCCTGCTTGGCTGACGACAGTCTGCACACTGGCGTGGCTGCTGTTCGTCGCACCCTGTCAGTCATGGTCCCAGCCTCCAATTCCCGATGCGCCGTTGACACGGTCGCTCGCGGTGGCCGCTTCACCCGCAGCAGTTCTCTCCGCTCCGCAACCAGTTGTTGTTCGCGGCCCGTGTGATCCCGACTATTGGATCGTGAGTACGCGCGGGTGCAAGTCGCAGGTCGAATGTTGCCAACCCTGCAACTATCAGGTCTACCGGTTTGACGGTGCCTGCCCCGGACGTGTCGCCGATTTGAATGAGATGTATGCCTCATTCCAGCCCGGCGTCCCAATCTGCTTTATGGCCCACGGCAGCTATGTCGAGTGGGACTCGATGATGCAAGACTGTGCGCAGACGTACCGCTGGCTCCGGCAAGCGGCCCCTCACCAACCGTTGCACATCGTCTTCTTCACATGGCCCAGCGACGACTCCTTCCGGCTGATTCGAACCCTGGATGTCAACAAGCTCGGGCGACGCGCCGAGTTGAACGGCCTCTATCTTGCGCAGTTGGTCGCGGCGGTCCCCGAGGGGCACCCGATTAGTTTGATCGGTCACAGCCACGGAGCGCGCATGGTGAGCGCGACGGCTCACGCCATGGCCGGGGGCGAAATTGACGGACGTTGTTTTGCGAACGGTCCCGATTTTCGACATCGCATCCGAATCGTGTTGGCGGCCGCCGCGATCGATCACGATTGGTTCAATCCCGGCGGACATCTCGACCGCACGCTGTGTCGCGCGGAAGCCGTGCTGAATCTGCGGAACCGCCACGACTTCCCGCTGCTGTTCTATCCGACGCGCCGGCTGTTCTCTTCGAGAGCACTCGCCATCACCGGCGTGACACACAGCGATCGCCGACAACTGGGCGTTCACAATTGCCGGATCGACGACTGCGATGTCACGCAACTGGTCGAACTGGGCCACGTCTGGGCGCACTATTACTGTCAGCCCGACATCGCCGCCATCATCCGCCACTTCGTCTACTTTGACGAATGACGTTCCGCGCCAACGGCTCCGTCACACAGCCTGTTGAAAAACGTAGGGTAAGCGTCTCGCTTGCCCGTGAATGCAGTTGGAGTAGTGGCAAGCCAGAGGCTTACTCTACGCCACTCAGATTCATTCATTCGGCGGTGAATCACCCAGACCGATCGCCGTTGCGGTCGCGTAGTGCTTGGTGTGTGACAGTGAGACCAACACGTTCGCGATCCCGAGACGCTCGGCCACTTGGCGCGTGGTGCCGTGCAGCGCGATGACCGGCTGGCCGCTCGGTTGCGTCACGACTTCGATGTCGGTCCAACCGACTTCTTGGGTGAAGCCGGTCCCGAGGACTTTCATCACGGCTTCCTTCGCCGCCCAGCGTCCGGCGTAGTGCGGTGCCGATTCGCGGCGACCGCTGCAATGCGCGATCTCGCCCGGCGTGAAGACGCGTTCCAGAAAGTGATCGCCGTGATCGGCGATCATCTTCGCGACCCGCTCCACTTCGACGATGTCGGTCCCGAGTCCCACAATCATGGCGCAACCTCCTTCAAGGCGCGTTGTTCCTTGCCCGGCCTGACTCCACTCCGCAATCCCCACATGGCGGCAGCCCCCCCCGCCAGCAGTTCAATCACCCAGAACAACTCGGGCCACGGGCTGGACCACGCGCCGAGTTGCCTCACGCGGCGCGCCAGATACTGACGGAATTCGTCTGTCGCCGAAGCGACCGGCGCGGCGGAGACCTCTCCACCCGAGTCCCGCTCCATCTGTCGCATGAGGTTCAAGGCCATTTGCTGTTCGCGGGGCGACACGGCGCGCGAGGCCGCATCGAGGAGAAACGCCTGCTGTGCCGATGCGGCCAACGCCACCAGCGTCAATACTCCGACTGCCAGGACGATTTGCGGAGTGACACTCAAACGCATGGCCTTCGCGAACACTCCCGAGGCCGCACCCATCACCCAGCCAACCGCGACCGGAAACAACCCGAGCAGTTTCACGCGAGTCGGGACGTGTGCGGCCACAATGCCGATTGCGGACAAGACCAAGATGACGGCCACCAACCAACTCAGCAGCGGCCCGATCGGCGGCGAGCCTGTCGGTGACGATGAGTCACCGGCCGAGGGCGTTTCATCAGCGGCGGGATTCACAGGTTCTGTCATGATGATTTGTACGCCACACGGCTGAAACTGACGCGTTAATGACCCGCACACACTAGCCCGACGCGCAAGCGAGGGCTGGACATTCGATGACGGTGAAGCCCTCGCTTGCGCGTCGGGCTAGCGTCAAATGCTCCCGCGCGGAGGATCGGGCACCGGTCTACTCTTCAAAATTCACACGCGGGTTGACGACCACGTACAGGACATCCGAAATCAGGATGCCGATCAATGTCAGGACCGCCGACAGCATGAGGGTCGTCATCACCAGATCGTACTCGCGCCGCAGGACGCCTTCATACGAGAGCAGGCCCATGCCGTGGATGTTGAAGATGACTTCGATGATGACGCTGCCTCCCACGAGAAACGGCAGCAGCGACGCGAACAGCGTGATGATCGGGAAGAGACTGTTCCGCAGCGCATGAACCAAGATCACGCGCGCCTTGCCCGCCCCTTTGGCCTCGGCCGTGCGGATGTAATCTTGGCGAATGACCTCCAGCATCCCGGCGCGCATCTGGCGTGAGACGTAGGCCAACCCACCATACGAGAGGCACAGGACCGGCAGCGCGATGTGTTGCAGGTAATCGACCAGTTGCTGCCACGAGGTCATGTCGGCCGCGTTGTCGGAGCGGAGTCCCATGATCGGCCATTGGAACCATTCGCTGAGCAGCATCCGCAGCATCTCGGCCACCCAGAACGATGGCAGGCTGTACATGACGAACAGGCCGAGCGTCGTGGTCCGGTCCAGAGCCGAATTCGGATAGGCCGCACTGAAAATGCCGAGCGGAACGGCCGCCGCATAGATGAGTATGAACACGATCATGTTCAGCCAGATCGTCACTTTGAGCGCCTGCCACAGCTCGGGCCAGATCGGTTGTTCGGTCTGAAAGAAGATCATGTCGGCCGTCGCGAGCCGCTTCAAAAACAGACCGAACTGCGCGGGGAGCGGCAAGTCGAACCCATGCTTCTCACGGAACCGCTTCTCGGCCGCTTCCGTCCCCCGCTCGGCATTCATTCCCGCTGCCGCTTGTCCCGATCCGCCAAACTTCTGCGACGCCGGATCTCCCGGCGCGAGTCGAATCACCAGAAACGAAACGACGATGATCCCAAGCAACGTCGGGATCATCAGGAGAAGGCGTTTGAGGAGGTAAGAAGTCACGAAGCGTGTTTTCCAAACATCTAAGCTTTAGCAGCCTGTTGAAGAACGTAACTTGGACGCCCTCGTCCGAGCGATTTCGAATTGAAAACGGACGGACGAGGGCGTCCATCCTACGATTTTCAACAGGCTGCTAAGCCGACGACCACCGCCTGCTCGAAACATAATGAACTGCCTGAAATGAGAGCGATGTCATGCCACTGCTACCACAGCCACATATTTCCCAGCGCGGGACACCCGCAACCCAACGAAGCCAGAATCGGAATGGCAAAATGATGA
>JAYSQC010000353.1:0-11030 GCA_043721755.1 Schlesneria sp.
AGATGGAATCGGCCAACTCTTCCGCTAGCTGATAAACCCGCAACTGTTCAAACGACCGACTCGCCATCTCTTCCCTAATGACTAATGACCAGTGACTAATGACTATTCCAACACAATCGCCCGTCCTGGCCCGCCATGACAGTCGCGAATTTTGAGCGGAGCGAACAGAAAGTACGCCGGCTTGTCGCGCGAAATACTGCCGACGTTGTGCAGGAACTCAACCCCGACCATCTCGCGGCTGCCAAGTGCCCAGTAAGTCATCAGGGCTTGCTTCGGGTTCACGCCGCCAAGGTCCGGAGCATCGGTGGCGACGCAGCGAATCCCTTTGCTCTTGAGATAGACGATCGCATCGGGACCGGGGGCGGGCCAGCCTTCGCTCTTGCCGCTGAGCGGATCGGACCAGACGCCGGAATCGTTCGGCTGCGGCTTGAAGTGGTTATCGAGATGCCCCGTGTGGAATAACACAACGTCGCCCGCCTTGAGGTCTCCGCTCTTCTTCTCGAATGCCTGAATGTGAGCCGTCGTGATCTCGGGCGACGCGGGCCACGATTTGGAATCGGTGGTGCCGACGAGCGACCTGACATCAATGACTCGCACCGGCCCGCTGGTCCAGGCGAGCGGCACTTGGTCGGTCGTCATCGAGCTCACGCCGCGCGGGCCGTACTTCTGTTCGTAGTCGATCAACCAGCCACGCACCTCGGGGGCATACTCCACTGTAGGACGGGCACTCTTGCCCGTCCTCTCCTTAGAAGACTCGACGGGCAAGAGTGCCCGTCCTACATCATCCGGCGGCAGCGCGAAGGACGGCGGCACGAGATGCGTTCCGGCCATCGAGTCCATCAGGTGCGTGTGGTGCCAGAGGTCGAGGTACTCGGAGTACAGAAAGTCGATTTTGAGATAGACCTGCCGATGATTGCCGGTGCCGATTCCCGGCGACGTGACCGGCAGGTTGGGAGCGAGTGTCGGTGAGAGGTCGATCGCCCGCTTGTTCTTCGCCGCGTCGATCAGTCGCTTCGGGAGCTCACCACCAACGACTGAGAACGCTCGACCTTCGCTATACGGGGCACCCTGATGCTTCGGTCCCAGCATGCAGTAGAAGGCCCCGGTCGGCGGCAAGGCTCCGAGATTCGTCGCGCTCTCGGTCCAGATCATGCCGTGCTTGAGTCCCGCGTAGTGCGTCGGTTCGGCCAGGTCGGGCAGCGGCCCCATGCTCGCGCTGTCGGTTCCGAGCGTCATCACGCCGCGCGTCGCCAGAAACTCCATGCACTCCGGATTCGGATCGGGGAAACCGGGAGCCTTGCGATCCAGCGCGTCGGCGATGAAGCGACTGCCTTCTGGAAACGGCCGGTAGTATTTGTCGGAGTACTCGCTGCGGAACAGGACAACGTCGCCGAATCGCAGGCGGCGATGCTGCTTCTCGAACCGCTCGATATGCTCGGGTTTGACGAGCGGGCTGACTCCCTTCGCCGCCTGATCGAGCAAGTCGCGCACATCGACCACGCACGCCTCGCCACCGAACTGCCACGCCTCGATCTTGTCGGTGTAGGCCAGGCCAAGCGGCCCCGACTTCTCCCGTTTGAGGTCCGGCCGGGCGACCGAGTGCGGCGGGACATCCAACTGCGTCCCGGTGTTGCCGTCGATCAGCAGCACATCGATGTTGTAAGCCGAGTCCGGCCCGATGACTCGCTGATGAGTGATCTGAAACCGCGGAAACGGAGCCGACGGCCACGTGCAGGGAAACTCCGGAGCGATGAGCAGCGAGTGATCGACGAACTTGGTCACAGGCTCTTGGGCCGATGTACTCAAGTCGAAAAGCACGAGGCAGCACCACGCGGCGGCGAGTCGAAAATGTGTCTTCATTGGTCGTTAGTCCTTAGGTCAATATCTGGCGAGGTCGCCATTGCATCACCATCAATAGCTTCCGCCAAGACTTGATCGTTCTGCCCCCATCGTTCTGCCTCGCTCGATTTCTGGCAGAACGATGGGGGCAGAACGATCAAGACTACTCATCTTGTGCCGCTCACAGCATCCAATCCCATACGATAAAACTCGGCTGTCAGCCTGACTCCCTCTTCCAGTGTCGTGGCCCGCCAATTGGGGAAGAGTTCTGAAATGAAGTGCGGATTCGGCGGGATGTTGGAGGGAATGGATGGTCCATCAACCGTGATCCGCGAGCCAGCGCCGGGGACGACTCGATCGATGACGCTGACAAACTCTTCGGTCGTGGCAAGTTGGCTCGGCAGATCGACCACGGTGGAACCGCGCGGCGTCTCCAACGCTGACTGGACGAACGCGCGAGCGACATCTTCGACGTAGTCGTAGCCAACGCGGCCGGTGTAATTGATCGTGTACGGTTCGCCCAGTGCCGCCGCTCGACACGCTTGCGACGGACCGGCGGTCAACCCCACGGTCCGCTCCGGCCCATAAGCGACATGCGGCCGAATGCCGACCGACGCGATGCCGAAGTGCCGCCAATACTGCTCGGCGATCGAGTCCACCGCCATCTTGAACGCCCCGTAAAACGATGGGGGCCGGTTGTCAGCAGCCGTCAGTCCCAGCGAGCGATCATCCGCTTCGGGACCGTAGACCGCGTAGGAACTCGCATACGAAATCCCTTGAATCTGTCCGGCACAGGCCCGAGCCAGTTCAAACAGGGCGACGCTTCCCAGCACGTTGACCTCGCACCCGGCAAACGGGTCATGCTGGCAGTTCGGAGTCAGCAGCGCGGCGAGATGGATGATGTGCGAGACACGCTGCTCGTCGGCCGTCCGTTGCAACAACCCGCGATCCAGCAAACTCCCCGCGACGAACGTGATCTTCGCCGCGTTGCCCCCGAGGATTCGCTGCCAACGCTCCTCGTTCTTCTGCACGTCAAACGCCACCGGCTGCAATCCGCGCGACAACAGCTCGCGCAACACCCAAGTGCCAATGAACCCGCCACCGCCAGTGACTAACACCGAATCGCTCATCGTGACCTCTGCTGACCGTCGCTCACCCTAACAAAGATTGGCAGAACGATGGGAGCAGAATGATGAGGAAACAGAATTCGTTTTCTCGGCATCGTTCTGCCCCCATTGTTCTGCTCGTCCGCTTTTTCTTCCGACAGATGTTGATGCGCCGACCTTGATGACTAAGGGCCGACCCCATTCACCACATTCGGCAACGGCTCTCCGCGCAGGGCCATCGCCGCGAGATTGGCCGCCGTTTCCCGCAGCTTGCGCACGGCCGGGACGCTGCACGAGGCGATGTGCGAGGCGACGATGACGTTGTCCATTTTCAGAATCGGATGATCCGCGGGGATCGGTTCCGGAGCGAACACGTCCAGCGCGGCGGCCGAAACCTGACCGCTCTGCAAGGCCTCGGTCAGCGCGGCGGAATCGACGAGGTCGCCGCGCGCCACGTTGATCAGGATCACTCCGCGCCTCGTGATCGCCAGCGCCTCGCGATTGATCATCCCGCGCGTCTGAGCCATCGACGGGCAATGCAGTGAGATGACATCGGACAGTGAGAGCAGCTCACGCAACGCGACCGGCTTGGCTCCGGCTTGCTCGATGTCGCTCGCCGCGACGACCGGATCATGGACGAGGACTTGGCACTTGAATGCCCGCAGCCGAGAGACTACTTCGCGACCGATCCGTCCGAAGCCGACGATTCCCACCGTGTGATCACGCAGCGCCCGCATCTGATCGAGCGGCACCGGCAGGCCCCATTTCCCTTCGCGGTTCCGCACGCAGTTCGTCACGACGTTGCGCGTCGTCGCGAGCAGAAAAGCCAGCGTCTGATCGGCCACTTCATCAATGCAGTAGTCCGGCACGTTGCAGACCGGAATGCCGCGCGCCTTTGCCGCGTCGAGGTCCACGTTGTCCACGCCGATGCCGTACCGCACGATCACCTTCGCCCGGCTCATGCTGGCGATCACGTCGGCATTCACCGGGGCGAACTGAGTAATGACCGCGTCGGCATCGGCCACCAACTGCGGCAACTCGGCCGCCGTTCGCTTCTCCTTCCAGGCGGCGATCTCATGACCCAGCGGACGGAGAATGCCCTCTTCAATGTCGAGACTCGGAAACGAATAGTCGGTGATCGCGATCTTCATTGGCAGGAGTCCTTGGTCATTAGTCATTTGTCACCGGTCATTGGCCAGAAAGTCCCAGGCCCGTGCCCAATGCCTCTCGCTTTGGATTGCCGGAATCAATTGGCCGGGCCATCATGGGGACCGCCCGCCGCCCCGGCAACGAAGCCCGCTGCACTTTTTCCCACCCGCACACCACATCGCCGCCGCGAGTGCGTCGAACACTCCCTACGGTTCCACGAATAGCCAGCGATGAACAAGGCCCCTGAACGACAACCCAAGTTCCGAACGGATCAGGATCAACGCGACCTGCTGCATCCGCGCCCCGGCCTTGCCATCCGTGCTACTCCGGTGGTTTCTGATGTCGCACGGATGGCAAAGCCGGGGCACGGATCAGAGGCGAAACCAACATCGAAGCCTGACGAACCACGAGGCCGAGCGACAACCATGAATCGAATGATCTGCCTGACCGCGATGCTGGTGGCGAGTCTGTTCTCGATGAGCAGCCACATGGCTCGCGCGGACGAACGCGACGACTTGTTTGAGGCGAAGATTCGGCCGGTTCTGGTCGGAACGTGCTTTCGCTGTCACGGCGACACGAAGATGTCGGGAGCATTGCGAATCGACTCGCGCGAGACGCTGCTCAAAGGGGGCGAGTCCGGTCCCGCGATTGTGCCGGGGAAGCCGGAGGAGAGCCTGCTCATCAAGGCCATTCAGCGGCAGACGGATGTCTCCGCGATGCCACCCGAGAAGGACAAGGCACTGCGGGCCGATCAAGTCGCGGCATTTGTCGAATGGGTTAAAGCGGGAGCGGTCTGGCCCGCGAAGACGGCGAAGTTTGAAGTCGCGAAGCACTGGGCGTTCGAGCCGATCCGCGATGTCGCGTCGCCGGTCGTTCAGGACAAGACGTGGGTGAAGAGCAGCGTTGATGCCTTCATCAAAGCCAAGCAAGAAGCGGCCGGAGTTCGGCAGAGTTCAGTAACCCGAAGCGTGAGCGAGGTTCGTCCCGCGCCGGTGGCTGACAAACTCACACTGATTCGCCGCGCGACGTTCGATCTCACCGGGCTACCGCCAACTCCCGAAGAGGTTCAGGCGTTTGAGCAGGATGTCTCACCGCAGGCGTTCGAGACGGTTGTCGATCGGTTGCTCAAGTCGCCCGCGTATGGCGAGCGGTGGGGACGGCACTGGCTCGATGTGGTGCGCTACGCCGACACGGCGGGTGAGACGGCCGACTATCCGGTGCCGTTGGCGTGGCGTTACCGCAACTATGTCATTGATGCCTTCAACTCAGACAAGCCCTACGACGAATTTTTACGCGAGCAGATCGCGGGCGATGTGCTCGCATCACTGAGCGGCACGGCGCTAGCCGCCGGTTCTCGTGACGCGAGTGATAAGTCACCGGCGGCTAGCGCCGTGCCGCTCACTAAGGTCAGCACCGGGGGGCTGACGCCGCCCCGCTCGCCAAATCCTTCGCAGGCTCGAAGTGATCGCTACGCCGAGCAAGTCACGGCCACCGGTTATCTCGCGATCTCGCGGCGGTTCGGCTTTGACTCCGAGAACTATCACCACCTGACGATTCAGGACACGATTGACAATCTGGGTCAGGCGGTGCTCGGCCTGAGTCTCGGCTGCGCGCGGTGTCACGATCACAAGTTCGACGCGGTCTCGATGACCGATTACTACGCGCTGTACGGCATCTTCGACAGCAGTCGCTATTCGTTCCCCGGTTCCGAGCAGAAACAAAAGGTCCGCTCGATGCTGCCGCTCCTGCCGCCGAGCGAATCGCTGCCGAAATGGCGCGAATTCGACGGGCGCGTCGCCTCGATCGCGGCGAGCCTCGAAAAACAGAAGCAGCCCGTGCCGGCCGCCATCCTCCGTTCGCTCCACGACCTCGACGGCGACTTCGAGATGCAGGCACCGGCGGCGGGCGGGAGCAACGGCGTGCTCGTGCCACCGTGGCTCTACGAGGGAAAGATCGCGATCACCAACGCGGCTCAAAGCCCGTTCAAAAACTTCTATCCGCGAGGCAAGGTCGGCGCGAGCATCGCCGCCGGAGCAGGGGAGTACCGGATCGCTCAAGCCCTCTATCCGCGCCGCTCGCCCGACAACTGCGACACACTGCACGTGAACCTCGACTTCCGCGTCGCCGCGCCGGATGCCAATGCGAAGGGACGGCATCGCTTCCGCATGGGTGCCATGCCAGCCTCGCCCGTCGTCGAAGTGCTGATCTCGTCGGAAGCCGTTTCGCTGCGAAGCGGTGAGACGATCGAAAGCCTTTGCCCCCTGAAGCCGAACCAGTGGCACAACCTGCAATTGGCGCTCGATCTGAAGAGCCGAACCGTCTCAGGCAAAGTCGGCCTGCCAGGGAGCGTGACCGAGTTCTCAGGCAAACCGCTCTCGCCAGGTTGGACCGGCGTGATCGACTTCGCGGTGCTGGACTCAGTCGGCCAGACAGACACGAAACTCCCAGCCATCGAATTCGACAACCTCGGCGTGCAGGATTCGCCGATGACACCGGTTTCGACCGAGCTACCACCGCCCGCAGTTGCAGCGAACGGTCTCGATCCCGTGGCGATGACGAAGGAGTTGGAAGAACTGACGGGCTTCGATGGCGACTTCGAGTTGCAGACGAAGGACGCTCCGCCCGCGAGTCCGTGGGGACCGGGACCGAACAGCGTCGTGAAGCTGTCGGCCAACTCGCAAAGCCCGTTTCTCAACTCCTTCGCGCCGGGAGAACTCGGCATCCACATGCCGAATCGCGGCGAGTACGACGGCTTCGGCCGGACGGTCGCCCACGCGAAGCCGAACGAAGCCGGACGGCTCTTCGCCAGCTTTGATTTCCGCTGCGCGAACCAGGACGCGGGCGGCAACGGCTCGTGGCGCTACTATCTCGGTCATGGTCCGGGCAACTCGGCGGCGGTCGAGCTGTTCGTCAACGGCCACGAATTCTTCCGTCGCAGCGCGGACGCGCGCGAAGCGGTTTGCCCGCTGGTCGTCGGCGAGTGGTATCAGGTCCAACTGATGCTCGACTTGAAAGCCAAGACGTACAGCGGGCTGCTCGCGTCGCATGGCTCGGCAGGAGCCTCGCCCTCCCAATCTCGGAACAAACCGGCGGAGTTCACCGGCCAGTTGGCTTCCGGTTGGGACGGCACGCTCGATTACACGTTCATCGACAGCTACGGCCACATTGGCGGCGTGAGGCCGTCGCTCGATGCCGATAATTTTGTCATTGGTGACAAGCCGCTCCCGCCGCTCGATGCCGCTGCGAGGGATGTCGCGCAGGAGGCGTCCGAGTCGCGTCGTACCAAGGTCAACGAACTCCGGCAACAGCTCGTCGCGCTGCAAGCCAACGCAGAACTGGAGAAGCAAGAACTCAACACGCTGCTGGCCGAGGGACCATTTGCGATGACCTACGGCATGGCAGAAGGGACGCCCCACAACGTGCGGATGCAAATGCGCGGCGAGCCGGATCAGCTCGGCGTCGAAGTCCCGCGCGGCTTCGTCAAAGTCCTGGGAGGCGAACCGTTGTCCGCCGAGACGCCCGGCAGTGGCCGGTTGGAGTTGGCTCAGTGGCTGACTCGCCCCGACAACCCGCTGACCGCGCGCGTGATGGTCAATCGCATCTGGCAGTACCACTTCGGACGGGGACTGGTGAAGACACCGAACGACTTCGGCGTCCGCGGCCTACCGCCAACTCATCCCGAGTTGCTCGATCATCTCGCGACGAAGTTCGTGCAAAGCGGCTGGTCAGTGAAAGCGATGCACCGTCTGATCATGCTGAGTGCGACGTATCAGCAGGCGTCAGTTGCTGAGGTTGGTGTCACTGTCAGGCCATCGACCGAGGGGAATTATGGGACTGATCTCTACGTGGCATTCCCGCGTCGCCGCCTCAGTGCCGAGGAAATTCGCGACGCGATCCTCGCCGTGAGTGGCGAGCTTGATCCGTCCCCCGCGCATGAGCACCCGTTTCCAACGCCGATCAACTGGGGCTACTCGCAGCACGGGCCGTTCAGCGCCGTCTATGACCACAACAAACGGAGCGTCTATCTCATGACGCAGCGGCTCAAGCGGCATCCGTTCCTCGCGCTGTTCGACGGAGCCGACCCGAACGCCACGACGGCCGAACGCCTGGGCACAACCGTGCCGACTCAAGCGCTGTTCTTCCTCAACGACCCGTTCGTCCACACGAAGGCCGAGAAGTGGGCAACGCGATTGCAAGCCGCCAGTCCGGACGAACAAGCCCGGATCGAACACGCTTGGCTCCGCGCGATCGGACGACCTCCAACCGCGATCGAACAGATCGAAGCCACCGAGTTCCTCACCGCCTATCGTGCTGAGTTGACGGCGGCCAAAATGGACAACGTCGAAACCCGCTCACTCGCCGCCTACCTCCGCACGCTGATCGGCAGCAACGAATTCCTGCATGTGGATTGAGTGCGAAGAGAGTTATAGACAGGTGTTCGGAACACTGATCTTCACCGATCTCCGCTAATTCAGAAAGCCTTTTTTGGATCAGTGAAGATCAGCGCAGATTAGTGTTCCAGTTTCTTCAGGACATTTTCATGAACGACCGAATGACGTTTGATCTGACTCGCCGCAGCCTGCTGCGTTCGATGATTGGCGGCTCGATGCTGCTGCCGGGGATCGTGTCGCAGTTGTTGGCCGAGGACGCCGCGACATCGAATCCGGCTGATCCCCTTGCGCCGAAGCCGACTCATTTTCCACCGAAGGCGAAGCGTGTCATCTTCCTCTACATGAGCGGCGGCGTGTCGCACATCGACTCGTGGGATCCGAAGCCGAAGCTGTTTGCCGACGCCGGTAAAACAGTCCCGGTCAACGAGTTTCAGGGCCGCAAGGGGGACTACAACATGTTCCTCAAACGCCCGCAGTGGGACTTCGCGCCGCACGGCCAAAGCGGAACCGAAGTCAGTTCGCTGTTCCCGCACATGGCCGAGTGCGTCGATGACCTGTGCGTGATCCGCTCGATGAAATCGGACCACACGAACCATTACGAGGCGACACTTGGCATCCACACCGGCTCGTTCACGTTCGCCAGGCCGAGCATCGGCTCGTGGGTCAGTTACGGGCTGGGCACGGTGAATCGCAACCTGCCGTCGTTCGTCGTGATCGCGCCGCAGTCGCCGTATGCCGGTGGCCAAGTCTGGGGCAGCGACTTCCTGCCGGGGGCGCATCAGGGAACGCTCGTCGTCCCCGGCCCGGAGCCGGTCGCCAACATCCAGCGCCGCGCGCCGAGCAGCCGCTTGCAGGAGCTCGAACTCGGTGCGATGGCCCGGCTGAACCAGCGCCATCTCGCATCGAGGGCCGACGACCCGCTGCTCACCGCGCGGATGAAATCGTTCGAGACCGCGTTCGGCATGCAGGCCGAGATGCCCGAAGTCTTCGATCTCTCAAAAGAGACCGATGCCACGCTGAAGCTCTACGGTTTGGAACGAGGCAGCACGCAGGGCTTCGCCTGGCAGTGCCTCGTTGCCCGCAGGCTCGCCGAACGGGGAGTCCGCTTCGTCGAACTGATCGATGTCGGCTCATCGGGCAACTGGGACGCGCACGGCGACATGCTCACTCACACACCGCTCGCCAAGAACATCGACCAGCCGATCGCCGGTCTGCTGCGCGACTTGAAACAGCGCGGCATGTTGGAAGACACGCTCGTCGTCTGGACGACCGAGTTCGGCCGCACGCCGTTCAACGCCGCCGCCGGAGCCGCCGGTCGCGAGCATCATCATTGGGTCTTCTCATCGTGGCTGGCCGGTGCCGGAGTGAAGCCCGGTATCACCTACGGCGAATCCGACGACTACGGCATCAACGTCGCGAAGGACCCCGTCCACGTCCACGACTTCCACGCGACGATCCTGCACCTGATGGGCCTCGACCACGAACGCCTCACCTACCGCCACACCGGCCGCGACTACCGCCTGACCGATGTCCACGGCCGAGTCGTCCGCGAGATACTGGCCTGACCCACCAACCCCGCAGCGTCAGCAAGGACGAACGTAGGGTCCGTCCAAGACGGGATGGCCCAGTTTGCTTCTGTATAGACTGGGGACATGGGTCACAGGTGTTCGGGGACATCGGTCACACATTTCTGTCATGGTAACCGACCTCTGGAAGGAGGTTTGTCAGGGCTTGGAAAGAGGTGTCTCCGATGTCTCCGCGTGCGGAGTTTGTCGTGTTGGCAACGGCGGAGGGAGCCAATGTGAGCGCGTTGTGTCGCCGGTTCGAGGTGAGTCGGAAGACGGGTGACAAGTGGCTGTCGCGTTACGCGGCCGAGGGGACTGCGGGGTTGGTGGACCAGTCTCGTCGTCCGTGGGAGTCAGCGTGTCGAACGAGTGATGAGCTGGAGCAGCGTGTGTTGGCCTTGCGGGTCGAGCCTCCGGCGTGGGGAGGTCGCAAGCGGCGTCGGCGGTTGCAGGATCTGAAGCACGTCGCGGTGCCGGCGGCGAGCACGATCACGGCGATTTTGCGTCGTCACGGTCCGCTCGACGCGCGATCCGGAGCGGGTCAACCGAACCTGCAACGGTTCGAGCACGCGGCTCCGAACGATCTGTGGCAGAGGGATTTCCAGGGCCACTTGGCGATGACGCGCGGCGGGCGCTGTCAGGCGTTGACGGTGCTGGACGATCACTCGCGCTACTCGATCGGGTTGCGAGCGTGCGACAACGAACGGACGGAAACGGTGCCAAGTGAACTGGTCGAGATGTTCCGCCATTCGGGTCTGCCCCGGCGGATGCTGATGGACAATGGGCCGCCGTGGGGCGACATGGCCGATCAACCGTGGACGCGCTGAACAGCGTGGCTGGTACGATGGGGGATCTCGATTAGCCACGGGCGTCCGTACCATCCGCAGACGCAGGGGAAGGACGAGCGTTTCCATCGCACGCTGGCGGCCGAGGTCTTGCGCGACCGCAGCTTCAGCGACCTGCTCGATACGCAACAGGCC
>JAYSQC010000354.1:0-5971 GCA_043721755.1 Schlesneria sp.
AGATGGAATCGGCCAACTCTTCCGCTAGCTGATAAACCCGCAACTGTTCAAACGACCGACTCGCCATCTCTTCCCTAATGACTAATGACCAGTGACTAAGAAATTATCTCAAAAGACATGTTGGCTGAATTGCGAACAGAAGTTAGACCACTCCGCAGCCGCGAATGGCTGAGGAGAACCAAGGATGGCCAAGCGCTCGAAGAAACGGAAGCCCGGCGTGCTGCCGGTGATTTGGACGATCACGGATGACCTGTGGCAACTGATTGAACCCGTCTTGCTGGAGTACGCTCCGCCGTGTTCCACGGGGCGACCGCGAGCCAGTTGGCGGCGGGTCTTGGACGGCATCATTTTTCGAATGCGAACGGGGTGTCAGTGGAACAAGCTGCCCGTCGAGTTTGGTGACGACAGCACGGTGCATCGTTGGTTCCAACGCTGGAGTCAGAACGGCGTCATGGAACGGATCTGGGCGGTGATGGTCGCGCGGTGCGAGGAACTCGGCGCGGTGTTCTGGAAGTGGCAAGCGGCAGACGGTGCGATGGGCAAAGCCCGCTTCGGGGGGGAAAAAGATCGGCCGGAATCCGACGGATCGCGGCAAACCGGGCACGAAACGGAGCATTCTGGTGGACGAGCAGGGCGGCCCGCTCGCGGTCGTCATCGACGGCGCCAATGTGCATGACACGAAACTGCTCGACGCCACGCTGTCCGCGATCGTGGTCGATCGCCCCGATCCCGAGGACCACGAACAACACCTGTGTCTGGACAAAGGCTACGACAATCCCACCGGCAAAGCCGCCGTCGAGAAGCACCAGTACGTGCCTCACATCCGCCGCATCGGCGAGGAGGCCAAGGCCCGCAAACACAAGAAATCGAAACCGCGCCGCTGGGTGGTCGAACGCACGCTGGGATGGTTGTCAAAGTGCCGCGCACTCCTCGTCCGCTACGACAAGAACTGGTTCAATCACCTCGGACTCATTCAACTTGCCTGCGCCTTGCTGTGGTATCGACGAGCTCATCGACTCGGCGCTGGGTAATCGGCTTTTGAGATAATTTCTTAGTGTCAGGAAGGGTCTTTCAACATGTCGGTTCGTCATGCGTGGTCGGTCTGGTCGCTGAGTGGAATCGTGGCGTTGGCCATTGCCGTGGGGTGGTCCCTGACCGAGTTCGGCCCCGCTGCTGTGCTGGCTCAGGGGAACAAGAACTCCAAGGCAAAGAAGAAGCCGGAGCCACCCGTGCCGGTTCCCGAACGCAAGGTCAAGATGGCGCTCGTCGATAGCGGCTCGCGCACGAAGGTCTTGGCCTCGGCCAAGAAGATCGACTCGCTGATCGAAGCCAACTACGCCAAGCACAAGGTCACGCCGAACCCGGCTGCGTCCGACGAACAGTTCATTCGGCGCGTCTATCTGGACATCTCAGGCACGATCCCGACGCTCAAGCAAGTCCGAACCTTTGCGGGAAACAGCGATCCTGAGAAGCGGTCCAAGGTCATCGACCTGCTGCTCAGCCAAACCGGCTACGCCAGCAACTTCTACAACTATTGGGCCGACATCCTGCGGCTCAAGGACGGACAGCTCAGCAACAATGTTCCCGGTCGTCCGTACTGCGAGTGGGTCAAGGAAACTCTGGAAGAGAACAAGCCGTACGACAAGTTCGTCTACGAGTTGCTCACGGCCGAAGGCAAGGTCTACGACAACCCGGCCTCCGGATACCTGCTGCGTGACTCGGGGATGCCGCTCGACTCGATGAACAACACGGTGCGCATTTTTCTCGGCACGCAGATCGGCTGTGCGCAGTGTCACGATCATCCGTTCGATCGTTGGACTCAGAAGGAGTTCTACGAGATGGCGGCGTTCACGTTCGGCACTTCGACTCGACGCGGAGCCGGTGACAAAATGTTCGGCGGCGGCAACGTCATCAACAAGCTGCGCGACGACATGAAGAAGGTGGACGAGAAGTTCGATGGTGGCGGCAAGTACAACCGCTTCCTGCAAGGGAACCTCGCCGAAGTCTACGACAACAGCGCTAAGCTCACGCTGCCGCACGACTATCAATACGACAACGGCAAGCCGAAACAAGTCGTCGCGCCGAAGACGCTGTTTGGTCCACCGGCCGCTGTGAAACCGGGCGAGTCCCCCCGCGTGACGTTTGCCAAGTGGTTGACCTCTCCCGAGAACCCGCGCTTCGCGAAGTCGATCGCCAACCGCCTGTGGAAGAAGTCGTTCGGTGTCGGGTTGATCGAACCGATCGACGACATCAAAGACGACAGCCAACCCGAGAACCCCGAACTCCTCAATCATCTCACCGCCGAAATGGTGCGCGTGAAGTTCGACTTGAAGGAGTACCTGCGAATCGTCTGCAACACGAAGGCTTACCAGCGCGAAGCGACTCACGCGGAAGTCTCACTCGCCGAACCGTATCACTTCCCCGGCCCGGTCCTCCGCCGCATGACGGCGGAACAAGTTTGGGACAGCTTCATCACGTTGGCCGTCGTCAAACCGGACGACTACCAATTGGAACCGGCTCGCGTCGAAGCCAAGCTGCTGGACCTCGACCTCAAAACGGCGACGGCCGAAGAGATTTACAAGCGAGACCAAGAGCTGCGGGGCGGCGATCTCAAAAAATCGCGCGAGGCCCGCAAGAAGGACCACGTCTACAAAGGACTACTCTTGGTCCGAGCCTCTGAACTCGAAACGCCTCTGCCACCCGGTCACTTCCTCAGACAGTTCGGCCAGTCCGATCGCGAGGCGATTGAGGTCTCGTCCGAAGACGGCTCGGTCCCGCAAGTGCTGCAAATGTTCAATGGCCCGATCACGCACATGCTGCTCGAACCGGGTGCCCAGATGGTCAAGAACGTCCTCGCCGAGAAGGCTCCCGAGACGCGGATCGATGTCATCTTCCAAAGCATCCTCGCTCGCAAAGCCATCCCCGAAGAACGACAGGCCGCACTGGCCGAGATCAAAGCGCACGGCGACGCCGGCTACGGCAACGTCATCTGGGCACTGGTCAACACGCGCGAGTTCCTGTTCGTGCAATGAGCCTGTTCGACACCAATCAAACCAAGGCACGGAACGCTGATCTGCACTGATCGACACTCATGAAATCGAATTACTAACATGGCACACCGCAAGGCATCGGAGCGGGGCGGCGTCAGCCCCCCGGTTCTTCCAGCGAAGGGTTAACGCCCAAGAACCGGGGGCTTACGCCGCCCCGCTCGGGAATGTCTCACTTTGTGCCGTGCGAGGTATAAACAACTCACGAAGTCGAGTGCGATCAAGTTATCGCAATTTCTGGCCCGTCTGTTGCCTCACGGCCGCGCGTTCTGATCGCCACCGTTTCGGAGCTGGGATTGCCGAGTTGATCGCCGGTACGCGATGGACCGCTTCTCGATCTGTGGGTGCGGCGAACTCTTCCGCACGCACGGTTTCCGTCTGCTTGGCTGAAAGCGGTGCTGTCTCGTTGCCCGAGTTCTCGTCCGTCACGAACAGCACGCGCCACGAGAGCGATTCCATCACTTCGACGATCAGGCACATCGTGCCGCGCGAATTGGACTCCTTCACCGAGCCAATCAGCACGAGTGCGAACCAGCGCAGCAGGACGCTCGCCAAGAACATCATCTGAAAGTGGCCGATCGTCCAGCCGCCGATGTTCACCGTCGTGTGAGCCAGTCGCATCATCAACCAACCCGCCGCGATCGACGTGATCCCGCCCACGACGCCCGCCAACGCCTGAGTTGCCGCGATGTACATCGTGCGGTTCTCAGTGGGTGAATGCTTGATCATGAAGCCGTTGTTCGCGATCAGGATCCCCGCATTTTGAACGGCATCCAGCATGAAGAACGGTGTCAGGAACCAGAACGCGGCGTGAGGCTCCGCCGGGACGAGCAACAGCGCCACCATCAGGCTCGATTTCATGGCCACGCTCAACACGAGGACCGGTCGCGTTCCATAGGCGTCGGCCCAGCGACCGAGCGTCCGTGAAAACATCGCTCCCCCCAGCCAGGAGATCGTCCACAGCAGCAGCACATGGAACAGGTCCATTTTGACTTCGGTCAGCAAGTACAGACTGATGAACGGCGCACCGGCCATCGCGGCGAAGTTCCAATAGCACATGAACCGGATGTAGCGCCGAAACTGTTTGTTGCGGAACGGGGCCGCAAGCACTTCACGCAGTTTCGGCGAGGGGACGCGCGCGACCGGCGGTTCGTACACGCGGCTGAACAACAGCAGATCGGCCACGCCGCAAACCGTCCCCACGCACGTCAACACCGCGTAACCGACGCCAATGTTCAGGCCGCTCTTCAACAACAGAAACGCCGCCGCACAGAGCGCGGCCGCCGAGGTCGTTTGCATCCAGAAATGTCGGCTCCCCCAGTAACGGCTCAAACCATCGTGAGGCAGATAATCGCCCATCCAACTCAACCACAATGGCGAGCTGAAATGGAGCAACGCCTGATTGGTGGCCGTGGTGACGATCAACGTCCAGATCCAAGTCTCATCGGACAGGCCGGGCATCAGCCACGGACCGAGTGCCGTGGGAAGCAGCATCAGTCGATGCGTGAGCGCGGCCCAAAACCATAGCCGGCGGCGATGTGTCAGATGGTTGACGACCACTCCCGATACGAACTGTATGAAGAGCATGAGCGTCGGGAGAGCACCGAGAATTCCGATGTGGAACTCATTCGCACCGATCGAACGCGCGTAGGCGATCGTCGCAGGGGAAGTCGTCAGTTGCGTGTAAACAGACGCCAGACAGCCAGCGACAATGATCGCCCGCTTTGCACCGGTCAAAGACCACACAGTTGTTCGTTCCCTGATTAAGGAATGGGGCCGCAATAACTTCCCGATCAGTAACGGCCATTCTCCCTCCCCTCGGCGGGGAAGGGGGAGGATGGTCCAGTCGATTTGCCACTCGCCCCCCTCCCTAACCCTCCCCACCGAGGGGAGGGAACAAGAAGGGAACTCGGGAAGTGATTGCGCCCCCGGTCCTAAAGCCGCTTGAAACCGACCGGCGAACGTGTTCGCCGCCGGTTCTCGCTCGGAGCCTCGTGCAACGACAACAACGTCCCCGCGTGGAGTGACTCCGTGGGGACAGGCATCGCAGTGAAAAGGTTCGGGAGGCGCGGGTTCTAGCAGACGATTCGAGGCCAGCAAAGACCGCTTCTCCGCAGCGATCGAAGAGGAACTGAACGTGTTGAAAATCAGAGCCTCAAACGCAAGCGAATGAGCGGAGACGGGTTCAGCCGAGATTTGGGGGGACACCAGGATTGGAAAGTCGCCTCTATCGGTTCGAGTCTTCATCTTGAAGGGACAGGGCGAACGCACCAAAACGAGTCCACAAGGTATTGCGTGAAAGGGGTTTCTGGAATAGGCGTCTGTCGAGAGCGGCCGTTTTAGGGATGAAACGGCGGATGGGGTTCCTCGCGGAGGTTGGCGGGCATGCGCACGGAAGCGGATGTGAGGGACTCGATGAAGGAACATTTTGGCGGCGTTTCGGACCCGCGTGTGCCGGGGCGAACTCTCTCTCCGTTGAGGGAGGTGCTGGTCATGGCCTTCGTGGGCGTGTTGTGTGGCGGCGACGATTGGGAGGGGATCGCGGCGATTGCCGAAGAGCACGAGTCTTGGCTGCGCCGGTTCCTGACGATGGAGCACGGCGTGCCGTCGCACGACACGTTTGGCCGCGTGTTGAGTCTGGTTGATCCGCAGGTCGTCACACTGAGAATGGTGGACTGGATCAAGACGTTTCGCGAGTCCTGCGGCGAAGAGATCATCGCCATCGACGGCAAGGCGTTGAGGCGATCCGGCAGCCAAAAGAAGGGGCTGAAGATGCTCTATACGGTCGGCGCGTGGGCCACCGAAAACGGCCTGATCTTGGGACAGCAGGTCGTCGATGACAAATCGAACGAGATCACCGCGATCCCGCAGTGGATCGAGCTGCTGGAGATCAAGGGCGGCACGATCACCCTCGACGCGGCCGG
>JAYSQC010000355.1:0-14524 GCA_043721755.1 Schlesneria sp.
CGTTCAAATTTCAAAATTGGCCGTGACCTTGGTCTGAGAAGTGGAAGCCGTTTGACCGGCCAATTTTGAAATTTGAACGCCCGACCCCAATTCAGCGACTCACCACTTTGATGCGGCCAAAGGTCGCGTCGTTTAACCGCGCGGGCAACGCCCCGCGCGTCGATGACAGAACCGGCTTAAACGTCGCTCCACGCGCGGGGCGTTGCCCACGCGGTTAAACGACTCGCTTCCGGCTGAAGGGGAAGTAGCCTGCTGCTGCTGCTGCTGCTGATGCGATGACGCACGTTGACCGACCTGCGGGCAAGACATACTCTGACCGCCGTTCGCAAACTCCACCGAGACCCATGCCATGCCCTCACCGTTCCCCGGAATGGACCCGTATCTCGAAAACCCGACGCTGTGGCCGGATGTCCACCACCGTTTGATTTCGGTGATCGGCGAAGTCCTCACTGCAAAGCTGCGGCCGGCCTATTTCGCTCGGCTCGAACAACGGCTGTACGTCACCGACGAAACCGATCCCGGTCGCGCGGCGACCATCATTCCGGATGTCCACATTGTGGCCACCTTGGAACAGACGTGGGCGGAGAGTTCTTGGAAAGGTGACGACGCTGACGGCGGCGTGGCGGTCGTCGAGCCGATCATGGCGAAGACACTTCTCGTCGAGGAAGTCTGTGAGATGCGCGTCGAGATTGTCGACGCTCACAGTCGCAGCGTGGTGACGGTGATTGAGGTTCTCAGCCCCGCCAACAAAGTTCCCGCTGCCGCAGGTCGCAAAAGCTATGCGGACAAACGGCGCGAGGTCATGCAATCTCCCAGCCACTTTGTGGAGATCGACCTGCTCCGTGCGGGCGATCCGATGCCGACTGAGGAAACATTGCCCGACTGCGATTACCGCGTACACGTCTCGCGAATCGAAGATCGTCCGGACGGGAAACTGTGGATGTTCAATCTGCGCGACCGACTGCCGGACGTGCCGATCCCGCTCAAGAAGGGCGACCCCGATGTGGTGCTGTCGCTCCGCTCGGTTCTCGCCACCGCCTACGAACGTGCGGGCTATGACCTCGACATCGACTACCGCCGCGATCCGGTTCCGCCGTTCCAAGGAAAGGACGCGACGTGGGCCAACAGGCTGCTAGTTGAACAAGGGCTGCGTCCGAAGCCGGTGGCGGAATGAAGCGACTCTCCACTTCGACTGTCCGAATTGAACAAACGTAGGGTGGGCAGTGCCCACCCTACAGAATCAAAGAACGATCCGCCGCGCCTTTCAGATACCGCTTGTCATTGTCTGTTTATCTTTTGACGGAGTCGTTTCATGTCGTCTGTCCCCACTTCGTCGTCGTCTCCCGCGCCGGGATCGCCTGCTCCCGTGCGTCACGTTGTGAGACCCGCCGTCGGGCCTCGGTTGCGAGTGTTGATGTGGTGTGTGTTCGCCGTGATCGCGATTCTCGGGGCGAACTCGACGTACCTCGCTACCGTCACATTTCTGAGCTGGTTTCATGGGCAGACCTATGAGAACTGGTTCTACATGCTGATGTTCGCCGGGCATCTGGTGCTGGGGTTGCTGCTCGTCGTACCGTTCATCGGGTTCCTGGGTGTTCACCTGCTGAACACGCGGATGCGGAAGAACAAGCGGGCGATTCGAGTCGGTTATGCGTTGCTCATCGCATCGGTCGTGCTGCTCGTCAGCGGGCTGATGTTGATGCGAGTCGATCTCGGCGGAAAGGGATCGTCGGCGCTGGTCATCAAGGATGCGGCGACGCGGTCGATTGTCTATTGGTCTCACATCGCGGCCCCGTTGTTTTGCGTGTGGCTGTATTGGCTGCATCGGCTGGCCGGGCCGAAGATCAAGTGGAAGCTGGGGCTGGGCTATGCGGGGTTGGTCGGCGCGGCGACGGTGGGGTTGATCGCGCTCCACAACCAAGATCCGCGCGGTTGGAATCAAGCCGGGCCGAAGGAGGGAGCCGACAAGTACTTCTTCCCGTCGCTGGCTCGCACCAAGACGGGCAACTTCATCCCGGCCAAAGCCCTGATGAACGACGACTATTGTTTGAAGTGCCATCAGGACGCTTACAAGGGTTGGTACCACTCGTCGCATCACATGAGTTCGTTCAACAACCCGGCCTATCTGGCGAGCGTGCGTGAGACGCGCGAGGTCTCGCTCAAGCGGGACGGCGACGTGCGCGGCTCGCGGTTCTGCGCGGGCTGTCACGATCCGGTGCCGTTCTTCAGCGGAGCCTTCGACGATCCGAAGTTCGACGATGTGAACCACCCGACTTCGCAGGCCGGCATCACCTGCACGAGTTGCCACGCGATCACGCACGTCAACAGCACGAAGGGGAACGCCGACTTCACCATCGAGGAACCCGAGCACTATCCGTTCGCGTACAGCGACAATGCACTGCTGCAATGGGCGAACAATCAGCTTGTCAAAGCCAAGCCCGCGCTGCACAAGAAGACCTTCCTCAAGGACTTCCACAAGTCGGCCGAGTTCTGTTCGACCTGCCACAAGGTCCATCTCCCCGGGGCACTCAACCACTACAAAGAGTTCCTGCGCGGGCAGAATCATTACGACACGTACTTGCTCAGCGGCGTCTCGGGCCACGGGGCGCGGAGCTTCTACTACCCCGACAAAGCCGTGCAAAACTGTGCGGGCTGTCACATGCCGCTCAAGGAATCAGACGACTTCGGAGCCAAGCTGTTTGCCGACGCGAAGCAGCCCAGCATTCACAGCCATGCGTTCCCGGCGGCCAATACCGGACTGGCGTGGCTGAAGGAGACGCCGCCCGATGTCATCCAGGCGCATCAGGAATTTATGCAGGGGAAGCTACGTGTGGACATCTTCGGCGTGAAAGAAGGAGGCGAGATCAACGGCAAGCTCCACGCGCCCCTGCGTCCCGAGGTGCCGAAGCTCAAACGCGGCGAGACGTATTTGCTGGAGTCCGTCGTTCGCACACTCAAGATGGGGCATCCCTTCACGCAGGGAACAGCCGACTCTAACGAAGTCTGGCTCGACGTGACTGTGACCAGCGGCGGCAAGGTCATCGGTCGCAGCGGAGGCATGGATAGTGAGACCTCGGTCGATCCGTGGTCGCACTTCATCAACATTTTTCTGTTGGACAAGGACGGTGGCCGAATCGACCGCCGCAACCCGCAAGACATTTTTGTGGCCCTCTACAACAACCAGATTCCTCCGGGAGCAGCAGCCACGGTTCACTACAGCCTGCCGATCCCGGCCGACATCACCGAGCCGGTCACGGTCGAACTGAAACTCCAGTACCGCAAGTTCGACAAGATTTACATGGACTTCGTGACAAACAAGGCCAAGCCGGGGGACAAGCCGATTCGAGGTCACACGCCGGGCCAGCCGTATCGCAACGAGCTGCCGATCACCACGCTGGCCTCGGACAAAATCACGTTCCCCGTCGAGGGGATCGACACGCCGGTCGAGAACGCAAAAGTCGAAACTCCCGTCTGGCAGCGTTGGAACGACTACGGGATTGGTCTCCACCTGAAAGGCAAAGCCGAGATGCGTCAGGCGGAACACGCCTTTAAGCAACTCGAAGAGTTGAAGGCAGCGAAGCGTTACGACGGGCCGCTCAATCTCGCGCGGGTCTATCTCGACGAAGGACGGCTCGATGACGCGACGGCCGCCATTGCGCGCGCCTCCGAATACACCGAGCCGTCCGCACCCGCCTGGACCATCGCGTGGCTCAGCGGTCGCATCAATCTCCAACAAGGACGGCTCGAAGAGGCCGAAGCCAACTTCCGTTCGGTGCTGGGTGACACCGACAAGGCGATGCGCGACCGAGGCTTCGACTTCAGCCTCGACTATGAAGTCGTGAACCTGCTCGGCCAGACGCTGTATGAACGAGCCAAACAAATTCGCGATCCGGAACTCAAGCTGCAGCGCGAAGACATCCTCAGGCAGGCCACGTCCCAGTTCCAAAAGACGCTGCGATTGGATTCGGAGAACGTGGCCGCTCATTACGGCCTCAGCCAGCTCTATCAAGAACTCGGCGATCCCAAACTGGCCTCACACCATCAACAGGAACACGCCAAATACAAACCCGACGACAACGCCCGCGACGTGGCCCATGAAAAAGCGAAGGTCAAGTACCCGGCCGCAGCCAAGGCGTCCGAGCCACTCGTCATCTACCCCCTCGCCCGACCGGGAGCACCGGGATTGTCGGTGGCTCAGCAGCCACCATTGCCCGAAGGCACAAAGTCGGGTGACGATTGAAGCCCGTAGGATGGACGCCCTCGTCCGTCCTCTTCCAATTGGAAAACGCTCGGGGAATGAGAAGACGCTCGGACGAGGGCGTCCAAGCTACATTTTCTATAGGCCGCCAGCGTGTAGGGCCGAGCCTCAGAACGACTCGAATCACGGCAAGAAGACAGAACCACGAATCTCACGAATAACACGAATGAAGACAGGGGGTAGGAATGAAGGCCGGGTAATGAACGAACGGATTTCCTCTTCCTGCTTCGGCCTTGATTCGTGAGATTCGTGGTTCCGCCTTCCTCTTCTCAAAATCAGTAAACAACAGCGACGAAGCTCGTCGAAATTGAAGGACTCTCAGAATGAATCAGCCTCAGGGTGAAGAAGAGCGGGACGACGCGATTGTGGGGCAGGCGTTTGTCTGGTCGGGCGGGCTGCTGCTCGTGTTGATTGCGGTTGGTGTGGGGATCGCGCTGTGGTTGCGAGGTCAGCAGCCGCCGGTGGTGGAAGTGAAAACGGTGCTGGAGAAGCCCCGGGTGCGTGAGACGCGCGTGGCCGAAGTGCCCGCGATGCCGTTCACCGACATCACCGAGTCTGCTGGCATCCGCTTCATCCATGAAAACGGATCGGCGGGTGAGAAGCTGCTGCCGGAAACGATGGGCGGAGGCTGTGCGTTCCTCGACTACGACGGCGACGGCGATCAGGACATTTTGCTCGTGAATTCGAGCCGTTGGGTCTGGGACACGCGCACCGCTGAGGCTCCACCGACGCTGGCCCTCTATCGCAACGACGGTGACTGCAAGTTTGTTGAGGTCACGATCGAGGTCGGCCTCAACGTGACGATGTACGGGCAGGGCGTGGCGGTCGGTGATTACGACAGCGACGGCGATGTCGATCTGTTTGTCTCGGCCGTGGGTCCGAATGTGCCTGGCGATACGAAGCCAAGGACCGAGCAGGGGACCGGGCCGAACAGGCTGTTTCGGAATGACGGCGGCAAGTTTGTCGATGCCACGGCGGAGGCGGGGGTCGCAGGGTGTGAGGACGATTGGGGGACGAGTTGTGGGTTCCTCGATTACGACAACGACGGAGACCTCGATCTGTTCGTGGCCAACTATGTGAAGTGGACGCGCGCATTCGACAAGGCGCAGCCATTCACGCTAACCGGCGGCGAACGAGCGTATGGTCGGCCACAGGACTTTCCCGGTACGTTCCCGTACCTCTATCGCAACGACGGCGGCGGGAAGTTCACCGAAGTCGGCAAGGCGGCGGGATTGCAGATCGCCAATCCCGCACGCAAGGACATCGCGATGGCGAAATCGCTCGGCGTGACCTTTGCCGACTTCGACAACGACGGCTGGATCGACATCGTCGTGGCCAACGACACCGTGCAAAACTTCTTGTTCCGCAACCAGCAGGACGGGACGTTTGAAGAACTAGCGCAGGAACGGGGCGTCGCGTTCGACCAGCAGGGACAAGCGCGCGGGGCGATGGGTGTCGATGCCGCACGCATCCGCGACGGCAAGGCGGTCGCCATCGTCGTCGGCAACTTCGCCAACGAGATGACCGCGTTCTACGTGGCCTATGGCAACTCGATGCAGTTCACGGACGAAGCGATCGCGACGGGGATCGGGCCACAGTCGCGCCTCGAACTCAAATTCGGCACACTCTTCGTCGATGCAGACCTCGATGGGCGCTTGGACATCGTGTCGGCGAACGGCCACTTGGAGAACGAAATTAGTAAGGTCCAAACGAGCCAAACGTATGAGCAGTCGCCGCACTTCTTCTGGAATTGCGGCCCGGCCTCGAAGACCGAGTTCTGTCCCGTCCCCAAGGACAAGTGCGGCGAGGACTATCTCAAGAAGATGGTCGGTCGCGGCGCAGCAACCGCCGATATTGACGGCGATGGAGACCTCGACCTGCTGTTCGCGGCAACGGGTTCGTCACCGAGACTGCTGCGCAACGATCAGAAGTTGGGGAACCACTGGCTGCGAGTGGAGGTCCGTATCGCAGGAGCGAGTCGTCACAGTCAGGCTGTCGCCATCGGTTGTCACGTTGAAGTGGAGTTAGAGGACGGCCGGTCGTTGCAAGGCCAGATCATGCCCACACGCGGCTACCTGTCTCAGAGCGAAGGCGCGGTCACGTTTGGTATCGGTTCCGCCGATCGGATTAAACGGGTGAAGATTCGCAGCCCACAGAACTTGCAGCAGACCATCGACACACCACCGATGGATCGCGTCTTGAAGGTCGTACTTCCGCGATGCTGACTCGCCACCGAGCGCGAAGTACCATGCGACACATACGGAAACTGATCCGCTGCGCCTTGAGAACACGGAGAAAACAGTCATGCCACACCCGACACTGGAACAACGGCTCGCGACGCTGGAGTCGCAGTTTCAAGAACTGCGGAATGAGCGAAATGGTCGGTCGGACGTGCAGCCCACGGGTTGGCGACACGCGGTCGAAAAGTATGCCGACGACGCCGATTTGTTGTCGGTCTTTTCGGATGCCTTGAAGCTCCGTGAGGTGAACCGCCAACACCGTGAGCAACGGCAGTCGCAACTGATTTCAACAGAATCACCCGGCGACGCCTTGAACGTGCCGCCGAGTGAGGCACCGAACGAGTCCGCCAGAAATCTCACCGATCAGTCGTGATCGTGGCGGTGGTCATGGTCATGCCGGTGGTCGTGATCATGATCGCGGCTGCAATCGTGATCGTGTGAATGATCGTGATCGTGACCACAGTCATGATCGCCATCGTGGTCATGGTCGTGACCTTCGCCGTCGTCGTCCTCATCGTCGTCGTCGTGCTCTTCCATCAGGAAGGCCAACTGGGCGGCGACGAAGACATCCTTGAGCGGCAGTTCGTGGGCCTTGGCGATCTCGACGCAGTCTTCGTATTCGGGGGTGAAGACGACCGGTTCGTCGGCCCGCCACGCCAACTTCCCTTTGATCGATCCGAAGTCGGTCTCGACGGTGTACGTCGTCCGTTGACGGACCGAGCGTTCGATCATCTGGCGGCGAATGCCGAGCGTGTTGGTCTCGTTGAAAATGATCGCCTCCATTTTGGCGGCGTCTTCGTGCTGACAGATCACGCTGAGGATCGCGCCGGGGCGGTCCTTCTTCATTTGGATCGAGGTCGTGTAGACATCGAGTGCCCCGGCGGCGAGGAGCAGTCGCTTGGTGTAGCCGAGGACTTCGCCCGTCGCGGAATCGAGGTTCGTTTCGAGCAGCATCACGCGATCGGTGCCACCGGCCACCACTCGCGATTCACCGACAAAGAGCCGCACGACGTTCGCGCGATCTTCAAAGTCCATTGTTCCCGCGCCGTAACCGATCGTGTCGATGGTCATTTCGGGGAGGCTGTCAGAGAACTCATCGACGACGATTTTGACGATGGCGGCTCCGGTGGGAGTCGTCAGCTCGGCTTCGATGGCGACATCGACGAGCGGGATTCCCTTGAGGAGTTCGGCGGTGCCGGGCGTCGGGATCGAGCAGACACCGTGCGCGATGTTCACTCGTCCATGACCGGTCGGGATCGGACTGCAAATGATTTCATCGACGCCGAGCAGCGTGAAGCCGATCGCGGCGGCAGTGATATCGACGATCGAGTCGATCGCGCCGACTTCGTGAAAGTGAACCTTCTCGACTGTCGAGCCGTGGACGGTCGCTTCCGCTTCGGCCACGGCGGCGAAGATGCGGAGCGCCAGATCGCGCTGGTCGTCGGTGAGGACTTCCGAGCGATTGATGATCTTTTGAATGTCGGACAGATGGCGGTGCGCGTGCTGTTCGGGATGTTCCACACGCAGGTGCTTCGCACGGAAGCCGCCGCGCATCACGTCCTCAAAATGCAACGTGACCCCGGAAAGACCGAGCGAGTCGATGCCCGCCTTGATGGCCGCGACATCGACGCCCGCATCAATGAGGGCGGCCACAGTCATGTCGCCGCTGATTCCCGAGGCACAGTCCAGATACGCGATTCTCACGAGATCATCCTTTGGGTCGAAACCGTTTGGCAGGAAAGCAATTTGTGCGACGAGCGGCTCATCACCCAGCCCATCGCGAGGCGGGAACATAGCCGTGCGGCGCGGGACACACAATCGTCACAACGGGGACAGAAGGTCGTTGTCAGCGGTGCCGTGTGCGATTCGGGTCAACGCCGAAAACGGCCATTTGACGGGTCGGAAATGCTCTCCTAGCGTTGAGCAGTCGAGTCTGTCTTTGAGCAGGCTGTGATCGTTCATTCTTGGTGAGGCAGTGATATGGTCACGCAGAAACGGTCGTTGCTCAACGATCCTGCGCGTCGTGGTGCCATCTTGGTGTCTGCTGGCGATGACGACGTTTGCCGTGGACATCAGCTACATGACGGTCGTTGCGACGCAGCTTCAAAACGCGGCGGATGCGTCCGCGCTCAGCGGTGGGGTCGAACTTCCCAAAGAAAATGCCGTCGTGATCGCCACCGCCAAAGAGGTGGCGGCCAAGAACAAGGCTACGACTGAGGCTGTCGTGATCAATGACGCGGATGTCGAGTTCGGCTGGTACGACATTCCGACACGCACCTTCACGACTCCCTCTGGGAGCGTGAATTCCATCCGCGTCACGGCGCGCGTGGTGAACAAGGCGTTGTTCTGGTTCATCCGACGTTTTTGGGGGATTCCCATGAGCGGGATGAAGTCCGTCGTTTTGATCCCGAAGGGATGTCAGCGATGAGCCGGGGGTTGAGCGTCCGCGCCACCCCCGGTGCGAAGCCATCGAGAGGGGATTTGCATCCTGAAGGGATGCTGGCCAGTTCAGGATGCCTCCCCGTTACGCGAGGCTGGCATCCCTTCAGGATGCCACCGCCAATTCCCAACCTCGTCCGGGGGTGTCGCGGACGCTCAACCCCCGGCTGATGGCTGACATCCTTTCAGGATGAAGACCGGTCGCCGTCGTCCATCGCGCTCCAATGAATCCCCCCAAAACATCCGATGAATCCGTTTTGATAGCAGTGTTCTTGATATCCGTGTTCGCGCCGCCGGACTGTTCCGCATCAACAGCGTTCGACTGTGATTGGCGCTGAGCATCCACACGGCTTACTTCACGGGAGCGGACTCGGCCGGACTCCACGCTCGTTTGGCGGGTGCGGTTTCGGTGAGCTGCCCGACGGGCCGCGTGTGCTGGCCCTTCCGTTGAGTCCGCGTGTCGCCAATGTCTTCGCGCGCCTGCTCGGCAAACTGTTTGAGTTGCGCGACGATCTCCGGGTGGTCGGTCGCGACATCCTTCGTCTCGCCGATGTCGTCGTTGAGGTCATACAGTTCGGGAGCAGGTGGCGCGTTCTTGTTCG
Organism: Schlesneria sp.; assembly: GCA_043721755.1. Taxonomy (GTDB): domain Bacteria; phylum Planctomycetota; class Planctomycetia; order Planctomycetales; family Planctomycetaceae; genus Schlesneria. The sequence goes on from JAYSQC010000355.1 coordinate 9,540, forward strand.
CGTTCGCAGTGCCTCCCCGTGCGACGCCGGGAAACATCAGCTTCCATTGGCCGGCGCGCACGCCGCCCAACGCACCGCCGTGGTAGTAATAGAACGCTTGGTGCGGCGACTTGGCTCCGTCCTGAGCGAACAGCAACGGCGCAATGTCGCGTCCGTCGATCACACGATCCTGCGGCACGTCGGCTCCACCCAGTTTGGCGAACGTGGCGAACCAGTCGAAGCTCGCGGTCACTTCATCGCACGTCGTCCCAGCGGGAACCTGGCCTGCCCAATGCGCGATGCAACTCACGCGCGGCCCGCCCTCGAACAGCGTTCCCTTGCCGCCACGCAGCACATGTTTGCGTGAGGCATCGACCGTCGCGTACTTGCCGTACACGTTCGGCAGATCACCGTTGTTGCTGCCGGGCGGCAAGTAACCATTGTCGGCATGAAAGACGATCAGCGTGTTCTCGATCAAGTCGAGATCAATCAACGTGGCGACGATCTGGCCGACAGACCAGTCGAAGCACTGCACCGCGTCGCCATACGCTCCCGCCTGTGAAGTCCCCGCGAACCGGCCCGGCGTAAACCACGGCGTGTGCGTCTCAATGTTTGAGAAGTGCAGATAGAACGGTCGGTCAGAGTGCTGCCGGATGAACTTGACGCATTCCTGAGTGAACCGCATCGGGAGGTTCTCCAAATCGGCAGGCTCTTCGACGATGGTGTCGTTCGAGAAGAGCGGCATCGGCGGGGCGAGCCAGTTCTCTCTCCCGGCTGCCTTCGACCAGCCGAAGCGTTCCGGCTCATGATCGTTCGGATACGGGATGCCCAAGAACCGGTCGAATCCGTGACGCACCGGCAGGAACTCGGGCTGATGTCCCAAGTGCCACTTGCCGACACAGGCCGTGGCATACCCGCGCCCTTTCAGCAACTCGGCGATCGTCACTTCGTTCGCGTGGATCCCGATCTTCGAGTACGGAAACAACACCGGAGGAATTCCGATCCGGTCGGCATAGCACCCGGTCATCATCGCCGCGCGTGATGCCGTGCAGTACGGGGCGGGAGAGTAGAACGATGTGAACTTCCGCCCGCGTGCGGCCAGCCGGTCGAGATGCGGCGTCTTGATGTCCTTCGCCCCGAAGCAACCGATGTCATCCCAGCCGATATCGTCTCCCACAATGTGAATGATGTTCGGAGGTCTGTCTGCGGCAGTGACATCTCGGTTGATCGCACCGGCCAAAACAACTGTCAGAAAACTCAGCGTGAGCAAAACGGAGCGGAGCATGTCGGAGTTTCTCGGGAGGCAAGTCTGTTCGTGAATGGGACGGGGCGGGGCGGGGCGGGATGATGTCCCGCGAACACGTCTCCGCCAAGCTAGGGCAGCGCCTTTTTCAAGGTAGGGTGGGACCAGCTCGCTTCGAGCGCCGGCCCACCATTGGAAATCGTCGAGCAATCATGGTGGGCCGGCGCTGCGAAGCGCCGCTGGTCCCACCCTACAGGTTTCGCAGACCTAACAAGGCGATTGCCCTGCCGCCAAGCCTCGCGCGCTGGCAATTCATTCGCTCGACAATCACACTGCGTCGCGGTCTTGGATCCTCGAACAGTGGAGTACGCCATGCGATCGATAGCGCGTGTGATTGCCGGTCTGATTGGTTGTCTGTTGGCGAGCGGTGGGATGGACGGGCTGGCTCCCGCAGGGGCCGCCGATACCAAGCCGCTCGTGCTGAACATGCGGAAGCGGGTCGAGATTCCGGTCGAGGCGAAGGCCAATGCGACGACGGGGGCTGCGGCTGAGAACGCGGCTACGGCGACGAAGCGCTATCACACGATCACGACTCCCACTGAGTGGGATTCCAAGCAGACGGCCGTTGTCATCTGTGACATGTGGGACAAGCATTGGTGTCCCAACGCAACGGCTCGCGTCGGTGAGATGGCTCCGCGCATGAACGAGGTCGTGAAGGCGGCTCGTGCGCGTGGGGCGTTCATCATTCATTGCCCTTCGGACACGATGGACTTCTACAAGGACACGCCGCAGCGGAAGCTCGCCCAAGCCGCGCCGCAAGTCGAATTGAAGAAGCCTCTCGAACGCTGGTGTCGCATCGACCTGACCAAAGAGGCTCCGCTTCCCATCGACGACACCGACGGAGGCTGCGACTGCGGTGAGCCGGTCAAGAACTACCGGGCCTGGTCGCGACAAATCGCCGCGATCGAGATTCACGACGGCGACGCGATCACCGACTCGGACGAAGCCTTTCGGCTGATGAAGAGTCGCGGGATCACCAACGTCATCGTGATGGGCGTGCATACCAACATGTGCGTCCTCGGACGACCGTTCTCGATCCGCCAGATGGTCTATCAGGGGATGAACGTCGCCCTGATGCGCGACATGACCGACACAATGTACAACCCGGCAATGAAGCCGTTCGTCAGCCACTTCACCGGCAACGATCTGGTCGTCGAGCACATCGAGAAGTTCTGGTGCCCGACGATCACCAGCGCCGACTTTCTTTCTCCCCTCGCCCCCGCCTTGGGGGGAGAGGGGCCGGGGGTGAGGGGGTCTTCTTCTGCTGACGTGAAACCGTTCCGATTCAAAGACGACCAGCGCCCGCACCTCGTCATTATCAGTGCCGAAGACGAGTACCGCACCGAGGTGACGCTCCCCGAATTCGCCGCCAAGCATCTCGGCCGCGACTTCAAAGTCAGCTTCGTCTTCGAGACGCCGTCGAAGAAGTACGACCTGCCGGGGATCGAGGTCGTGAACGATGCCGATGTGCTGCTGATCAGCGCCCGGCGGCGGCCGATCCCGAAGTCGCAACTCGATGTCATCCGCAAATACGTTGTGAGCGGCAAACCGGTCGTCGGCATCCGCACCGCCAGTCATGCCTTTCATCTTCGCGACAAGCAGCCCGAGGGACTCGATGCGTGGATCGAGATCGACAAGGAGCTGATCGGCGGCAACTACCAAGGTCACACGAGTAACACGAGCAAGGGAATCATCCGTCCCCTTGCCGACGTGAAACACCCGATCCTGACCGGCATCGAGCCGAAAGAATTCACGAGCGGTGGCACGCTGTACCTCAACACGCCGCTCGACCCCAAGGCCACGGAACTGCTGCGCGGCCGCATCGAAGGCAACGACCAGCACGAACCGGTCGCGTGGACGTTCGACCGCAAAGACGGAGGCCGCACGTTCTACACGTCGCTCGGCCACCTCGACGACTTCCAACAACCGGCGTTTCAACGGTTGCTGCTGAACGGCATCTTTTGGGCGGCGGGGAAAGAAGTGCCCGGCGGGGAACTCGGAGTGCCGAGTGCGGAACAGAAGACGAGCGGCCTTTCTCCGGTCCCCTCGCCCCCGTCTTTGGGGGAGAGGGTTAGGGGGCCGAACGGCGAGCAACCGTCCAGTTCAAAACCAATCGCTCCGTCTGGCTCTCGACTCTCGGCTCTCGACTCTCAGCCGCCGAAAGCCCCCCTCACCCTAGCCCTCTCCCCCGAAGACGGGGGCGAGGGGACAAAGCCGAAGACATCTTCCAACTGGCGCACTCTCCCCGTTCCCGGCACTTGGGAACAGCACTCAAAAGACCTCGCCAACATCGACGGCTTCGCATGGTATCGCTGCGAGGTGAAGATCCCCGAGGCATGGAAGGGACGCGGCGGATACCTCTATGTCGAGAAGATCGACAACGCCGCCGAATGCTTCATCAATGGCGCGAAGGTCGGCGTCAGCGGAGCCATGCCGCCGAAGTACGCCAACGGTGTCGAGAACATGCACCGCTACGTCATCCCGCCGACGGCGATCAAGCCCGGTGAGACCAACGTCGTCGCGATCCGGGTCTACGACGAGAGCGGGGCCGGTGGCTTCAAGGGAGGTGCGCCGCAGATCATCGCTGGCAACGAAGCGATCTCGCTGGAGGGAACGTGGCAGTTTCGAGTCGGCGACGATTTGAAGTGGGCTTCTTCTGTGGTCGATTCGCTCCGCGAATCGCTGCCGGTCGCGGAGCGACCGGCCTACACCGTCTTCAACAAAATCATCCCCGCCCCCAAGGTCAGCCAGTTCGCGACCGTCATTCGGCGCGAAGCCCAACAAATGCCCCTCTCACCGCGCGAGTCGATGGATCACTTCAAGGTGCCCGATGACTTGCAGGTCGATCTCGTTCTCGCCGAGCCGATCGTGTCACAGCCCCTCTTCATGAACTTCGACGAACGAGGCCGCCTGTGGGTGATGCAGTACCTGCAATACCCCGAACCCGAGGGCCTCAAGCTGCTGAGTAAAGACCAGTGGTGGCGCGCGGTCTACGACAAGGTGCCGCTTCCGCCTCCGCACGGCGTGAAGGGAAAGGACAAGATCACGATTCATGAGGACACCGACGGCGACGGCGTCTACGACAAACACAAGACGTTCGTCGATGGCCTGAACATCGCGACCTCATTTGTTCAAGGACGGGGCGGCGTGTGGGTGCTCAATCCGCCGTACCTCCTCTTCTTTCCCGACCAGAACGGCGACGACATCCCCGATGGTGATCCCGAAGTCCATCTCTCCGGCTTCGGTATTGAAGACACGCATTCCGTCATCAGTAGCCTGCGCTGGGGGCCGGACGGTTGGTTATATGCGGCTCAAGGAAGTACGGTTTCGGCCAGCGTGAAAGTGGGGCTTCCTGTCCCCTCGCCCCCGTCTGCGGGGGAGAGGGCTAGGGTGAGGGGGCCGAATGGTGAGGACGCTTCCATTGCGAAGGCCAAGCCAGAAGAGAAGACCCCTCACCCTAACCCTCTCCCCGCAAGGCCGGGGCGAGAGGACAAGGCCGTTAGTTCAGTGAGACCAGTTGTTCGTTGGCTTCTCGAATGCGGATCAACTCGTCGAGGTCGTACGGTGTCGGACCCATCGGTTGGGTCCGCTTGGCGAATTCGGTGCCGTTCAGCGTTCCGCCGTGCTTGATCTTGTCCTGCAAGGCGATGATTCCGGCCATCAACTGTTCGGGGCGAGGCGGACAGCCCGGCACGTACAGATC
>JAYSQC010000356.1:0-2460 GCA_043721755.1 Schlesneria sp.
CGAGTGACGGCGAGTTCGCCTACGAACGTCGTCGCTCGCGTCGAAACCGATGCAAGTTCTTCACGGCCATGATGTGTTCCGGAATGCGGGACAGATCGAGTCAACGTAGACCTTAGCACGCGGGAGGCGTGTCGCGTTGCCACTGACATCTTTTGCGCGTAGCTCTGGAACAGCCACGCGCGATCTCTTGACGGGCGCCCCACCATAGCTCCGGAAAGCCGCGTATGTCAGCCCCTTCAGGCGCGAAAGAAGAAGGGGCCACGATCGCTCGTGAACCAGCGGCGTCGACACCGTACTCGAAGAGATGGTTAACGTTCTCGTGAAACCGGTATGTGGAGCGCATCTTACGCCGGCTCGAGATACGGCTCTCCCGCTAAGTCATGAGGCGCGGGTCGAGCGGCGTATCATTCGATAGCTTGAGGTTTGCCATACCTGGGTATTTCCTTGTCGATGCGTAATGCGGTCGGGCCTTTGTCGCCACTTGCCTATCACACGCTCTTGGGGAGCATGTGAGCCCGCCGATGCACTACGTGCGAAGAGGCTCCGGCAAACCGCTTCTGCTCGTCCACGGACTGGGCGGAAGCCACCATTCGTGGGACATGGTCGTCGATGCGTTAGCGATGCAGCGCGACCTGGTCATCGTCGATTTGCCCGGCTTCAGCATCACGCCGCCGCTGCCCGGTGAGGTCTCGATCGCGACATTGTCGGATGCGGTGACGGCGTTTCTGGCCGAAAACGGCTTGACCGGCATCGACGCGGTCGGCAGCTCGATGGGTGCGCGGCTGGTGCTCGAACTTGCGCGGCGGGGCGTCGTCGGCAACGTCGTCTCGCTCGACCCGGGTGGCTTCTGGAAAGGCTGGGAGCGCACGTTCTTTGGCACGTCGATCGCCTTTTCGATTCGGCTCGTCCGACTGTTGCAGCCGATTCTGCCGACGTTCGCGACCAATCCGGTGCTGCGAAGCATCCTGTTTGCACAGTTCTCATCACATCCATGGGATATTCCCGCCGATGTGGCGCTACGGGAGCTCCGGACCTTCGCTGCCTCACCGTCGTTCGATCCGCTGCTGAAGCAACTCGTCGACGGGCCGCCGCAGCGTGGGACACCGCATCCTCCCGGGCGCATCGTCATCGGCTGGGGACGGCAGGACCGTGTGTGCATCCCGACCCAAGCGGCGCGCGCTGGGCGGGCGTTCCCGACCGCTGAGATGCACTGGTTCAAAGACAGCGGCCATTTCCCCCAATGGGACACTCCCGAAGAGACCGTGCGGGTCATCTTGCAAGCGACGCTGTGAGCTTGCGCGCACAGGCGTAGCGATGACGGGACAAAAGCCGTGCAGGCGGACGTACATCGACACATCGCGCAGCTACTCGCGCCAATCGCCTCTAGCATAATCGCAAGTTTGCGGAAGCCGAAGCCACTATGGCGTGCAGCGAGTTCTCGCAACTCTGGTAAGGACGTCGATTCGTCGGATCTGCGGACGACGTAACGAGCCGTGCTCCGCGCGCACGTGACGATTCGACAGGCGTGTTGCTGGCCTACGCCATCAGCTTGGAGCGCCCTCACCACGATTCTCCGCTGCGAGGGTCCCAGCCGTTTTTTTGTTACGAGCAACTTACAGGCGTGATTATCAAGGTGCAGTTTCGCTACGATGCGCTTGAGTCGTTCGTTTTCTTACGTCTACGATCGCAACTTGGCGATGTCGCTCGCGTCTATCCCGCCGTACTTTGCGCGCCACTGTCGCAGCGTATTCGGATGGACGCCATGCTTGCGCGCAAGCTGCGTCGTCGGCGCGACGGCGTCGTGCGCTTTGAGGATCGCAACGATCTGGGTTTCGGTGAAGCGGGACTTCCGCATGTGGTCTTGTTCGCGGCCCGAGGGCCAGATTCCACATTAACGGCCTGAACTAATTATAGATTAGGGGTCCGGTGTCAAGCGGGTAAGACGTCTTTCCTGAATGCCATACCCGATTTAAGAACGCCGTATGCGAGGGTCAGAAGCTTTCGCATCACTGCGACGATGATCAGCATATTTGATTTATCGCGTGAACGAAGTCGTTCGCTGAACTGTCGCAAAGCCCGATTATGCCGGCTGGTCACGACTGCGGGAAAGTATAGAGCTCTACGAAGACCTCGGCTCGGTGAACCGCATTACGCTTTAACTCATCGCTGAACGTTCGTCGCTCTTTATTTTCCCATGACACCTCGTGGCCGGATTCTCCAGCGCGTTGGATGTGTCCGGGAAATCGGGACAGGCTTAAGGTAGCGTTGGCGCTGTTTAACCGCAAGGTCGGGAATTATTGTTGCAAGACCCCAGCGACGACGTCTTCAAATGGAGCATTCCCGCGCACGGACCAGGTGAGTCTAATGGGGGAAAGCCGGTTCTCGAATGACTTGCGGCCGCGAAGGCTGGCGTTTTTCGGGGAAACCCGCCGCTGACGATGCCGCTACCGGAAACAGTCT
>JAYSQC010000357.1:0-10519 GCA_043721755.1 Schlesneria sp.
AAGCGAGAACACACGAGTGGCGTTTGCCGTTGCTCCGAGGTGACTCGGCAGATCAACGCCCCCTTGCGGATCGCGCTTCCTGTCGCGGAGCGACAGGGCTACCTTCCCTGAATCACTTGCCCAGCAGTCTTTCGTTGGGCCCCCCCCCCATTGACGACGGCACCCGGTCGCAGGCTGAGGTATCGCTCTACCTCGCACAACTCAGGCTGAGTCGTTTAACCGCGTGGGCAACGCCCCGCGCGTCGTGCGATGTTGGAGCCTGTTTCGCCGCACGACGCGGGGCGTTGCCCACGCGGTTAAACGAAGCAAAGGTCGCACTTTTTCCCGCGAGAGGTATAACCGCGCTGCGAACATAGATTCACTGTCGATTGAGCGCACGCTTCCTACTCGTTGTTGAAAACTTATGACCGCCAGCCTCTCGAACGCTGTTTCCGATCGACTCGCCGACAACCTGCGTCAGGTGCGAAACCGCATTGCGGCGGCTTGCCTGAGGGTGGGAAGACCAGTCGATGACGTGACGTTGATTGCCGTCACGAAATACGCGCCGCTGGAATGGGTGCGTGGGCTGATCGATCTGGGCGTGACCGATTTTGGTGAGAGTCGTCCGCAGCAACTGATCGCGCGGGCGGCAGAATTACCGCCGCATGTGCGCTGGCACCAGATCGGGCATCTCCAACGGAACAAAGCCGACAGCCTGCTTCCGGTTGTGGAGCGGATTCACTCCGTGGATTCGATCCGATTGATTGAGCAACTCGCCAAGTCGGCTCAGCAGCGCGGTTGTCGCCCGCGCCTCCTGCTCGAAGTCAATGTGATGGGCGAGGCCAGCAAAGACGGGTTCGCGGTGAGTGATCTCGTTGCGGCTTGGCCTGCGATTGTCGAGCAGACCGGCGTGGAGATCGACGGGCTGATGACGATGGCTCCACTGGGGAACACCGCCGAGAACGCGCGCCCCGCGTTTCGAGGGCTGCGTGAGTTGCGTGATCGACTGGTGGAAATGTCGAGCGGGCGAATCGCGTTGCCGCAGCTTTCGATGGGCATGAGCGGCGATTTTGAAGTGGGGATCGAAGAGGGGGCGACGTTCGTCCGGGTGGGGAGCGGACTGTTTGAGGGTCTGTCAGCCGAGTGATGCGGGACAAGTGAGATCGTTGATCCCTGGAGTGCATTTCAAAACTAGCCCGACGCGCAAGCGAGGGCTGAACATGCGATCAAGGTGAAGTCCTCGCTTGCGCGTCGGGCTAGTTTTTCGAGGCACAAACAGGCATTTGAAAGGCCCTCTCGCCGGTAAGCCGTGGTCGCCGGGAGCCATCGCTCCTCACAACCGGCACGTTCGCTACGACGGATTCCGCAGGCAAAGTCTTGCCCGTCTTCCGCAGAGGTTGCATCCGCGAAACGTCGGCGCGTGACCTATGTTCCCCAAAGACAGCGCTGGCAGAGGGTCCGCGCGAGGGGAACGGTCGTGCGCGCCGAGCGCACCGGGACGGACAGCGATCATGCACGACAAGTCGCTCGCCAAACTGGCGTTCGCGCTGTTCCTGCTGACGACGGCGACGCTCTTTCTGCGTCCGTCCGAGCTGTTCGTTTGGCTCGAAGCGGCACCGATCTATGAGGCGTTGATCCTCGGCACATTCTCGCTGACGTTTCAATCGTTTCTCGCCCACTTCAAGCAGTTCACGCTGGCCCGCCAACCGATCTCGCTGTGTGTGCTGGGTGTCTTCGTCGCGATCGGCATCTCGCACTTTCAATACATCTACCTGGGCGGCGTGATCGACTCGGGAACGCTGTTCCTGAAGACGCTGATCTACTTCGGGCTGCTCGTGACGGTAGTCAATACGCCCGCGCGACTGAGGTCGTTTTTGCTGACGGTGGCGATCTGTGCCTCGACGATGGTGACACTCTGCGTACTCGACTACCACGAGATCTACGACTTCGAGTTCATCGAACATCTGGACGACAACGACGGTTTCGATGAAGACGAGGAAGTCGTGACGACCGTCCGCCGGATGCGCGGGACGGGGATCTTCATGGACCCGAACGACATGTCCCAAGTGATCTGCGCGACGGGCGTGTTGTGTGCGTTTTTCCTGACCGATCCCAAGTCGAGCTGGCTGCGATTCGGCTGGCTGATCCCAATGGGCGTGCTGCTGGTGGGACTGCTGGCGACCGGTTCGCGCGGCGGCTTGCTGGCCTGTGGATTGGCCGGACTGACGCTCGTGTCCGTTCGGTTCGGAGGCAAGGTGGCGATCGTCGCGGCGGTGATGGCGGCGTGCGTGATCCCGTTCGCAGCCGGGGGGCGCGGCGATAGCGGGATGGAGGAAGGCGGGACCGGTCACGAACGAATTCAACTGTGGCGCGACGGCTTTCAAGAGCTGAAATCTCCCGCGTTGTTGTTCGGCACGGGCCAGGGTTCGTACCCCGATATCGCCGGATTGGTGGCTCACAACTCGTTCATTCACGCCTATGTCGAGCTGGGTTTGTTCGGCGGCACGCTGTTCTTCGGTTGCTTCTTTTTCGCGGGGATGCAGCTCTACCGCATGGGACGGTTGTCGGAGCTGGTCGAACACCCGGAACTGGTCCGCCTGCGGCCGTTCATGTGTGCGCTGCTGGCGGGATGGATCACTTCAATCATGTCGCTGTCGCGGTGCTACGTCGTCCCGACCTACCTGATGCTGGGAACGATGGCCGCGTACTTGAACCTCGTTTGGATTCACACCGAGTCGGGCCAACCGCTCGTGATCATGAATAAGGGCCACGTCGTACGACTGGGCATTGCCAGCGGCATGGCCTTCAGCGGGCTGTACGTCTTCACGGCGATCATGTCCCGCTGAAGCATGACGAACCGAATATCTCCTCAAAGTCACACACCATGACGAACACCACACTGACACTGCTCGAACCGAACTCGAAGGCCACCGCGCCGGGTCACGAGCGGCCGTTGCGATTAGAGGTCCTCGGCCCACAGGCTCGTCCCGACGTGATGAAGCTGTGGCGTGAAGCGGAAGCCCGCCTGTCGAACCAGCGATTGATGTGTTCGTCCGTGTGGACAGAGACCTGGCTCAAGCATTACGGATCGCTCGTGCCGCATCGGTTTGCGATTGCCCGGCGCGGCGATCTCTGTTGCGGCGTTGCCCTGTTGACGAGTGGCGTGAATCAGTTCGACGGCCCGATGCCGTTGCGGACATGGCACCTCGGCACAGCGGGCGAACCCGACGCCGACTCGGTCTGCATCGAATACAACTCGCTGCTGGTCCGTGATGAGGACCGCATCGACTTCACACGACAACTCGTGGGTTGGATCGACTCCCAGTCCGACTGCGACCAGGCGTACTTCGATGGTTTTGCGTCGCACGACATTGCGCCGTTGCTCGCGGACAACCCGAAGGCGGTCGTCCTGCGAAAGCCTTCACCGTATTTCGATCTGCGGGCGGCGCGCGAGGCCAACGTCGAGCCAATTGAACTCTTGGGAGTACCAACGCGCGCCAACCTCCGCCGATCGCTGCGCAAGTTGGGGCAGCCCACCGGCGAATGGGCCGCTTCTGCCGAGCGGGCCGAGGAAATGTTGCACCGGATGATCGAGCGACATCAGGCACGCTGGAACGCGCTGGGGGAACCGGGTTCCTATGCCAGCCGCCGCTTTCGTGAGTTCCACTTTGATCTCGTCCATCGTCTCGTTCCGATCGGAGCGATGGGGATGTACCGCGTGACCTCGCCGGCCGGAATCCTCGGCTGCGCGCAAGTCTTCATTGATGACGGCCGAGCGCTGCTGTACCAGAGCGGTTGGTCTCCGCAGCCGGGAAACGTGAGTCCCGGACTGGTCGTCGATTATTTGTGCCTAGCCGAATGCCAGCGTCGCGGCTTCGATCAGTTCGACTTTATGGCGGGGACCTCCGACTACAAGCGACACCTCTCCACGCACGAGGCCGAACTGGCGTGGGTCACCTGGCGGCGCCCGCGATTGAAGTTCGCGCTACTCGACAATCTGCGCTGGATCAAGCGAACACTCGCCGGAGTGGAGGAGTCGCTGCGAGGCGGAGCCTCTTCGACACCTGCCCTGTCCGCACTCGATTCGGTCGAGAACAAAAAGTAGTGAAAAAACCTAAATCCACCGGGGCAAGCCCGGTGGGGTTCGCTTGTTTTAGGACTAACAGCCTGTTGAAGAACGTAACTTGGACGCCCTCGTCCGAGTGATTTCGAGTTGAGAACGGACGGACGAGGGCGTCCATCCTACGTTTTTCAACGGGCTGCTAAACCAAGATCACCCATCAAGCGGACCTTGCTGACTGAAGGAACTGGCTCGAAATGCCCACAGTTGAACTCGAATCACCGATCATCAAGAACGCCGCTGTCACGGTTGCACGACCGTTGCGCGTCTGCCATGTCAGCCTGACGCTGAAGACCGGCGGACTCGAACGCATCCTGACCGACATCGCGCGGCATCATGATCCTGCTGCGAGCGTTCCCGAATTCTTGGCCATTCGCGAAGTCGGGCGGTTCGCGGAAGAGATTCGTCGCACGGGTTGTCCCGTTCATTTATTGCGACCGGCGGGCCGCATCGGTCTCGTCCGGCAGATGGCCAAGCTGTTTCGTGCGGGTCGCTTTGATGTCGTCCACACGCACAACACGTACCCGCACTTGTACGCCAGCCTCGCCGCACGCTGGGCCGGTGTGCCCGTCGTCGTCAACACGCGACACGGCCAGCGCGCCGGTCACGGTTGGAAGTCGCGCACGCAGTTTCGTTGGGCCAGCCATCTCGTCGATCGCATCGTCGCGGTGTCCGACGACGCCGCAAAGCTGTGCGTTCAGGCCGATGGCGTCGCCGCACGCAAAGTGACTCGCATCTGGAACGGCATCGACCTCAGCGACTTCGCCTATACGGGGCCGATCGCCGCGCCGATTGCGATCTCCGTCGCTCGCCTTTCCGCCGAGAAAGACTTTCCCACACTGCTCAAAGCGATCGCGATCGCCGTTCACCAAGTTCCGGATCTCCAACTGAAGCTGGTCGGTGACGGAGCCGAACGGGCGAAGCTGGAAGGACTGACACGCGAACTGGGGATCACGAGCCGCGTCGAGTTCCTCGGGGAACGGACGGACGTGCCCGACCTGCTGACTCAAGCCGGCTTCTTCGTGTCGTCGTCACTCACGGAAGGGATTTCGCTCACGCTGCTCGAAGCGATGGCGGTCGGTCTCCCGGTCGTGGCCACGGCCGTGGGAGGCAACTCCGAAATCGTCGCCGATGGTGTGACCGGACAACTCGTCCCGCCCGCCGATCCCGCCGCACTGGCCACGGCCATCGTGACTCTGTGCCGCAACGCAGCCGATTGGCCAACGCTCGGCCAAGCGGGCCGAGACCGCGTCGCCCAACACTTTGAAGTTCGCCGCATGGTCTCCGATTACGAACAGCTTTACCGAGAGTTGATGGAGAAGAGTCATTAGTCACTGGTCAAAACTAGCCCGACGCGCAAGCGAGGGCTTCATCGTCATCGAATATCCAGCCCTCGCTTGCGCGTCGGGCTAGTTTTCGAGGCAATCACAGAATTTGAAACTGCCCACTACCCGCAACGATTCCCCGAGCCACACCATGTACGCCCAACTTTACCGCCACCTGCTGCTCCCCTTCTTCGACGGTGTCGTCAAAGGACGCCAGACGATCTCGCACTGGCAGCGTGCCGAGGAGACTCAGTGGTGGAGCCGCGCGCAATTGGAAGAGTTCCAACTCCGCTCACTCCGCGCCCTGATGCAGCACGCCGCCGCGACGTGTCCGTTTTACGGAGCCGATTGGCGGGAACGGGGCCTCAGCCCGCAGCTCATCCGGTCGCTGGACGATCTGCGCGAGTGGCCGCTGATGACGCGCGAGACGATCCGCCGTAATCGGCTCACCATGCGCACGACCAGCTCCGACATCCACCGCCTGTCGAAGGCGACGGGTGGATCGAGTGGTGAGCCATTGCAGTTCGATCTCGACAGCGGCAGCAATGATCGCCGCACGGCGATGATGTACCGCGGCTATGGCTGGGCGAACGGTGCTCCCGGCACGAAGCAGCTTTTCATTTGGGGTTCCGCACTCGGCAGCGTGCCGCAATGGAAGCGGTTCAAAATGGACCTGCATCACGCCTTCGATCGGCATCTCATCTTGAGTTGCTTTGAGTTCACACCCGACAAGATGCGGCAACACTTTGACCGGATGAACCGCTACCGCGCGGAAGTCATCGTCGCCTACACGAACCCGCTGTATGAGTTCGCCCGCTTTCTGAAACGCGAGTCGCTCACACCTGTTTCACCCGGCTCGATCATCGTTGGGGCCGAGAAGCTACACGACTTCCAGCGGTCGTTGATCGAAGAAGTCTTCCGAGCGCCGGTCTTCGAAACGTATGGCTCGCGCGAGTTCATGCTGATCGGAGCCGAATGTGACAAGCACGCCGGGCTGCATCTGAGCATGGAGAATTTGTTGGTCGAGATCCTCGACGAAGACGGTTCGCCGACTCCGTCCGGTCAGGAAGGGGATGTCGTCATCACCGATCTCTTCAACTACGGCATGCCGTTCGTGCGGTACGTCAACGGGGATCGAGCCGTCGCCGGTTTTGAGACCTGTTCCTGCGGGCGCGGCTTACCACTGTTAAGGAAAGTCGTCGGCCGGCAACTCGACACGCTGGAGACTCCCGACGGTCGCAAGATTCCCGGCGAGTTCTTCCCGCACCTCATCAAAGAGTTCCCGTCGATTCGTCGGTTCCAAGTCGTTCAAGAACGCATCGAGCGGATCACGCTGAAGTTGGTTGTGGAAGGTGGTCTCACGCTGGCCGAACGCGAGCAGCTTCTAAGTGAAGTCCGCCGCTGCACCGGCACCGTCGTCGAAATCGAACTGCAACTCGTCGATGACATCCCGCTGACCAAAGCGGGCAAACTGAAAGTGGTGGTGAATGCGGTGTGATTGCCCACGGCCGAGATTCAAAACCGGTTCTACTCAGAAAGCAAACAAGCCCGACGCGCGAGCGAGGGCTTCGCGGTCATCGAATATCCAGCCCTCGCTCGCGCGTCGGGCTTGTTTTGAAATGCGTTTGAACGACTAACGACAAGCGACTTCTCTCCAAAAGCCTCCCATGACCGAACCTTTCCGTCCGCATCTTCCTTCGCACGCCGAGTCGATCCTGCGTTGTGTCGTGCCGCGTGTCGTGCCGATTGACACGGCGCTTTCGCAGCACGTTTCACAGGGCTACTGGGACTGGCAATCGCAGTTCGATCGCGATCCTCACGCCAGTCCGTTACAGCATCCCGATTATGTGTTGGCGGAATGGGAAGGGGCGCGAGTCGCCTCGCCGCTGAAGCCGGTGCTGTTGCGAGCCGGGACCGACAGTGAGTGCGTGGCGCTCGGCATCTTGATCCCGAAGAGCATTCGTTCGGGACAGGTCGGCAGTGTCGGACCAAGCTGGATGCTGCACGGGCTGCGACTGGCGGGAGGCCGTTTTTTGTCGGGACATGAATCGTGTGAAACTCAATCTTCCTTGCTGGCGTCGGCGACCAAGCACTGCCGGTCGGTCGGAGCCGCCTTCCTGCTGATCGAAGACTTGGACGAGCGTTCACCGCTATTTGAAGCCGTCCATAACGCAGCGGCTCACGGCTGCCGGGTCTTCGCCACACATGAGACTCAGCCGCGCTGGCGCATCCAGTTTCCTCCGAGTGCCGACGAGTACTGGAAGACGTTTTCGAGTCGATCACTCAGCAAGTTCCGTCGCAGCTTGAAGAAGTTCGGCAACGTGCGGCTGGAGCGAGTCACATCGCTCGAACAAATCCCCGACTTCCTGAGTGCCGCGTATGACATCTCGAAGGAAAGTTGGCAGACAAGGCAGTTCGGGCTGCGAATTCGCAACGATGAGAAGGAGTTGCATGAGATGTCGATCCTCGCGCAACACGGGCTGCTGCGCAGTTATCTCTGGTGGATCGAGGGCCGTCCGTCCGCGTTCGCGATCTGCAACCAGCATCGCGGTTGCTTCCGTTACGAAGAGATTGCTTACCGCCACGAGTACGCCCAGTTCTCGCCCGGCCGCGTGATGCTTCAACAGATCGTGGAAGACCTGCTCCAGCACGACTCACCGCACACGTTCGACTTCGGTGGTGGGGACGCGGAATACAAACGCCAGTTCGCCAACGTGGAAAGTCGCAGCGGCACGGTGTGGCTTGTCCCGCGCACCTGGCGTGCGGGGGCAGCACTCGCCTACATCCAAGGCGGTCGACAAATGAGATCGACGGCGCGGGCTGTCGTGCAAAAGTATGGACTGGCCACGCAGGCCCGCCAATGGATTCGTCGCGGTGGAGCGGCGGCGACGACAGTACAAACCAATCCGGAAACGGAAGAACCAAGCAACGTCAATTGAAGCCGAGTGCCTTCAGGTTTATCCGAGGTTTGGGAGGAATGCTGGTTCAAGACGGATGTCTGTCGTTGTCAGTTTTCATCCCGAAGGGATCACAGCCATTAGCCGGGGGTTGAGCGTCCGCGACACCCCCGGAAGAGTTCCGACAAAAAACTTTGCATCCTGAAGGGATGCCAGCACGGTTCCATCTGACAGGGATCGGGAACCTGCCAGCATCCCTTCAGGATGCAAAGTCCAATTCAAGACACCCCACACCGGGG
Source organism: Schlesneria sp. (assembly GCA_043721755.1). Lineage (GTDB taxonomy): Bacteria > Planctomycetota > Planctomycetia > Planctomycetales > Planctomycetaceae > Schlesneria. The sequence continues at coordinate 8,621 of JAYSQC010000357.1, forward strand.
GTGTCGCGGACGCTCAACCCCCGGCTAATCGCTGGCATCCTTTCAGGATGAAGAATCGGGAAGACCTCTGTTTGCTCCAAACTGTGATCCCCCCAAAACCTCGGATGCACCGTATTCTTCCGATTCCGAGGCGGATTCGACTTCGCTGGAATTGTTTTTGAGTTAGGTCGGGCCGGTTCCACCCATCCGCCGAACTTCTTGCCGTGAGGCTATTCGGACGGTGCTATCGGCCGTCGTCGGTACATCAGCGGCGTCATGATGCAGCTTGGCAAGATCGCTAGCACGACGATGACGGCGGTGAACTAGATGTTATGAGCGGCACACCATTTCATCCCTCGCACCAGACAATGGTTTTCGAGGAGGGTTTTGGCGATCTGCTCGTTCGCGTGCTGCGCAGAGACTACTCCACCGACGGGTGTGTGGCTGGGGTCGGCGCTTCGCTGCCCCAGCCACTCGTGACACGTTTGCGGGCCGCAGCCCGTGCGTCGCCGCGCTCACTGCTTCCAAGGACCAACGAGTTCCACCAAGTTGCCATCGGGATCACGGTAGTTGGCGAGGGCCAATCCCACGGGAAGACCTTCCGGAAGCGGGACGGGGCATTTGGCGATCGGCTTCGCGCCGGCCTTCTCGGCACGAGCCACTGCCGCGTTCACGTCTTTCACGGAGAGCGTCAGATAGCGAAAGCCATACGACGAGTGAATGAATGTGTTGTCCACCCGCGCACCGGGCGAGGTCTTGAACTGCATCAACTTCAACTTGGTCGCTTTCTCGCCCTTGCCGAGGACCAGCACATGCACATCCAACTCCAGCTTGTTCGCGAGGCCGGTGTCGAGAGCGAACTGGCCCGGCACCTTGAAACCATCGACTTCTTCAAAACCGATCACGTCCTTGTAGAACTTCAGCGACTTGTCGAGATCACTGACGACCATGCCGAGGTCAATAACCTCACTGGCGAAGTGGGTCTCGGGAGCCGTCTGCTGATTGGCAGAGACTCCGAGTGCGAAGGCTGTCGCACAAACGACAACCGCGGCGAGCGAACGAGTCAAACTTTTCATCGAAGGTTTCCTGAAAGACAACGTGTTGAAATGGAATTCGCCGCACACCAACCCGCAGCGTGAGCAAGGAGCAGGGTCGCAGCAGCAGACGCGACCGGTTCTTGGACCAAGTCGGTTGCCCGTTCTCATGACGCTCATCACACGAGCAGTCGAACTGGGCGGCGAACAACGGGCGGTTACGGTACAGAGACGTGGCAATCAACGGCAACCGAAGTCGAGACATCTGCCGTTCTTGAACAGACATCGTCGTCGATGATAAGGAGAGCGACGGCGACGGCGACCGGCAAGAAACGGCTGCCGCACACCAACCCGAAGTGTGAACGAGGGCGAAGTCGATCGATGACTTCGTTCACACTTCGGGTTGGTGTGCGGCCGTAACTTCGCGTTTCGGGCGGCATCACAGCGGGGCTGTTCTGATAGACTGCTCGCCCGTCACGCGAACACGTTTGCGGCGATGCTTGTTCGGCGATGTCACTCGCAAGGCTGGCGTGAACAGGGTCGTGGTTCATTCATTTCAGTGGGAGGCGAATTGATGTCAACGAGACTGACTCACACCTGCGGTCGCGCGATGACTGCCGGTTGGATGACGACAGCATTGATAATCGCGGTCGTGGAGTTCGGCTGTGCTCGACCGAAGCCGATCCCCACGCTGCAAGCGACCGTGGAAGCACTCGACTCACCCGCCGCCCATTCCCTCGAAGGAGACGCAGAAATGTCCGCCACCGAATCAAACTCGACACCCGCCCGCGCCGAGTCCAACAAACTCACCGCGTACAACGAACTGAGTGCCGCCGAAGCCCGCGTCATCGTGGACAAAGGAACCGAGCGCGCCTTTGTCGGTGAG
>JAYSQC010000358.1:0-1470 GCA_043721755.1 Schlesneria sp.
GCCCGACGCGCCAGCGAGGGCTTCACTTTCGACAACGGTTTGCCCTCGCTTGCGCGTCGGGCTCGTTGTTGAACAACCCCGCAATCTCAAGTTGTCCGACCACGAGGTCGATCGTCCATCGACGCGCGGGGCGTTGCCCACGCGGTTAAACGAGTCGGTTGTGTCTGAAAGCTGAAGAACCCCTCACCCCCGGCCCCTCTCCCGACCACCGCAGCGGCGGTGCCCAAGCCGGGGCGAGGGGAGAGGCAATCAGCGCCACCAGAGATCGACCAGCCCGACCGTGAACAGGCCGACGCTGATGATGGCGTTCACGTTGAAGAAGGCGACGTTCACGCGGCTCAGGTCGTGGGGGCGGACGAGGGAGTGTTCGTACAGGAGCAGAGCCGACACGGCGACGATGCCAGTCAGGAAGACGGTGCCCAGTCCCGCGAAGTGCCACAGCGCGAAGAGGGCGGCGATCGTGAAGAGGTGACTGAGGAGAGCCAGCTTCAACGCGAACGGGATGCCCCAGCGGGACGGGATGCTGAAGAGTTGCTTGCCTCGATCGAACTCGGCGTCTTGGCAGGCGTAGAGCGTGTCGAAGCCGCCGACCCAGAAGAAGATGACGGCCGAGAGGAGTGCGGGGGTGACGGCGACTTCGCCTCGAATGGCGATCCAGGCCGCCAGTGGCGACATCATCAATGCGGCTGACAGCCAGTAGTGACACCAAACGGTGAACCGCTTCGCATACGAATAGCCGAGCAGGAAGAGCAGGACGGGGACGGAGAGGATCACCGGCCAGCGGTTCGGCAGGAAGAGCAGCGTCGCGGCGATGAAGCCTGCTGAGCAGATCACGGTAAAGACGATCACCGTCGTCAGTCCGAGCAGTCCCGCCGGAATGTGCCGCTTCGCGGTGCGCGGGTTCTCACCATCGAACCTTCGATCCACGACACGGTTGAACGCCATCGCCGCCGACCTTGCACAGACCATGCACAGCACGATGCCGAGCAGTTGCCAGCCATCGAACGGACTGCCGGGCTGATTCCACGCGAGAGCCGCTGACAGTAGCGCGAACGGCAGCGCGAAAACCGTGTGGCTGAAGCGGATCAGTTCGAGCAAATGGCGGAGTCGTTGGAGCATGGTTGTTCTGTCGGGGGCGAGCGTGCGGCTTGGAGATCACGAGCTCATCAAAGCCTGAAGCGCAAGCGAAGCATGTTGCCAGAAAGCCCTTCGCTTGCGCTTCAGGCTTTGATGGGCCACGGATTCTAGCCACCGAGGCTCGTATTGGAATTGAGGTGCTGGGTTGAGTTGCGAGGCGTTGTTCGCGAGAGTGAATTCCTCGCGTGTCGAGAGAGGGTCCGTGCTACTCACGTTTTGTTTCTTCGCGTGGCGCGAAGATTTTAGACGGCGAGTTTGGAGATGAGGTGGGGATTCTCGAGCGTCAGCTCGTTCCGCTGAATTTCGGAGCGGGGTGGCGTCAGCCCCCTGGTT
>JAYSQC010000359.1:0-12722 GCA_043721755.1 Schlesneria sp.
TGGGCAACGCCCCGCGCGTCGAGCGGCGTTTGGGTCGGACCCTCATCGACGCGCGGGGCGTTGCCCACGCGGTTAAACGACGCGACCTTTGGTCGCAACAAAGTAGCCTTCATCGCTCCGCGTGAAGGAAGCCGAGCGTGATCCGGACAGGGATTGGCATCGTCATCGCCCCACTCCCAATCGGCTATCTTCACGCGGAGCGATGAAGGCTACTTTCAGACAATCCCAATGCGCGGCCCGACAACATTTCGGGATCTAGCAGTACGAAGCAGAATCTCTTCGACCAGCTCGTGGGAATCTCGCAGGAGGCGGAGAGCGCCTCAAGATTGAGTCAGCCGTTGCTCCGCAGAATCGTTCCATTCGTCAGGCCAGACGCCCGTTTCCATTCTTCCTTCGGCAACTCCCGCCGATGCTCGATTGAAGACGCCCCGAAATCCGATGAGGCCGAAATGTCGCCACCCCTCACGTTGCCATCGGTGTCGCGACTCCGCGACGCCACATTGAGTCGGACCATGCCCCAGACGTACATCCTGCATGATGCTCACGAAAGTCGCGATCTGCGCGACCGGATTCACCTCATTCTCTCGCGCGCACCGCATCTCCTCGGCCGACCGATTCATGTCGAAATCGTCAATCACATCGTCAATCACGAAGTGCTGTTGACCGGAACCGTCCGCAGCTACTTCCAAAAGCAGATGGCTCAGGAAAGCCTGCGACACGTTCCGGGTTTGGGCGTGATCCGCAACCAACTTGCCGTGACGGCGAGTGCGGGGAAGTCGGATGCGGGCAAGTAGAACGCAATTCAGAACAAGCCCGACGCGCGAGCGAGGGCTTCGCGGTCATCGAACGTCCAGCCCTCGCTCGCGCGTCGGGCTTGTTTTTTTCGAGTAGGACCGGTTTCAAAAGCGTTCTACCGCGTCGGTCCCACCAGCACCGGGGTTTGTGCGGCGAAGACGCGGGACTTCGCCGTGGCGGACTGTTGCTGGAGGTAGCCGAACAATTCCTCGGCGGTCAGATGCAAATCACGGTCGGTGTCGGCGGCTCCTTGAATGGCCTCGGACAGCCACCACGCGAACAGGCCGTGTTTCTTCTCGGTCCAGACTCGGCTTTGTTGGCCCTGCTCGCACGAGACGATGACGTGCGTGGATTGGAACGGCGTCTTGAGTTTTTCGAGCAGTGCTTTCCCCGCGAGCTGCTTCTGCGCATCTTTGCCCGTCGCGGCGGGAGTCACATCCAGGACGAGCAGCTTGTCTTTGGAAGAGCACTCGTTGAACTTCTCGGCGAGCCAATCGAGTGAAACTCCCGTCGCGGGCATGTTGGCGAAATCGAAGTCTTTTGGGGCGAGATAGACTTTGTCGTCGTCACCCCAATAGGCGTGGCCCATCACGCAGATCAGCACTTGAGTTTGCGGACGGGCACTGGTCAGCGACTCACTCAGTTGGCGTTCCCAGTCGCGTTTCTTGGCGTCGATCACGAGTGCGCCGCGCTGGTCCGAAACCGCGTACCGCGACAGCAGCATCCCCTGCACGAGCCGCGCGTCGTTGAGAGCCGTTGTGATCGGCGAGAGCGTCGGGTCGGTGTAGCCTTGCGTGCCGATCACGACCGTCCAGCGATCGGTCTGCGGTGGACGGCGGGCATCGATCGTGGTCGCCTTCAGCTCGCCATCCGCCTCTTCCGTGTAGGACGCGCGGACGTTGTCGAACTGCCGCAAGTCGAGCAGTTGAACCCGCTCGACCGCCAGCGTGATTTCACACGAACGAGCCACGGCGAGCTGCTTTCGTTCGCCCGACGCCAGTGACATTGTCAGCGCCGTGCCTTCGTCGTTTACGGCTTGCACCGTTCCTTCATACGACAGACTGCGTGTGGCCGCGATCTCAGTGATGTCCGTGTCGTGCGTCAATGAAACGCGGTCACCCGGCTTGAGCGACGCGACGGTGACGGGCGGCCCGCCCTGACCACCGGCACCGTTCAATCGGACGAGACCGTTCAGCGTCACCTTGCACTGCGTCGCGACGGGCAGCGTCAACGATCCGGCGCTCGCCCCCTGTCCGATCTGGATCGCGAGCGTCGATTGCTCGGTGTCGAACCCGTTCACGAAACCAATCGTCGTCGTCGTCCGTCGCGCGATGAGTGAGTTGAGTACGCGCCCTTTCGCGGCACCCGGCTCGGTCAGATGCGTGATCTCTAAACGATCGCCGAGTTGCAGGTCGCGCAGCTTGGTGTCCTGTCCGTTCAGCTTGAGCTTCGCCGCTTCAGGGATGCGCACGGGAAGGTCGTCGCGCGTGTTGCCCTCTTCCATCGCCAGCACGATCCGCGACTCGGACAAGTTCAATGTTTTGAGCGTGCCGCGCGTCGGGACCGGTCGGTCAACGATCACGTTCACCGCCAGATCGGGCTGCTGTTTGTCCACGTCCAGCTCGACGTGATCGCCCGGCAGCAACTCTTTCAGTTGGATGTTGTTCTTCGTGTTCAGCAGAAAGATCCGCTGCTTGCGCGGCACCTTGAACGGTTCGAGCGTCCCCGTTTCGAGGTCTTGCACGACGAACTCATTCTTGTCGGCGACCACTTCGCGGATGAGGCCGTGCGATTTGTGAACGGTCTGCTTTGCGGCATTGCCAGCCGGCATGAACAGCATCGCGGACGACAGCAGCACCGACGCGGCGAGTGCTCCGATGGCGATCAATCGTCGCCGCTGGCCGTCGTCGGGAGGGGACTCGTCCGAGGCATCGCCTCCCGACTGGCCACCGATCAACTTGAGATCGATCTGCAAATCGGAGAGCGCTTCGTCGGCCGATTTGTATCTCAGCGCGGGATCTTTCTGAGTCAGCTTCTGCACGACCTTGGCCACATCGGGCGGAACCCCTTCCAGCACGCGGTCGATCTCGGGCAACTGCCGATCGGGTGCGGCGTGCCACATCATCCAAGCGAGCTGCTGATTGCGGCCCTTCGCGTTGAGACCCGGAAACAGATCGTCGAAGTTCTCGCCGCACATCAGGTCGTAAGCGGTGAAACCGAGCGAATAGAGATCGCTCTGCGGACCCACTTCTCCAAAATCATCGGAGACCGTTTCGGGGGCCATGTATTTCGTGGTCCCCTTGAGCAGACTCCCTTCCGCATTGGCGACGCGGCGCGCGAGTCCGAAGTCACCGAGCTTCACACGCCGACGCACGTCGATCATCAAATTCGCGGGCTTGATGTCTCCATGAATGACGCCCTGCGCGTGGAGATACTTCAGCGCCCGCAGGCAATGCGCCAGCGCAGCGCGCAGGGCCCGGAGATCGACCTGCCGCCCGGCCAGGCGCGTCGCGAGGCTGCTCTGCATCAGCTCCATCACCAGCCAGCCCCGCTCGCGCACGATGTCGAAGATCGTGACGATGTTCGGATGCTGAAGCGACGCGAGCAGTTGGGCCTCCTGCCAGAACCGGTCGAGACGACCTTCGTCGGCCAGGAACTCGGAGTGAAGCTGCTTGATCGCGACTTCACGCCCCAACTCGAGGTCCATCGCGCGATAGACCGTCGCGAAGCTGCCCGAGCCAATCTTTTCGAGAATTTTGTAACGCGTATCGAGCGACACGATCTGTCCCCGTGGAGGTCATCGAAGTGAGATGTTCGAGCCGCAGGATGAAGGATTGCAGAAGTGGGTTCAAGGAACCTCATCGCATCACAGAGGTCTGGCAAAGTTAGACGGTGAGCAATGATGCCGAACTCAGCAGTGTTTGCGACGACGACACCGAGTCGTTCATGCGAGTTCATCAGGCTTCAGAGACGGCTGGCCTTGGCCTCGAACGCGAAGGACTTTGATCTCGTCGCCGATCACGACGAAGACGCCTCGATAAGTTCGCCCAGCGCGAGTCTTGAAGTGGAACTGTCGGAGTTCGTAGTCCGTTAGTTCGTCCTCGGGCGCAAAGGAGTGTCCGGTTGGATTCTCGGGGAGATTGGCAACGGCCGACTCGAACGCATTCCACCAGTGAACGGCACCGTCGGGTGAACGCTCGGCAATCCAGTTGAAGATTTGCTGAGCATCACGTTCGGCGCGGCGCAGGATGTGGACGCGGAACGTCATTGCGATTCCCGAATGCTGTTCCGCTGTCGAAACTCGGCCGCGAACTCCTCGAATGGTCGCCCCGTGTCACCATTCTTCATGTCTCGCAACGATGCTTTGATGGCCAGCCAATCTTCTTCCGGTGGTTGTTGCGTGCGCCACTCATCGAACAGATCATCGATGGGGAAGTCCTCACCACGCTGATTCACTCGCTCACGTGCAAACTGAGCGAAGTCTTCGATGAGTACTGAGGTCAACATTGGCGCGTCTCCGAGAACAACAATCACATGTCACAACGTGGTTCAGCGATGACCGCCATCCTAACGACACGAAAGGGACTCGCAATATCCGGCGACCTCGCCGAACGAGTCCCTCGTTTGGTTTCGAGTCGTCTTCAGTTGGAGTACAACGCTCGCATCAAGGGACTCCGTTGGCCGGTCGTCCCGTGTGACAAGAACATCAACTTGGAAAGGGCATCGGTTATGTCGCGTTCTCTGAATCGTCGTCAGTTCGTGCAGCAGTCGAGTGCGTTGATCGGGGCCGGGTTGTTTGCGGGGTTCTCGCCCGCGCGGGCCGCTGACGGGCCGAGTGACAAGTTGAACATTGCGGCCGTCGGCGTGGCGAACAAGGCGCGGCACAACCTTGATGAGCTGGCCGGTCAGAACATCGTGGCGTTCTGCGACGTGGACGAGAGATTCCTGAAGCAGGCTTCCGAACGTTGGCCCGAGGCGCGGACTTACCGCGACTACCGCAAGATGCTTGAAGCCGAGGTCAACAAGTGCGATGCCGTCGTGGTTTCGACGGCCGATCACACCCATGCCCCGGCCGCGTCGGTGGCGATGGATTTAGGGAAGCACGTCTACGTCGAGAAGCCTCTCGCACACACCGTCGCCGAGGCGCGGGCTTTGGCGAAGGTGGCGGCCAAGAAAAAACTGGCGACTCAAATGGGGACGCAGATTCACGCGACCGACAACTATCGGCGCGTCGTCGAACTCATTCAGGGGGGAGCGATCGGCCGGGTGACAGAAGTTCACAACTGGTGCAACAAGGGTTGGTCGGACGGAAGGTTTGGTGCCGAGCAGCCGATCCCCGCGAATCTCGACTGGGATTTGTGGCTCGGCCCCGCGAAGCAGCGTCCGTATTGCGACGGCATCCATCCGGGGAACTGGCGTCGGTTCTGGGAGTACGGTTCGGGCACGTTCGGCGACATGGCGTGCCATGTGATGGACCTGCCGTTCTGGGCGCTGAACCTCCGCAATCCGCTCTCGGTCGCGTGCGAAGGCCCCGAGGTTCATCCGGACGGCGCGCCGGCGTGGGCCAAGGCCACGTATGAGTTCCCGTCACAAGCCGGTGGCGACAAGCCGCTGAAGTTCACTTGGTCCGACGGCGGGAAGCACTTCGACATCGTGGCCAGCACGAAGAGTCACGAAGGTCAGCCGCTCAGCCAATGGGGACTCGGCATCCTGTTCGTTGGTGAGAAAGGAATGCTCGCCGCCGACTACGGACGCAGGCAGCTTCTGCCTCAAGACGGCTTCCAAGACTTCAAGGCTCCGGAACCGAGCATCCCCGCTTCGATCGGCCACTGGAACGAGTGGGTCAAGGCGTGCAAGACCGGTTCGCCGACGACCTGCAACTTCGATTACTCGGGCGCTCTGTCCGAGACCGTGCTGCTCGGCATCGTCGCCTTCCGCGCGGGCGAGAAGCTGATCTGGGACACCGCCAACCTCAAGGCGACCAACAGCACCAAGGCCGCCGAGTTCGTCCACAAGGAATACCGCAAGGGCTTTGAAGTCGTCGGCCTGTGACCCACGAGCGGTGCCGTTCGACGCTGTTGCCACAGGTGTGACAGGTGCGACAGGTGTGACAGGTGTGACGGAAGCGACCGGCCAGGTTGTGAGAGCACACCTCACCTCGACTTTTGCCAACTCATTTGGAGTGCGGCAATTGATTGCCGCTTTCCTTTCTGGATTGGTTCGGAGTTTTTGAATGGCACCGTGAACCGGTGGGCTTCCAAAAATCGGAACGAAGGCAGAGAACAGAAAGCGGTGATGAATCCCCGCACTCCAAAGGTGGCAAAAGTCGAGCTCACACGGCCATGTATGAGATGTTTTAGGCGGAGCCAAACTCTCATTCTCGGCCGCGTGAGGTATAAATTTCGTCTGACGCCCCTCGGCGCGTGCTACGTTTCTCGACAAGCCGTGCCGAACGTCGAGCAACGCTTCCGACTTGCCTCGCGAGGAGCAAACCTTCACACAAAGTTCACTGTTTTGACGGTCTGCGAGGCCGGTTGTTACACTCCCGCCAGTTTTGCCGCTTGTTCCCTGCCTCCGCTAACAATCTGATCCACCCCATTCTTTCGGGAGCCGCAGGATGCTGAATTCATCGGCAACCTCATCCGTAACAATTGGTGCTTGGCATCTGAGTCAGCATCTGTCGCACGGACTAGGTCTCTGTTCGTCTCGGATTCCCCACGTCGATGTTGATGCTTCACTTCACTGGATTCGAGGTCTGCGATGACTGCGGATGGAAAAGCTGCGGTCGCGGGGGCGGGTGGCCAGCCGCAATCTGTGTCCGAACCGAAGATGCTGGGCAAGTACCAGATCGAGAAACGCATCGGCGCGGGCGGCATGGGGACGGTCTATCTCGCCAAGGACACGCAACTCAAACGCGTCGTCGCTCTCAAGGTCTTGGCGCAGGATAAGGCTCAGAACCCGACACTCGTCAAGCGATTCAAGGCGGAGGCACAAGCTGCGGCACAGTTGCGCCACAACAACATCGTCGCCGTGTACGACACGGGCGAAGACGACGGTTACCTCTACATCGCGATGGAGTATGTCGAGGGACAAGACCTCTTCGAGTTGGTGCAGAAGCGCGGCATCACGCCCGTGAAGCGGTCGATCGAGATCATCAAGCAAGTCGCCCATGCGCTGCAACACGCCTATGAGCAGAACATCGTTCACCGCGACATCAAGCCCTCCAACCTGCTGATCCGCCGCGACGGCTTGGTCAAACTGACGGATCTCGGTCTGGCTCGATCCATTGATGACACGCTCGAGACGAACATCACTCGTGCGGGGACGACGGTCGGCACGGTGGACTACATGTCGCCCGAGCAGGCCCGCAACAGCAAGGCGGCCGACATCCGTAGCGACCTCTATTCGCTCGGGTGTACCTGGTACCAGATGCTGACCGGTGAACCGCCGTTCCCCGAAGGGAGTCTGACCAACAAGCTCCAAGCACACGCGATCAAGCCCGCTCCCGATCCGCGCGACAAGAACCCGAACGTTCCCGAGGGACTGACGGCCGTTCTGCAACGCCTGATGGCGAAGAAGCCCGAAGACCGGTATCAGACGCCCGCCGATCTGCTCGAAGACTTGGCCCGTTCGTCACTGTCCACCGCGAACATCTCACGCGAAATCTTTGGAGACTTGTCGGACTACGATCAGAAGACCGTTGGTCGCGGCGGAAAACAGTCCAGCAGCGACGATGAGGATGCTGACGAAGAGGACGACGGCTACTTCGACGACGAGAAATACAGCGCCCAGCGCACGCCGGACGAAGTCCCCGCGCCGGCGCGGCGCAAATCGAAGAACGTCGCGCGGGACACGAGCGACGAGAACAAGGCCGAGACACGTTCGACGCCCCGTTCCCGTCCGCGTCAAGACGATCCCGATGAAGTCGAGGACGACGAAGTGGAAGCCGCGCCGGTACGACGCAAGCAGCCGAAAGCCGCAGAGAACGACTCCGATGACAGCGACTCGCGGCGCAGCACCGTTCGCGCGCGTGCGACCCGCGAAGACGACGACGAATCGTCGGACAGCGAACCGGCTCGAAAGAAACGGCCGAAGGTGACGAAGTTCGTGAACGACGAACCCGAGTCAGGAGCGAACCGCAGTTCCAGCAAGTCGAAAGGGGCTAGGGAGACGAAGTCAGACTCTCGGCCCGCTGACGAAAGCTCGGGCAAGAACAAGAGTCACAAGCCGCTCCCTCCGAAGCGCGATGCGGTCCCGGTGGCGGTCGATGCGGATCGCAAGGGGATCAGTGCGGAGACCATCAAGTATCTCGGCATTATTTGTGGCGTGATCGTCGTCGTTGCGGGACTCGGCTATCTGATCGCGTCCTTCGGCGGCGGCATCGGTTCCGATTCCAACCCGTATGCCGCTCCGGCACCGGGCCAATCTAAGGCAGAGCAATTGGCGGCAGCATCCGGTCAAGTTGACCCCAAAGCCAAGAAGCCGGAGCCGGAAGCACCGGTGCCTGTCGCCCCCGTCAGCCCGACAACACCGAAGCCCGCCGCGCCCCAGCCGGACTTCGATGTGGAAGCGTTGCCCCAGTGGGCGGCGAAGGATGTTGAGCCATCCAGCTCCACGGTTCTCACTGTCGGGCCGGGAGCCAAGACTGCCACTCATTTCGCTTCGCTCGACGAAGTGTTGCCGACAATTCCCGATGCGGGCGGGATCGTCAAGCTGCTGGGGTCCGGCCCGTTTCCCATGACCTACTTTGAAACGGCGAGACTCAAGCGACTGGTCCTGATGGCGGCATCGGTGGCCGAGCGTCCCGTCATCCTCATCCAGCCGTCCGATCTGACGGGAACCGGCGGGATCAAATTGTCGGAAGGGCAACTCGAAGTGCGCGGCGTTCACTTTGCGCTGGACCGCAACCAATTTCCGAACGGCGCGAAGATGATTGAGGTTGTGGACGGCGGGCTGCTCGTTCATCAATCGTCATTTACCGCCAATGGTCCCGACACGGTGGCCACGACTGCGATGGTCGTCAGCAGTACCTACGACAACTCTACCGCCTGGCGCATCCCGCCAAACGTGCTCCTCGATCAAGTCACCGTGCGCGGTGACGGACTGAAGGGATTGGCGATTCAGCGTGCGAACGTCGATGCCGTCGTGCGAGATTCGCTGCTCGCCACGGGGTCGGCAGCGGCGGTTGAATTGACGGGGTTTCTGACGCCGGGCGTCGCCGATGTGGTCTTGCACAAACCGCGACGCATCGTCCGGCTGATTCGCTCGACGGTCTTCAGCCGTCGCAGTGCGTTCGATGCTTCGTCGTCAACCGATGCGGGCGGCAAGCCGCCCCGCACCGACATCGTGATCCTCGACTCGCTCTGCTGTGCCCAGGGTGCGACCGAGAATTCCGCGTTGCTTATGGCGGCTCGCTGGCCGCAGGTCTCTTCCACTACTGAAAGCTGGCTCACGCGAATGAAGTGGGTCTCGCGCGGCTCGCTGTATCTGGGTTTCGAGCAGCTTGTTGATCTGGGGCCGTCGCTGTTCAAAGTGAACGATGCCACGCAATGGCAGCGAATCTGGAGTGCCAAGTACGACACGAGGCAGTTCCACAAGCTGTCCTTTCCCGACGACGAGCCCTCCGATCTGAGTACCCTTTCGCCACTGGTCTTCGATGTCTCCTCGCTGACCTACCGTGAGGTCAAGGCCGGTAACGGCGACCTTCCCGGTTGCCCTGTCTCCAAGTTGATGGTGCCCGATGCCGCCTTGCAACAGCGTGGTGCCGTACTGGCCCTGCGACCGCAAATCCCCGCTTTCATCCTCAAGCCGCTGGAAGCCGCTTCGACCCGGAAGGTCGATCTGAAGAAGCAGGATCTCGGGCTGATTCTCACCAACACCGAATGGCCCAGTGGAACCGTGTTTGAAGCGTCCGGTGGCGGCATCTGCCAAATGTCTCCTGCCAAGATCGACGGCAAGTCGATCCGTATCGTGTTTCGCCAGACCGACGGTCTGCCGCTCAAATTGCAGCCGAAGACGGGCGAGGGCAAAGCTCCGGATGCGGCGGCCCTGTTCTCGATCACGCGCGGCACGCTCGAATTGACGAATGCCGTGCTGGAGGGATCGCTCACACCCAAACTGAGCACTCTGCGGTGGCTCATTCAATCGACGGATGCGACAGTCGTTCTCAACGGTTGCCGCTTGCAAGGGTCGGAAGTGGACGGCCCGCACCAAGAGGGACTCATACGATTTGTCACCTCAGCCCAGCCGTCCGCGTTGCCCGAACCGCCCCTGCTCTTCTGTCGCGACAGCTACCTGACCGGCTGCTGTTGTGGCATCCGTGTCGAAGCGGGGTCTGGAAACGTCGTCCTGCGAAACAGCATCTTGGCGATGCGTGGCGATGCGCTGGACCTGCGACCGATCCGTGTCGGAAGCGAACTGCCCACCCTCATCGACGCCGATCATGTGACGTTTTCTGCGAGTGGAGCCGTCGTTCGAGTCGAAGCGGCTGCGGGAAATGAGGGGCCTGTCACCTCACCCATGCGGCTGTTCTTGGACAACTGCGCCATCGCTCCGCCGCTGACCTTCAAGCAGGGCGAGGCCGATGGCGCGACGTTGCTCACGTGCGTGGGGCCGGTTCTCGAACAGCAGCAACTCGATTGGTGGGGCCTCTCCAACGGCGTGGCCAAAGAGGTCGTGCGGTTCCTACATCGTGAGCCTGAATCCCCGGACGCGACGGCTCAAAGTGGCCTCGCCGCGTGGCGGCAAACGTGGGGCAAGTCGAACGACATCAAATTGCTGACGGGCGATCGCGGGGTCTATCTCGTCCGCGTCCTGCCGAATAAATGGAAGGATCTGCGTCCCACGTCCTTCGAGTTGGATAAGTCGTCTCAAGCCGCAACTTGGGCCGCGGGCGGCAAACCGATCGGCGCGAACCTGCGTGGCGTGGAAGATTCCAGCGTTGCCAAGAAGGCGGGGGCCGAACCAGCCGTTTCCAAGCCAACAACAGCAGGAACGAAGCCCGCCAATACGGCCCCCTCCACCAAGAAGAACGTTGGATTCTAAATTCGGGGTCGCCTGCTCGATGTGGGAGCCAGGAACGGCTCGTTTAACCGCGTGGGCAACGCCCCGCGTGTCGAGCGACGCTGATACCTCTCTCGCCGCACAACGCGCGGGGCGTTGCCCACGCGGTTAAACAATGAGATGGGCGAACCCAGACTTCACTCCTCGTCACTCAAACAGTTCCCGCACGACCTGTCCCGTGGCGAGTGGGAACGGGCGACCGGCGGCGTCCGTGAAGTGGCTCGCGGGGTCGAGACCCAGCGCTGAGAACAGCGTCGCCGCGATGTCTCCCGGCGAGATCGGTTGCGTCTCGGGATAGGCCGCGATCTTGTCGGAGGCTCCGATCACATGGCCTCGCCCGACGCCCGCTCCGGCCAGCATGATCGAGTAGACCGACGCCCAGTGCTTGCGGCCGGGAGTGCTGCCCGCGAAGTTCGGTTCGAGCGCGATGCGCGGCGCACGGCCGAACTCGCCCATGCAAATGACCAGCGTGTCGCGCGACAGCCCGCGTTGTTCGAGGTCTTCCAACAGCGCCGACACGCTGACATCGAACCGAGGAAGCAGGTGTTCTCGCATCGCCATGAAGATGTCGTTGTGTGTATCCCAGCCGTACTCCTCGGTCTCTTCGGGAGCCTTGTCCTGCCCACGGGCGCTGTGATTCAAGAAGACCGTGATCAGCGGCACGCCCGCCTCCACCAGTCGTCTCGCCATCAAGCAGGCTTGGCCAGTTCGATAGCGACCGTAGCGCTCGCGCACCGCATCGGGTTCGTGCGACAGATCGAACGCGCGGCGGGTGTGAGGTGACGCGAGCAGCGCGTGCGCCTGTCGATAGAGTTCGCTCATTTCGGAGTAACGCCGGTCTGACTCGAGCTGTCGGCGCGTCCGGTCGATCGCGTCGAGCAACGACACTCGCCCCGATTGACGGACGAGCGGCAGCGCGGGTTGCGGCTCCAATCCATCAAGGACCATGGCCGAATCGGTCACGTCACCTACAGTGAGCGGTTCAAACTTGCGGCCGAGAAATCCGCCGTACTGACCCGGCGAAGGCAACTCGGGAACGAGCAACGGGCCGTTCACGTTGACCGCCGTGTACGGGAACTGGAGCGACGGCCGCACGCGCTGCAGGATGGCTCCCAACGCGGGCGCATCGTCGTCGCGCGGCAGCGGGTTCGAAGACTTGCGCGGATGGAACTGTCCCGTCAGCGAGAGGTACGTCGCCGAACCGTGATCGAGATCATCGTGCGACAGGCTCCGCACGATCGTGTATTGCCCAGCCAGCTTCGCGAGCCGAGGCAGGTGCTCACACAACCTCACGCCCGAGACCGAGGTCGCGATGGACGCGAACTCACCCCGAATCAACTCGGACGCCGACGGCTTCGGATCCCACATATCGAGCTGACTCTGACCGCCACTCGCAAACAATACGATCACCGACTTGGCCCGTCCAAATCCGGGTGGCCTCAGTTGGTTCGAGGCCATGTCCGCGGCACTCGCTCGCGCACCGAGCAAGCTCCCCGCCGCCAAGCTCCCGATGCGCAGCCACTCGCGCCGCGACAGTGTCGTCGGTGAACCTGCATCGTCGATGACAAACCTGAGTGTCATGGTTTCATTGTGTCACGGTCGAGTGCCGTCAGTACAAAATGGAGGAGACGGAGCTATTGAGGAAGAAATATATCAAGCTGAGGAACCGAGTTCATCTCGACAGTTCGCCACGGTCGTTGGCGACGATGCCGAGATCGGGTTATACCCCACGCGGTTCGTAGTGAGACATCTGAGCGGGTCGGCGTAAGCCCCCCGGTTCTTGCGCGTAAGCCCGCTTGGGAAGAACCGGGGGGCTTACCAGCCTGTTAAATAACGTAGGGTAAGCGTCTCGCTTGCCCGTGAAC
>JAYSQC010000360.1:0-44078 GCA_043721755.1 Schlesneria sp.
GCCCGACGCGCAAGCGAGGGCTTCACTTTCGACAACGGTTTGCCCTCGCTTGCGCGTCGGGCTCGTTGTTGAACAACCCCGCAATCTCAAGTTGTCCGACCACTGGCTCATCGCGAGGACTGCTCGCGGTCACGCATCGACGAAGATCACCACGCCGGTGATGTTGTCCTTTGAGCCGCCGTCGGTCGCGGCTTGGACGATCGCTTCGGCGGTGGCTTGAGGATCGGTGCCGGTGGCCAGCAGATTGGCCAGAGTGGCATCGTCGGCTCCGCCAGTCACACCGTCGGTGCAGAGCAGGTACTTGTCGCCAACTTGCGGGCGGACCTGCCTTGGATTGGTTCCCTGTCCACCCTCTTTGCAGCCGAGGTAGCGATACAGGACATTGCGATAGCGGTGCGTCGCAGCCTCTTCCAGCGTGAGCGTTCCCGCATCGACGAGAGCCTGTGTGAGCGAGTGGTCGGTGGTGAGTTGTTCGATCTTCCCGCCTCGCAGCAGATAGACGCGACTGTCTCCCACTCCACCCACATAAAACGTTCCCGCGACTTGCACGAGGAACGTGAGCGTCGTTCCCATGTTCTTCAGCTTTGAGTCGATCTCACCCAGCGCCATGATTTCAAAGTTGGCCTGCGAGACCGCTTCGTCGATCAGCTTCACCGCTTGGTCAGCCGAAGCCCGATCGAAGTCGAGTTGGCTCAGTTTCTGCGGGATGATCTCGGTGGCCAGCGCGCTGGCCCGTTCGCCCGCCGACTGGCCTCCCATGCCGTCTGCCACGAGAAAGAATCGCGACTTGGCATCGACGAACAACGCGTCTTCGTTGTTGTCTCGCTTGCCGACGATACTGAGTTGTCCGACTCGAAACTTCATGATGCTCTACCAAAGTCATCAGGCGAACAGCAGCAAGTGGCCGCACCACACCAACCCGAAGTGTGAGCGAGGAAGCGGAAGTTGAATAGCCGTTCCTCGCTCACGCTTCGGGTTGGTGTCATTGGGGCAGCGATTTTGTGCCATTCGCCTTAGTGGGACAGAAGGGCCGACGAAAATGAGACTGATTCCGCAGTTCTCGACTCGTTCCGACTGAAACAAGAGTCCTGAGCCGAGCCGGAAACGATCAAAAAAACTCCCGGCAGTTTACGGGCGGTCGAACGGAATGGAAGTCCGGCCTGCATAAAACTTAAGCCGTGCGAAACGACTCGCGCGATCACGCGGGACAGAGCGTTTGGACGAGATCGGTGATTCCGAGAGTCGTGGCGGCCACGAGCATCTCACCCGCCTCGAACCCGGCGCTTTGACCGTACAACCGGGCCTGACTCTCCACCCATCCGAACACGCGCTGCTTGGCCACCGGAAACTGCGTGGCATACGCGCGAATGGCCGCCAGCTTGATCGGCAACGTGGCCGTGATGTCCGCGACAAATCGCCCGCCACCGGCAGAAACGTCGAGATTGGAGAGGCCCAGCGGATACCAAAGCTGCCGTTGGATCGTATGCGCGGGCAAACCGGCAAACTCATCGTCCCACTTGGTGAGCCGACTATAGAAGACGGCGGCATCCGTGATCTGCATCGCCTGCCAATGATCGGGCGATGCCATCGGTGTTTTGTCGGCGATGCCGAGGACGATCTTCGGTCGCCACAATCGGAAGATTCGCGCCAACGCAACTCGCGCCGCGAACGAGTCGAACAGGCAACGGTTTGGCAGCGTCAGCGTCTCCCGCGCGTGGACTCCCAAAATGCGTGCGGCTTCACGCGCCTCGGCCAGTCTCACTTCGACACCGGGGCTGCCGGGAGTTGGCTCGCCGTTGGTGAGGTCCACAATCCCGACGCGATAACCCTGCTGAACCAGCCGCGCGAGCGTTCCGCCAACGGCGATTTCGACATCGTCGGGATGTGCTCCGACGGCGACGACATCAAACGGCGGGGGAAGTTCGTGAGACATGGCTCGATGTTTTTCTCATGCGGGAAGGGGCGGGTCACTGGCAAAGAACGTCTTGAGGAGTTTGACCAGTCGGTGCGGGTGCGTCAGAGACGGGTGCATTCCGGACGAGTGCATCCATTCGGTGCGTGCGTTCTTCAAACCCTGTTCGAGGACCGAGTGACAGCGCACTTCGATCGGCCCTTCGCCTTCAGTGCGAACCAGCATCACGGGGCAGGCGATCTCACCGAGTCGGCTCGTGATGTTGAACCTTGCGGTCGCGAGGGCCTTGTTCGCCAGTTCAGCCTGCGGGATTGAGCCGGTTGATTCGACGAGGAACTCGAACCGCGTTCCATCGAACGGCGGGAACCAGCGGCGGTGGTTCAGCTCTTGAACGCGGCGGCGGCCCGGAAAGGCGGACAGCGGGCGGCGCGAACGACGGCACCACGCGGCGAGGATTCGTTCACTCAGCGACAACGGCCGCGCGGCGAAGCCGTGTTGCAGCACGAGTCCTGCAATGCGAGCCGGTGCTTCGAGTGCCGCCTGCAACGCGACGGCCGCACCGAACGAGGCACCGAAGACGCGAATGGCGTTGTCGCCGTGATGGTCCGCCACGGCGAGCAAATCTGCCGCGAAGTGATTCATCGCCGGTCGCGACTGCCGTACAGAACTGTCATCGAATGAGTCGAACACGACACAGCGAAACTGCTCGCGCAGCAACCACAACAGGAGCGACGACATTTCTGCCGTTGCCGCGAATCCGTTGAGCAAATAGAGCGGCGGGCCTTCGCCCCAAGTGTGGCCCACCAACCGCCGCGATCCGTTCGTCAATTCCCACGGAGTTGATTCCGAGTGATACGCAGCCAAGACCTCGGACCAAACCAGCGGAGTCGGGCACGGCTCTCCCACAGTCGGTGCTGGCGAGGGCGACTCAGCGCTGGACGAAAGGGCAGGGGAGGGAGCCGCATCACACGACGAGCCGCAACCGCCGCGCGAGTCACACTCGGTGGGGATCAGCTCACCGTAGCGTGACTCGCCGTGACCGGGCATCGGTCCATTGGAAGTCACCGAAGAAGTACTCGTCGCATCGAACATCGTGGTCTCTGTCTCAACCAATCCTGTATCTCAGTGATTCAATCGGCTGCTCGTGATCGAACAACTTTGCATTGCGGGGTTCATCACCAGCCCGACGCGCAAGCGAGGGCTGCACTTTCTACGACGGTTTGCCCTCGCTTGCGCGTCGGGCTGGTGATGAAATGTACACCCGTCACCCGACGATCCGTCGATCCGCCGCACAAATGGCGTGATAGGCCGAGACACTGTCTTCACACGATCGCAGTTCCACAAGAAAGTCGGGGTTCTGCAACATGCGGCCGAGTCGCGCGAGGACATGCAGGTGCGTGCGCGAATCACGGCAGACGACTAGAAAAAACAGATCCGTCAGTGCGCGGTTGGGTGCTCCAAACGGGATGCCCGACAGAGTGCGACCGAACGCGATGACCGATGACCCGAGTACGTCCGGTTGTGGGTTGCGGGGGTGAGGGATCGCAACGCCGTTTTCAAACGCGGTCGAAAGGACGGCTTCGCGATCTTGAATGGCGGTCAGCAAGGACGCGGGTTGCCACACTTCCCACGAGCGGCCCGCCAGTTCGACCAGTCCCTCCAACACGGAGCGTTTGGTCCGCGCTTCGAGCGGGACTTGGACGGTCTCGACTCGCAAGAGGGCCGCCACGGGATGCGGATCGTTGAACTCCATCGACCGATGCGACTGTTCGAGGACCGCCAGTTCGCGGTCGGTGTACTCGCGCATCTCTTGTTCGAGCCAGTGCGTGATCTCGGTGGGATGGAACTGCCAATCGCCGGCAATCTTTCGGCCCGGAATGCGGCCGCGATTGACGAGCTTCTCAATCTCGCGACGGTCGCGTCCCAATTGGCGCGAGAGTTCATCTAGGCTGTACCAATCGTGGGACATGGTGAGTGGGCTTTGGCAGGTTGGACTTTGATCGGGCGGAGGGAAGTCAGGCGGGAGCCAACATCGGCGGGCGAGGAAGTTCACGGTAAGAACGTGTCCAAGAATTACGCCGTGTTTTGAATAACACCAACCCGAAGCGTGAGCGAGGACGGATGTCGCTCGACTCTCGTCCTCGCTCACGCTTCGGGTTGGTGTTGTTCTGGGACAAGTTCTAAGGCGACCGGCAAGAGAAAGTAGCCCCGACACTCCGTGGCGGGAACGGTTCGTGTCACGGAGTGACACGTCTACTTTGACGTGTCCGACAGAAGTCAAAGTAGTAGGCACATTCCATGTGCCGTTCACCGAATTCCTCTGCGAAACACGGTCTCGCGGACGGCACACGGAGTGTGCCTGCTACTTTTGTCGGACACGTCTACTTTGGGTAAATCAAGTCTTGCCGCTCACTGCCATCCCCCTCGGCGGGGATGGACTCGCGGTGAGGATTGCATTCGCGGCGAAGATTGTCGAACGAGGCAGACAAATTTCCGCACGGAGTGGCCGCACACATCTGCTTGCAGTGATCTCGTGGAAGCACTCGTCTGTTAATGAACTGCCACCGACATCTGCTCAAACTGCGGGGCACGAACAAGTGTCCGTGTGGAGTGTCTCGACACGGCTCACACGAGAGTGGCCGCCTCCATGCCTCCACATTACAGCGTGTTCGGCAACACGCTGAGCGTCGCATCGGTTGTCGAGTTGAAACGCTGAACCGAGTCGCGACACAATCGGGACACTTCCTCAGATGACTTTGCCCAGCCTTCATCCGACCAGACTTGCAAGTCGAAGTAGCCTTCGTAACCGGCATGTTGGAACGCGCGCATGATGTCGCTCAGTGGAATATGGCCTTCACCGGGGAAGCAACGGTCTGAATCGGTCTGCGGAGCACGTCGCGAGTCGCTGATTTGCACCACGTTTGTGAATGGCACCAACTGCGGAATGCGTTCGATCAAGTGCGGCTCGCGCCACAAGTGGTACGTGTCGAATGCCAAACCGATCGACGGCTGATTGACTTGGCTGAGCAAATCGAGCGTGTCGTCAAGCGTGTGCAGAAAGGTCCAGGTTGGCGAGAAAAAGTTGAGCATCGGCAGTAGCGACAGCTTCACGCCATGCAACAGCGCGAACTCGGATAACTCGCCCAGCGCTTGTACCACCAGCCGCCGACAATGCGTGACCGTGTGAAAGTTGCGTGAGCCGCCCACGACAATCACGTTCTCGGCACCCAGCAGCGCGGCATCTAGGATCGCATCGCGACCGTCGGCCACAGCGTCGCGATAACTGAAGCCGTGGCGTCCAGTGAAGCCCCCGACGAACGACAGCGATGCCACGCCGACATCCGCGTCGCGAATCATCTCGGCCGCAGCCTCTTCGCCGACTTCGCTCACCTTCGGCCGCCACAATCCGATGCCATCGAATCCGAGGGCCTTCAAGTGCGGCAACTCATCCGCCAGCGACCACCTCATTGTGGTGAGTTGGCTGAGCGAGAGCTTGATTTTTGTCGAAGGGGGACTGCTGTTGATTAGGGCGTGAGTGGCATGGCTGGTTGCGTCCAATTCGCTGTGTAAGAAACTGTCGCCTTGGGGAAGGACGGCCTGCTCTGGGTGTGGAGCAGATCGACAAACGTCGTGCGAAGCAGAATGTTTTTTCACTCTTGCGATACCTCAAGAGTCATGTTCGGAGGGGAGCGCTGCGCCGCTCAATTCAATCGGGGGAACGATCGAGTTCAAGCGGGGCGGGATTGTGCGCAGGAGACTCGCGATTGCCAAGAGCAACCCAGACATTGTGGGTGCGATGTCGTCACAGGAATTCGTCGCACTCACTTGACGCTTCGCTTCGCGCTCGTTTCACGGTGTTCATGCGTGATGAATGAGACGGCCATGAGCCACAGAGATTGACCACTCAGCGGGACTCGGAGTGAGCCGTTACGACAAGTCCACATCGTGAACACACACGTTGATGTGGTTGAGAAACAGATCGTTCGTTGTCCGCATGATCGACCAAATAAAAAACGCGGAGCAGACGGTTGTCTGCTCCGCGCGTGGTGACGTGGGCCTGCGAATTGTCGCTGCGACGGCAACGTCCATCGACCGTCATCTCGAAGATACCTTATGCGGCCGAAATGGACGCGGCGAAGCCGCAGCCAAAGTAGCCTTCATCGCTCCGCGTGAAGAAAGCCGTGCGCGAGTTCGGCGCTGATCGCACAAACCATGTCCAATCGTAATCCGCCCACTTCACGCGGAGCGATGAAGGCTACTTTGGTTGCGGCCAAGCGGCCTTGTTCAACCGCGTGGTCTGTGACCACTCACGCGGCGACGAACTTGTTGCCGTCGACTTGGCGGGCGCTGCCGAGGATGACCAGCGATTGCAGCAGTTCTTCGATGCGGTCGGCTTTGGCTCGGGTGAACAGTTTGGCCATGTCGGCGGCGGTGAGCGGTTTGCTGGCGGTGGACAGTTGCTGGCGGATGGCGAGCACCTGTTCGGGCAGCTTCTCGGGGAGCGGCAGTTTCTTGGCCGATTCCTTCGCCTTGGTGGGCGGCTTCGTGGTCGCGGCTTCATCGTCCGAAGTCTCTTCGATGTCGATGGCCTGTTGAGTCTGTTGGGACCGGTTCTGAAAGTCGGGCCGCAGCCAGCGGATCAGCCCGCGTTCTTCTTCCGCCGCTCGTTCGGCGTTGAGTGCGACCAGCCGTTCCAGAATCTCTTCGTCGGTCAGCGTGACGGGCCAGCCGTAGGCGTCAAACACGGCCGCGTCGAGTTCGTCGTGAATCTGTTTGAGGACCGACACCAGCCCCTGTTCGTGAATCGTCTTCTCTTTGTCGGTGAGCGTCTCGCCCGAGCGGAGTTTCTCCAGCACGTTGTACATGCCGGTCATCGTCAGGCCGGGATGCAACGCGCAAACAAAGCGGTTGTCGAAAATGCCGAATTGCTACTGGTTTTCGCCGACCAAATCTTCGTTGGCGTCAAGCAGCAAGTAACTTGACGGGGCAGATCCACTGAGACGTTGAACAGTCGTTTTTTGAATGCGTGCAACGCATCGCTTATTCGTGAGCGAGTCGATCCGTTCAAGATCCTCTTCAGTAACTTCATCAGCCACCGTTCCTGTGATAAGGCCAATTTCATCAGAAACGAGATCGAACCAAACCGATTCCCGAGTCACCCCCCGAAAGAGGCCGTGCAATTTGACGTCCTCCACGATGACGTCACGCTCAAGACGTTCGGAAGCGGCTTTGACCTGCTCAATGCTCAATGATTGTGACGGAGCGTCCGCGAATGCGAGCCGAAGTTCGGCACCATGTTCGGCCAAAGCGTTCATGAACCTCTTCATCGGGCGCAGCACGCCGGGTGGAATACCTCGGATAACTTCGTCGAGCGATCCGTTGCTCTTGCCAATACGCACCAATGCGCTTGCAACGTTCTTGAGGGATTGGGCATGGACGCCTTGAATGGCGGAATCACTGGTTTGCTGAGGAACAAACTCAAGTCCGAATGAACCTCGTGGTGTTCCAGTAAACAGTAATCCCGGAGTGGGAGTACCTCGTGGCCTTCTGTGGCGACCAGCCGTTCTAGCTGCTTCTCGCTCGTCGTGGAGAGCCTGCTCTGTAAACATCCGCTCGTATTGAATCAGCGATTCACCGGCCAACGCGGGCCGAATTCCCTCCGATCCTTGGACGCCGCCGCCGCGCAAGAATACTGCCGCGCGAGGAAGTGAAGGTGATTCCGGTGGGAACAATCCAGCCCCTTCAGCACGTGCAGCCGCTTCGATTT
Source organism: Schlesneria sp. (assembly GCA_043721755.1). Lineage (GTDB taxonomy): Bacteria > Planctomycetota > Planctomycetia > Planctomycetales > Planctomycetaceae > Schlesneria. The sequence goes on from JAYSQC010000360.1 coordinate 7,680, forward strand.
TCTTTTCGATGTCATCCAATCGGTCTTTCAACTGCGGTGACAAGATCGGATCGTCGGCTGCATTTGCAAGAAGTTCACGCAACTGGACTGCCTGGATTTGGAGAAAGCTCTGCTTGCTCATGGCTTACCTCCAAGAATTGTACGTGCCGCCAGATCGTCGGCTTTGTCAGCCAGTTTGACCACCAACATGCCTTTCCAGAGGCGGTCGCGTCGATGGGAGAAGAGTCCGTACCAATAGCGAGTATTGTCAACGATCAAAGCGGGCTTTGAACCGAGAGGCATCAGAAAATGATCGACGGAGTAAGTTGCTTTGACATGATCACGATTCAAGAGTTCCGGGCTCGTATTGGCAATGTGCGTCCTGAGGGCTGAAAGGTCCATTGAACTTTCGGTGAAACTCACAACGTCGATGTCGTTTGGATCACGGGATTCTTCTGACTCAATGTCTTCGAGAAAGCTTCCGTCAAGCCACTGAAAACCACTCAATCCAAGGTTGAAAAGTTCCTGCCTGAAATTCAAAAAACCATTGAGGATCGATTTTCGTTTTGGCGACGTGGCAAATCGGTCGCAGAGTTCGGCAACAGTGCATGGAAATGGTGAAAGATCCGTGGGTTCACGGGGATCTCCCAAGTGGGGCGGCAAGACATTCAAGATGCCGTCAAAGGCTGGAATTGGCATCGGTACTTTCCAAATTCAGAACGAACGCCGGGATGTGGCAGCAGTAGGATATCTCATGCAACTGCGGCAGAACATATTGGAGCGAAGCGAAAGGATCGAATTGATGTGGGATTTGGGACGTCGGACCGCTCAATCAGAACAGATTCCCGTTCCAGCAGCGTCCCGAAGATCGCCGGTTCCACGTCTCGCCATTGCGCCCTGCTGGCGTCGATCAGCAGTTCCAGTTGAGCGGCGGTCAGCGGCAGAGCTTCGCAGTCCTCAAACAGACCGCCGTTGAAGCGTCTCAGCTTCTGTCGCAGGATCGGCGAGAACGTCCCCTTGTCCATCGCCGACCACAACTCGCGCACCATGTCGGGGAAGTTGTGGACTTCGCTCCGCAGACTTTCGAGCAACGTCTTGAAACTGTCGCGCGGGATCAGATCCACGTCCTCCGCAAACATCGTGAACAGACACCGCATCAGGAACTGCGCCACGCGACCGGCTTCGTACTTCGATGCCTCCAGCGACTTGGCGAGCTTCGCCAACCGGTCGGCCAGTTCGCGCGTCACCTTGGCACTGCGGCGGCTGGGGTCGAGTAACTGCGGATCGGACCAGACCAGCCGCAGTTTCTCGCGCTGGTCGGGATCGCTGAGCTTGTCCAACGGGATCCGAAAGCTGCCGGAATCGGGGAACTGCAAGTAGGTCTTGCCCGACCGCGTGAAGTCGGAAAACAGTTCAATCGTATGCCCGACATCGACCACGATCAGAAACGGCGGCCAGCCTTCCTCGGTGGGCAAGGCGCGGGCGTACAGTTCGGCCTGCCCGAGAGCCTTCACCATCGCATCGTCCCAGCCCTTCGTTCCACGAACGGCCGTTCCCTTCTTGGTCTTCTTCGGCTTGGCAGATAGCTCAAACGGCTGGTCATCCTCAGCCTGTTCGCCCCACTGAAGGTTTTTCTGTGACGGCAGCGGACGGCGGCGTCCAGACGAGTCGTGGGCAGCGGATTGTTCGCTCCCCTGTTTGGCCTCCAGCACAAAGCAGCCACGCTTGTAGAGGTCGATCCGACCGTTGCTCGTCGTTCCGTCGGGATTCTGGAACGTGACATCCCGCTCAAACACGTAGGCGTTCTGCGAAACATCGGCCTTCGTCGGCTCGGGTTGCGGCATTCCCAGCAGACCGCACAACTCCGACAAGAACAGTTGATAGTTCGCCCGCTCGGCGGCTTCCGACGCCTGCCAGCGCGTCACGAACTTCGCAACCTGTTCTGCAGACGCATCGTCAGAGGAAGAGACAGCAACGGCCACGCGAAATTCCTCGGGAAGTGTCGATCAGAGTTGGCGAGTGTATCGGCGGTCGAATTCATCGGCCAATCGTGGGCGAACTCGCATCGTCCACCAAGTGTTCTGTGCGAGCAACCAAGCGGCAGGATGAAGCAGGATGCGGGCGTTCGGGCTATTTCCCCAGCACTTTGATCCGGATGTTGCGGAAATCGACTCGCATGGGACCGCCGCTGTGGACTTGCAAGGCGATGATTCCGGATCGCGCGATCGCGGCCTCCGGCTCCTTGTAATCGACAGTCGTCACGCCGTTGATCTTCAGCGTGATGTGGTCTCCCTCAGCGCGGATCGTGTACTCGTTCCAGTCCGACTTCTTGAGAACCTTCTCCAAGTCGGGCGATGCTGACACGAGAATCTTGTTGCGACGCGACTCGTCATAGAGACAGCCCCAGTACTTGTCGCCGAGGTCCGCCTGATAGCCCGAGACCTCCGTCGTGTTCGGCAACTTCTTCGTCCGGAACTGCACGCCGGTGTTCCCCGCGCCGTCTTTCACACGGAACTCCAACTTCAATTCAAAATCACCGAACTCCTCCTTCGTGCAGAGGAACTGATTGTGCTTGATCCCGGGCGAGTCCCCGACGATCGCTTCACCCTCGACCTTCCACAGTGTCGTATCGCCCTCCCAACCGGCGAGATCCTTCCCGTTGAACAGCGTGCGATACCCCGGTTCATCGGCAGCCGTGAGGGGAGACGCGAACATTGCCAGCGCACCGCAAGCCAATCCCAACGCGCACACGATTCCAAAACGACGACGCAACATAGTGCCAGTTCCTGAAGTAAAGAGTGAAAGAAGAAGAGTGAAACTTGATGCCCCGCGTTTCTCGCCGATGTCCTCGCAACATTCAACTCGGCCCCGCCAATTGTCACTGCGCGGGACCACCGGCATACTCCCGCCACGTTGTTCGAGTTCACTCAACCTCGCACGGAATGCCGCTCATGAATTGTGTCGTCGCCCGATTACTGATGTTCGTGTCGCTCATTCACTTCACCTTGGGAACGACCAGCGCCGCACAGTCGCCGCGCACGAACTTCGTCATCGTGTTGTGCGATGACCTTGGTTACGGCGACCTCGGTTGCTTTGGGCATCCTCACATCCAGACGCCGCAACTCGACAAGTTGGCTGGCGAGGGGATGAGGTTGACGGACTGTTATGCCGCCGCGCCGGTCTGTTCTCCCTCGCGCAGTGGCTTGTTGACCGGACGCATTCCCAATCGACTCGGCGTGTACGACTGGATTCCCGAGCGGAGTCCGATGCACCTGATGCAGCAAGAGATCACGATCGCGCGGCTGTTGAAGGACGCGGGCTATCAGACCTGCCACGTTGGGAAGTGGCACTGCAACGGGCACTTCAATTCGCCCGAACAGCCTCAGCCCGGCGACCACGGTTTCGAGCATTGGTTCTCGACGCAGAACAACTCGCTGCCGAGTCATCACAACCCGGTCAACTTCGTGCGCAACGGCAAGTCGGTCGGACCGCTCGCAGGCTACTCCAGCCAGATCATTGTTGATGAAGCGATGAGTTGGCTCGGTCGGCGCAACGCAACAAAACCGTTCCTGCTCATGGTCTGGTTGCACTCACCGCACGAGCCGGTGGCGACGGCGAGTCCGTTCGTCGAGCAATACAAGTCAGTCGCGGAGACGCCCGAACAGGCCGATTATTTCGGCAACGTGACGCAGCTCGATCACGAGGTCGGTCGGTTGATGAAGCGACTCGACGACGACGGCCTGCGCGACAACACACTCGTCTACTTCAGCAGCGACAACGGGCCGGAGACGCTCAACCGTTACAAGGGTTCACAGCGCAGTCACGGTCGTCCCGGCCCACTGCGAGGCATGAAGCTGCACATGTACGAGGGCGGCCTTCGCGTGCCGGGCCTGTTGCGTTGGCCCGGTCATGCCAAGGCGGGACTGACCGTCAACGAACCGGTCGCCAGCTACGACCTGTTGCCCACGCTCTGCGCGATCGCGAACATAAAAACTCCGACCGACCGAGCACTCGACGGTGCGAGTTTGCTTCCTCTGTTCGACAACAAACCCGTCACTCGCTCGAAGCCGCTCTACTGGCAGTACGACCGAGCCATCGGCGGCGCGAACCGCATCGCGCTGCGAGACGGCGATTGGAAGCTGCTCGCCAACGCCGACCTCTCGAAGTTTGAGATGTACAACCTGCGCAGCGACCTCGCCGAACAGCACGATCTCAGCGCGAGCGACCCCGCACGGCTGTCCGATCTCACGGCGAAATTGAAGCGGCTCCACGCCGAGGTCAAAGCCGAAAGCCCCACCTGGCCCGCCGGTCCCGGCACCGGTGGGCCGAACGCGAAGAAGGGGGCGAAGACAGAGTTGTAGGATGGGCACTCCTGCCCGTCCCGTCGGCGGAGCGACGGGACTACCGTAGTCTCGTCGCTCCGCCGACGAGACGCATCGCGGTGTCATACGTGGACAGATGTTTAGCAAACACCAAAGCCGGACGGGCAAGAGTGCCCATCCTACAAGACACGAATCGCCGCTCTCGAAATGAGACTCACACTTGATGCCGGACACCCACGAACACACGACCGAATCGCCTCCCACCAAACCGCCGTTCGCGCCGAGCTGGCTGTTCCGCGCCGCGTTGCTGGTCATCGTGGTCAGTCTCATCGCGACGTTCGTTCTCAACCGCAAGGCCCTCTCGTTCGACTCGCTCATCGCGCGGCAGACAGCTCTGCAACGGGCGGTTGTCGAGCAGCCCGCCTTTGTTCTCGGAGCGGCCTTCGTGCTGTACGTGGTCGTGACGGGACTCTCTCTGCCGGGAGCGGCCGTGCTGTCGTTGGCGTATGGCTGGCTGTTCGGGTTCTGGCGCGGACTGGTACTCGTCAGCTTCGCCTCGACCACCGGAGCGACCGTGGCGTTCCTGATGTCTCGCTTCCTGTTTCGCGACGCGATCCGATCTCGCTTCGGCGACAGGCTGACCGCGTTCAACGAGGCCCTCGCGCGCGAAGGAGCCTTCTACCTGTTCACGCTGCGACTGATCCCTCAGGTGCCGTTCTTCGTCGTCAATCTGCTGATGGGACTGACGCCGCTGCGGACGACCACGTTCTGGTGGGTCAGCCAACTCGGGATGCTGCCGGGAACGTGTGTCTACGTTTACGCCGGCTCATCGGTCAATAGCCTGGAGAGACTTCGCGACGAAGGAGTCTCAGGCTTGGTGACGTGGCAGTTGCTGTTGGCGTTTTCATTGCTCGGCCTGTTTCCGTTGATCGTGAAACGAGTGGTCACCGCATGGAGTCGCCGCAACCAAAGTAGCCTTCATCGCTCCGCGTGAAGGAAGCCGATTGAGAGTGGATCAACGCTGATGCCAATCAACGCTGAACTCGCGCACGGCATTCTTCACGCGGAGCGATGAAGGCTACTTTCAGGCAATCCCAATGCGAGCAGCTCGACCGCATTCTAAGCCCCAGTAGCACGAACCGACCGCAACTTGTGATGCTCGACTCACGAATGGGAGTGCTCCTGATCACGACGGGTGTTCTTCATCGGCCAGCCTGCGGATGTACTCCGCGAAGTCGGCGTCTTCCCCTTGCAGCAGGCGCGGCAGTTGGGCGCGGAAATCGTCGCGGCGGACCCACTCGCGCATGAAGTCGTCCCACGAGTGCCAGCGGCGTTGTTGCTTGGCCGTCATGCGGTCGTCGAAGGCCGTCAGATAGGCCCGCTCGAACAACGAGATCAGCATCTCGAAGATGACCTGCATCCGTTCCTGCTGTTCCTCGGTGAGATCAGGCGTGGCGGCTTGCGACCGCAGCTTCAGGTCCGGGTTGGCCAGCACCAGTTTGAGGAAGTCGTGGTACGCATCCGACAGCAGTTGATAGACCTCTTCGTCCTCGTTGTCGCGTTCCTTGCGCTGCTCGTAGATGAAGACCGTCACGGCCATCGGCAAGCCGATTACCGTCACCACGTAACTGAGCAGTTCCCAAACTTCCATGATGGTCATGATTCGAGGCTTTCATAAGAACGACGGACGCCCGCATCTCGCTAGAAGCGGTTTCAAAACCAACCCGCAGCGTGAGCGAGGGCGATTCCACGCTGAACATTCCAACGCCCTCGCTCACGCTGCGGGTTACTTTCCGGGTTTTGAAACCGCCTCTCGTTCAGATCGCTGATTTGTCGGACCCAGATCTTTTGGATCGCTTCTGTCTTGATTCGCGCTCTCCTCAATTCGCGCGGCAGATATTCCGCGCGAATTGAGGAGAGCGCGAATGAAAGACGGGACAAATGTTCCGTGAGAGTGGCTCCGGTCTCAGCTCTCACTTCGGCAGCTCACTCTGGTTTGACGGGCACCGGTCTCGCTTGTTTTTGGATCGCCTTCCAAAGTTCATCGGCCAGCGCCTGCATTCCTTTGTCGCCGGGATGGCCTGCCACGCCGGCGTGTTCAAACTTTCGTTCTGATCGGGCAAAATTGGCTTCATCAGCGCCGAGCTGGCTGATCTCAACGAAGACTCCGCCCGCGTCGAGGCACGCTTGTTTCATGCGTTCGTCCTTGGCCGAGTCCGCCCAGAACTGACTGCGGACGATGAGCGTTGGATTGCCGTGCCGCTTCAGTTCCGCGAACAACTTGGCGAACGACGTGCTGAACCGGAGTTTCGCTTCGTCGGTCGTCAGCGCCGCCGAGTTCTCACCGATCGCCACGATGACCAGGTCGGCTTGGAACTCCAGTTCGTCCTTCAGACCTTCGGCCAAGTTGTACGCATCGAGATTGCGTTCAAAGTCGGCGATGTTCTTGACCTTCACTGCGGGCATCCCGCCGGCAGTCTTCGCGATCTGGGCCGTCAGCAGATGGACATAATCTTTCTCCACAGCACTCGCCGCCATTCCCCAATTTCCTGTCCAACCGATCTTCGGAGCCGGGCCGTGCAGTGTGATGCTGTTCCCCAAGAACAAGACTCGGTCCACACGTAGAGCGCCCACTCGCAACTCTTTTGCAGCCGGAGTGACAGGCCGCGCGGAGTCAATCTGTTCCGCGGCTCCACACTCCTTCAACATCATCAGACTGACAACCATCGCCCACGCGACTTGAAACCACACACGGCAGACCATTTCGAGATTCCTTGGGAAAGAGTGACGCAACGCGATTGCGGAGTCCTCGGTGAAGCGATCTGCCAAGACAACTCGCCCGTCCTTGGGGTGAATCGTGAGCTACCCTTCCACGGTCGGAAGAGTGTTCACCTTTGTCACCGGGGCCACTGCGGATGTCCAGTCTGATGCCGCCTGAACCTCCTGCCGCGACGGGTTTGCGTGGCGAGTCCATCGTCATTGACGGACTGACGGTGAGGTATGGCTCGTTTACGGCCGTGGACCGGCTGAGTCTTTCCGTGCGCGAGGGGGAGTTGTTTGGCTTTCTCGGGCCGAACGGAGCCGGCAAGAGCACGACCATTCGCGTGCTGATTGGCGCGAGCCGTCCGTCTTCAGGACGAGTCGAGATTGCGGGACACTCGTTGCCGCGCGACTTCGCGAAAGTGAAGCCGTTGTTCGGCTACGTTCCCGACACGGAAAACCACATGGAGGAATTCTCCGGTCGCGAAAACTTGGTGTTGTTTGCCAAGCTCTACGACGTGCCGCTGGTGGAGGTCGATCGGGCTTTGGGACGGCTCGAACTGTCGGAAGCCGCAGACTTGCCGGTGCGGGCGTACTCGAAAGGGATGCGGAAGAAGCTACTGATCGCACGCGAAATCCTGCACCAACCCCGGATTTTGTATCTCGACGAACCGACGGCGAACCTCGACCGGTATTCCACCGATGTCGTGCGAAAGCTGCTGCGCGAGCTGACGGCGCGCGGCACCACCGTGTTCCTCACGACGCACGACATGGAAGAGGTCGAGCAAATCTGTGATCGCGTGGCGATTCTCTGCAAAGGGAAGCTCATCGACTGCGACACGCCGGTGAACTTCATGACCCGACACGCCGAACGCAAGGTGCTGGCGCAATACGAACAGTCTGGTCAGGTACTCCGCGAAGAGCTTGATCTGGATGATGATCGGCAACGCGAACGATTGGCGAACATCATTCGTCACGAGGCGTGTGTTCGCCTGCATTCGCAGGAATTCCAGTTTGAAGACGTGTTCCTCAAGCTGACGGGACAGGCTTACACATGATGCCGCGACTCGACAAAGTCCGAACACTGGTCGGCCGCGAGGCACTCCGGTTGTTGAAGAACCCGTCGGCACTGATGGTGCTTGGGTTGCTCGTGGCGTTCTCGTTGCTGTTGGCCTTGAGCCGCAACGAGAAGAGTCCCGCTCTGTCCTGTTGGATCGTCCATCCCGATCCACTCGTGGCGAGCGAACCGGGTGGGGTCTCGAGCGCCTTTGTCGAGAAGCTCACTCAGGCGGCGAAGCAGACCACCACGATCCGCGTCATGCCAATCAGCAGGATTGCGGTGTTTCGCGAGCAGCGGATGTATCCGCCGTTCACCTGCGCGATCGAGTTGCTGGAACTGCCCGCCGACGACGGATCGTCCACGCAGTTGAGCGTTGCGTATCGTCATCCCGGTGGGAAGTCCGATGTTCTCGAACCGTTCCTGCGCTGGTTTTGGCCGATCGCAGTGGATCACTTCGGTCAGGTTCAAGTGGTCGAGCAGGCCCCGGCGGCGAGTCGCCCGACATCGGCCACGGCGCTCGTCATGGAACGGCTGCAATCCGGTTCGCTGAAAGATTTGATGAGCGAAGAACTCGCGGCGGCCATTCTGCTGCTGGTCGTGCAGTTCGTGACGTGTTGCCAGTTGATCGTGTCGTTCACGAGCCAGGATCGCGAACGCGGGACGCTGACGGCGCTCGCACTGTCGCCGATCACAATGTCGGAATTGCTCCAAGCCAAGATCCTGTTTCATCTGCTGCTGTCGGCCCTCGGTTGCGGAGCGGTGATCGCCGTGCTGAAGCCGACCGCACTGACGCACGCCAGCTTGTGGGCCACGCTCCTGCTGACGAGCCTTGGTCTGTGCAGCGTTGGGATGGTGATCGCGTCGCTCACCAAAACGCAAAGCGGCGCGAGCCTCCTGGCGTTGTGCTACATGCTGGTCGGAGCGGTCGTGTTCTATCTCGCGACCAAGTTTTCGGCCTTTGCCCAATTGAAGTCGTTCGCGTTCGAGAACTACGGTTTTGGAATGCTCTTCCTCTCACTGCAGCGACCGATTCCCTTGGCCCGTGCGACGGACTTGGTGCCGATGCTGGCACTCGTTGTTGGCTGGCTCACCGCCGCAACGCTGCTGTTTCGGACCCGCGGCTGGCGGTGAGCAACAGCACGCGCGCTGCGCCCAGGCAACACCCGGAAAATGAGTGACCCGTAGGATGGACGCCTCGTCCGTCCGAGATTGCAGACGCGGACGGACGAGGCGTCCATCCTACGGGTCGATTTATCAGCGGCAGTTTCGCCAAGGCTCCGCCTGACCCAAGAGTGCGAAGCTAGTGGTCGGACAACATGAGATTGCGGGGTTGCCCTCGTTTAACCGCGTGGGCAACGCCCCGCGCGTGGATGGGGAACAGACTCGAATGTCGCTCGACGCGCGGGGCGTTGCCCACGCGGTTAAACGACGCGAGGGGGCAATACAAAGTTGGCCACCACGAGTGCCGGGGCAGAGGAGGAATTCAGGATCCGCTCGTGGCGACTGGAGTGACGGCGGGATAGAACCTCGCTCCCCAGCCAGTCCTCCCGCCCCATGCCAGACCTCCTCCACAGTAGCCGCTTGCCGATAGACGGCCTGTTGAAAAACGTAGGGTAAGCGTCTCGCTTGCCCGTAACTGCTGTTGGAAGACGGGCAAGCCAGAGGCTTACCCTACGTTACCAACCAGCCGACAGCCCGCCCCATGCAGATCACAAAGCAGTGCGAAACTCTTGTCCCGCGACGCCTGTCACCGGCGCGTCGTGCCGTGTCGCTGGCCTTCACGCTGGGCATCGTCTTGTTCGCGAGAGTCGCTTCGGCTGTCGAGGGGCCGACGGGCGAGTTGGTCTACCAGCAGAAATGTGCCGCGTGTCACGGAGCCAAAGGAGAGGGCGCGACCGATAAGTATCCTCATGCTTTGGTGGGAGACCGTTCCGTTGGCGAGTTGACCGAGTACGTCAGCCAGACAATGCCCGAGGACCAGCCGGGGACGTGCGTCGGTGAAGAGGCTCGTCTCGTTTCGCAGTTCATTCACGACAGCTTCTATTCCCCGACGGCGCAGGCTCGCAACAAGCCCGCTCGCATCGAACTGTCGCGTCTCACGGTCAGGCAGTACCGCAACGTCGTGGCCGATCTGATCGGAACGTTTCGCGGCACGGGACGACTCGATCAGGAAGTCGGCCTGCGTGGCGAGTACTTCAAATCGCGGCGGGTCAACGGAAAAGATCGGGTCCTCGAACGGATTGATCCCGTCGTCGCGTTCGACTTCCAAGACAAAAGTCCCGACGCAGAGAAGCTGGAGCCGCATGAGTTCTCGATCAAATGGGAGGGAGCCGTCTTCGCACCGGACACGGGTGAGTACGAGTTCCAAGTCCGCACGAACCAAGCGACGCGGCTCTGGATCAACGACCTCAACCGACCGCTCGTCGATGCTTATGTGAAGTCCGGCACCGACACCGAACATCGCGGTTCGATCTTCTTGATGGGTGGCCGAACGTATGCGTTGCGGCTGGAATTCTCGAAGGCGAAGCAGGGAGTTGACGACAAGAAGGCGAAGGAAAAACCGTCCGCTCCCGCATCGATCTTTCTCGAATGGAAGCGGCCACATCGCGTGACGGAGATCATCCCCGCGCGAAACCTTTCCACGAGCAAGCCGTCACAGTGGTGCGTGGTCTCAACGCCGTTCCCGCCTGATGACCGCAGCCTCGGTTGGGAGAAGGCGACTTCGATCTCGAAAGAATGGGATCAAGCGACTACGGACGCGGCGATCGAAGTCGCCACGGATGTCGTCACTCATCTCGATGAACTGTCCGGCACGAAGCGTGACGCGGCGGATCGAGTCGGTCGGTTGCAGGACTTCTGCCGCCGCTTCGCCGAGCGAGCATTTCGACGGCCGCTCGACGACGACACGCGGCAGTTGTTCATTGATCGTCAGTTTGCAGAAGCGACCGATCCCGAAGCCGCTGTGAAACGAGTCGTGCTGCTGGTCCTCAAGTCACCGCGATTCCTTTACCGTGAAGTCGGCGGTTCGGTTGAGAGCAGTAACAACCCCTACGACGTGGCATCGCGCATGGCGTTCGGATTGTGGGACTCGATGCCGGACCAACAGCTCCTCAACGCTGCGGCCAAGGGAGAGCTGGCGACTCGCGCACAAGTCGCCTCGCACGCCGAGCGGATGCTGACCGATCCTCGCACGCAATCGAAGCTGTCCGATTTTCTACTCCGTTGGCTGAAGGTCGATCACGTCCCTGATGTGGCCAAAGACACCGAGCGGTTTCCCGAGTTTAATGCGACCCTTGCCAACGACCTCCGCACGTCGCTCGAACTGTTTCTCGATGAAGTTCTGTCGAGCGAATCGGCCGACTTTCGTCAGTTGCTCCTCGCCGATTCACTCTCGTTGAACGGGCGGCTGGCGAAGTTCTACGGGGTCGATCTTCCTGAAGACGCGCCGTTTCAGTCGGTGCTGCTCGACTCGAAGGAGCGCGCGGGAGTCCTCTCGCACCCGTACCTGATGGCGGGCTTCGCGTACACGGCGACCAGTTCCCCCATTCATCGCGGCGTCTTCATCGCGCGCAGCGTGCTCGGCCGCACACTGCGTCCGCCACCGGAGGCCGTCACGCCGTTGGCTGCGGATTTGCGTCCCGATCTCAGCACGCGAGACCGTGTCGCCCTGCAAACCAAGCCGGAATCTTGTCAGTCGTGCCACGCGATGATCAACCCACTCGGGTTCACGCTGGAGCACTTCGATGCCGTCGGCCGATTTCGTAAGGAAGAGCTTGGCCAACCGATCGTCGCATCCGGTGCCTACCGCACTCGTCACGGCGACACGGTCCAATTTAACGGTGTGCGCGATTTGGCAAACTTTCTGGCCAACAGCCCGGAGACTCACGCCGCCTTCGTCGAGCAACTCTTTCACGCCCTCATCAAGCAGCCGATCCGCGCCTACGGTTCGCAGGCCAAGGACTCACTGCGACAGACCTTCGTCCAAGAGAACTTCAACATCCGCAAGCTGCTGGTCGAGATCATCGCCACTAGTGCGTTGACACCCACCGAATCCAAACCACAAACTGCCTCGGTCAAGTGATTAGTGGGCATTTCAAAACCTGTTTTTGCCTCGAACAACTAGCCCGACGCGCAAGCGAGGGCTGGGCATTCGATGATGGTGAAGCCCTCGCTTGCGCGTCGGGCTAAGTATTGAAATGCCATCTAGCCGCCCGCCGCACTCCGCTCAACAGCCCCGCGTTTTTTGGAGCCATGACCATGATTGCCGTACTCTCCGACAGCTTGGAAGCCTTCGTGCAGTCCGAAGTGAAGCAGGGGCGATTCGCCTCCCGGGATGAGGTGATCGCAACCGCCTTGCGAGAGATGCAGGTGCGGCAATCGGAGTCGGAGGAGTTTAGTGATCTAAGACAGGCATTGAGAGCGGCGGATGAAGACGTTGCCGCCGGTCGGGTGCGCCAGTTTGAGAACGAGACCGAACTGCGAGCGTTTGCCGATGAAATCAAGTCGCGAGGTCGAGAACGTCTTGGTGTCGGGCAGGCCGCGCCATGAGTCGTTACGTGTTGGTCGGACGAGCCGAAACCGACTTGGATGAAATCTGGTGTTACATCGCCCAGCATGATTTGCCCGCGGCGGATCGAATGATCGACCGCCTGATTGAACGATTTGAAATGCTCGCACGCCAGCCGGGGGCAGGTGATCTGCTCGGGCATGTGTCGCCGGGACTGCGATGTTGTCCCGTCGGAAACTATGTTGTGTTTTATGAGACGGACGAATTTCAGATTTGCATCAAGCGCGTTTTGCATGGAGCACGCGACTTGAGAAAGTTATTGGGTGGCGACGAATAAACTCGCCCGCGTCATTCAAACAATTCCGTTCAGGAGACATGATTGTGCCTCAAACTTCCCGACGCGACTTCCTCCGCGAGCTTGGCCTCAGTGCGGCGGCGCTGCCGTTTGTGTTGAATCTGCCCAGCCTCGGCTTTGCCAATCAAACGGCTCGCAAGCAGCGGCTGGTCATCATGTTCAGCCCGAACGGTGTCGTGCCGAACACATTCTGGCCCGAAGAAGAGGGCGAAGACTTCAAACTGAAGGACAGCCTCTCGCCGCTAGAGCCGTTCAAAAACAAGTTGCTCACGCTCAACGGAGTGTGTGACAAGGTGCGTGGTGACGGCGACAGCCACATGCGCGGCATTGGCTGTTTGCTGACCGGGACAGAACTTTTCCCAGGCAATATCCAAGGGGGATCGGACACACCGGCCGGTTGGTCGAGCGGCATCTCAATCGATCAAGAGATCAAGAACTTTTTGCAGGCCGATGCCAGCCGACGCACGCGGTTCGGATCGCTGGAGTTCGGCGTGATGGTTCCCGATCGCGCCGACACGTGGACGCGCATGTCGTACTCGGGTGCCAACAAGCCGATCGCGCCGATCGACGATCCGTACCAGATGTTCTCGAAGCTCTACGGTCGCCTGAAAGACCAAGAGAATCTCAAGAGCATCCTCGACGAATTGCAGGGCGATCTGAAAAAAGTCGCGTCTGCCGTGAACGCTCAAGATCGGCAGCTTCTCGAAGAACAGACGACCTTCGTTCGTGAACTCGAACAGGAATTGAAGGCCACGTCGGTCGAGGCGATTGGTCATGCCGTGCCCGAACTGGAGCCGGGCATCAAGGAAGAGAACGACAACATGCCGCGTCTTAGCAAGCTGCAAATTGACCTCATGGTGAACAGTTTTGTAAACGACTTCGCCCGCGTCGCAACGCTGCAATACACGAACTCAGTCGGCGGGGCGAAGATGCGCTGGCTGGGCGTCGATGAGGGACATCACGAGCTGTCACACAATCCGGACACAGACGAGAAGTCTCAGGATAAACTCACGCGGATCAACAAGTGGTACGCCGAACAGATGGCCTACCTCGCACAGCGTCTGTCAGAGACACCCGAACCGAGCGGACAGGGGAGCCTGCTCGACAACACGCTGATCGTCTGGACGAACGAGCTGGGTAAGGGCAACTCGCACACGCTCGACAATATCCCGTTCGTGCTGGTCGGCAACGGCCTCGATTTCCAGATGGGTCGCTCGCTGAAGTACCAGAAAACGGCGCACAACCGGCTGCTGATGTCGCTCGCCCACGGCTTCGGCCACCGGATCGAACGCTTCGGCAACCCCGACTTCTGCGGGGATGGGCCGCTGTCGAATTTGACGTGAATGTTGAATTCTCACGGGTGATAACAATTGAAGCCTGAAGCGCACGCGAAGGAGGTCTCGACCCTGCTTCTTCGCGTGCGTTTCAGGCTTCGATGTGCCGAAAGGCTGAAGTCCGGCTTTCAGAACAGCCGGACTTCGGCGTGAACTCTCTCAACCCTTGGCGGCGGCCAAGGCGGCGTCGTAGTTCGGGTGGTTGGCGATTTCCGGAACGTACTCGACGTGCGTCAGTTTGCCTGCGGGATTGATGACGAAGATGGCTCGCGAGAAGCAGCGGTCGAGTGGACCACCGTTGATGAGGACTCCGTAGTCGTAGCCGAATTCCGTGCAACGATGCGCGCTGAGCGTCTTCACCGTTTCCACGCCTTCGGCTCCGCACCAGCGTTTCGCTCCGAAGGGGAGGTCCATGCTGACGACCAGCACTTCGGTGTTGGCGAGGTTCTTGGCTTCGTCATTGAACCGCTTCGTTTCAGCATGACAGGTCGGCGTATCGAGTGACGGGATCGTGGCAATGATTCGCGTCTTGCCCGCGCTGCTGGCGAGCGTCACGTCGGCGAGGCCGTTGTCTTGTAGCTTGAATTCGGGGGCGTTGTCTCCCACCGCCAAAGCGCGTCCCTTGAGATCGACCGGGTTTCCTTTGAGTGTCGTGGCACCAACTCGCTTCATCGTCTGTGTCCTTTAAAGAGTCTTTCAAAATGCTCCGCAGAGCCGGGCCGAAGTATGTCGTCCGCTTCGCAGGATGCAAGGGCGTCCGCAGGACGACAACCCCCTCTTCATCAACGCACCGCTCCGAACCGCTTCCATGAATCGCCGGGCCAATAGTTCATGATGACTTGCCCGACGATATCGCCGTGCGGAATCGGTCCGAATTCGCGGCTATCGAGAGACTGGCTGCGGTGGTCTCCCAGGACGAAGTACGTGCCGATCGGGACGGTTTGTTTCGGGAGGCTGATCGCGTTGCTCTTTTCATCCAACAGAATCGCGTACCGTCTCGGGCCGTTCTGTTCGTAGCAGGCTTTCTTGCCGTCCACCTTGATTGGTGGTGACTGGTCTCCCTCCGGCACCGGTTCCTGCTGGAGCGGCTGATCGTTAATGAGCACCTTTCCGTCCTTCATCTCGATCGTTTCGCCGGGGAGTCCGACGATCCGCCTGATGAAGTTTTGTTTGCGGTTCTGCGGGGAGCGGAAGACGACGACATCACCACGCTCGAACGACGCTGTTTCGATCCCGACCTTGTTCGCCAGCACGCGGTCTCCGGGAACGAACGAGGGAGTCATGCACGCCGTGGGGAGATAGAACGCCTCGACGACGTTCGATCGCAGGAACAGGGCGAGGCCGATCGCGTAGGGAAACCACGTCGCAATCATCAGGCCGTAGACCACGGGCCGGTTGTATTCCTGCGGCTCATAGTCGATGGCGGCCATGCTGCGGGCGATGGCCTTCGCATCGAGGGACGACCAGATGTTGAACGCGATCAGAACCACGACCAGGGCCGCCAGTCCCGTGAAGACCACGGTCGCGTTTCCCTGCAAAGCCAGTACGGCGACCACCAGCCACGCCATCATCGAGACGCTGTACATGACTAGCCCCCGACCGACGCGACCGCAGTAAATCTGGCCGAGTCCGCAGCAGAACGATGAGAGCCACAGCGCCTGTGACGGCTTACGAACGTGAGACATCTCGCTTGTCATCGGGAACCTCCGGTTTCGTTTCACCCGACACCACCGAGTACTCGGGAGTCGGCTCCAGCAACACATGCACCACACCGTAGACTCGCACGGCACAGACCACCGCCGCCGCCGAGGCAACCAAGTACGAAACCGTCTGCGTGGAGACGCCCCCGCTGAGCGAAGCGGCCTTGGTGACGGTCGGCCTCGACCTCGCCACTCGCTCCACCGCCGACATCACGCCGGTCACGAACGAGTCGCTGGGGGAGACGGCCCGCTTCACCGCGAGCCACGCTTCGAGCGGGTCGTCGTGACGATCTTTCGACTGGCTCATGTTGCACCTCGATGTGATTGAGTTCGTGCGGGATCGGCTTCAACAGGCTGCCAGTCCCACAACTCGCGCCGCAGATTTTCTTTCGCTCGACTGAGCCGTGACTTCACCGTTCCCAAGGGGACTCCTTCGATGGCCGCGATCTCGGCGAGCGGCAGCTCTTGAATCTCCGCGAGGACGAACGCCGCCCGTTGTTCGATGGAGAGCCGGTCCAGCGCGGCATCGAGTTGATTCCACGTTTCGCGAGCAACCGCCTCCGTTTCGGGAGGCAACGCATCGCTCACCAGTTCGCCAACGTCACCCGTTGTCAGAAGCCGTCTCTTCAAAAAGTTGCAGCAGCGGTTTCGAGCAATCGTCAGCAACCACGTCGAAAACTTTGCCCGTTTGGGATCGAAGGAATCGAGATGAGTGAACGCGGCGACGAAGACTTCCTGCGAAATGTCATCCACATCCGCCCCGTTCCGGACCAGATTCGTCACGAATCCGAAGACCGAGCGCTCATGCCGCGACACCAGCAGCCGATACGCGGCCGTGTCCCCCGAAAGCACTTGCGAGATGATCCGTTCGTCGTCGTTCATGCGATCCCATTGCGATTGGCTGTGCCTCGCCAGCTTATACAAGTGGCAGTCGCATTTGGTTCCACGAAAAACGGGACCGAAGGAAAAGCCATCTCAACGAGCCGCCTCGTCATCCGGGTGGTTCCACGCGACGACGGCGTAGAGCAGGGCCGTGATGAGTGCGGCACCGCTGGAGGTCAGGTACATCGCGGTGAAGCCGTGGTGGACGATGATCCAGCCGAGGACCGGGGCGAAGACGAGCGAGCCGAAGTCGGTGAAGCCGAGGATGATGGCGGTTCCAGAACCACGGCACTCTTTGGGGAAGGCTCCCGAACCGAGTGAGACGACGGCGGGAAAGAGCAGGGCGTGACCGAAGCCGCAGACGATCGAGGCCGGAATGAAGTGCCACCACTCCGTCGCGAACGCGAGCAGCGCGTGGCCGACGACGTGACCGAGCAGCCCTGGCACCAGCATCCAATGGCGGCCGATGGTGCGACTCCAGTTCGACACCAGCAGTCGAAAGACAAACGCCGAGATCGCGTAGCCCGAGAAGAAGGCCGCGATGCCGTCGATGTGCTGCGACGTGGCGAAGCGCGTGAGGAACGTCTGCGTCGCCGTGACACCCAGCCCCATGATCATTGCCGCCAGTACGACGGCTCCCGGCCAGAAGCGGAACAGCAATCGAAAGGCGGGCGGGGATGGAGACGTGGGTGCGTGGTCCTGATCGCGCGTCAACAACACGATGATCGCGAGGTACACCAACCCAATCGCCGCCGCGCCGCCAAACAGGATCACAAACTGAGTCCGCTTGTCCGGCACGAACCTCAGGACGATGTCGCCGATGTTCGAGCCGACGATCATCCCGACAAAGCCGCTGCTTCCGAGGTTGCCGATGATCTCGGTGCGACGCTCGGGCGGGACGTGGTTTTGAATGTGCGTCATCGAGCAGGCAAACATCCCCGTCAGTCCGACGAAGTACGCCACCCGTGCGACGTAGATGACCCACGACAAATCCGTCGGCACCAAGAACGATGCACATCCCACGACGAACAGCATCGCGCACAGCGGCCACATCCGTCGCGTGCCGTAATCGTCCAAGACGTGTGACACGCTCAATCGCACCAGCACGGCAACGGCCGTCCCCAATGCGACGATGATCCCGGTGTCACTCTCCGTCCCACCGAGATGATTCACCAACTCGGCAAACCGAAACGTCAAAGCGTTCCCCAAAATCAGGGTCGAGTTCGCCAGATAGGCCAACCAAAACGTGCGACCGTACACGCCCGACATCTTGTCAAGGGAGTTATTCGCGGTGAGTGGCGTTGGCGGAGAAGGCATGACATCCGTGTCGTTAGTTGTCTGGCGAAGCGAATCGACGGCTACGAGTTGTGTTTGCGCCGCCGGATCCAGTAGTTCGGGCGTTGTGCTCCGTGGCTCACCGCCAAGACGAGAACATGGTCAGTTAGGATTTCGTAGTACACTGCGTAAGAAAACCGATCCATTCGAGCGCTGTGAATTCCGAAGCGTGCATCCGCAGTTTCCGCGAGCGGATATCGATCAGGAACCTGCTCAATGTTCTCCAATATCGAGTAATACTCGCTCAAGAACTTAGCCCCGACTCCCGCCTCTTGCTCGTCGTACCACACGGATGCGGTACGTGCTTCCTCGGTTGCCGCATGCAGTACGACAACATTCATTTCGACGCTCCACCCGCTGCTCGGGCATCAAGAGCGGCTTGGACGATGGCCACGGACTCTCGCCAATCGCAGCCCGTGATCTCACCAGCGTCGTAGGCTCGCGACCGTTCCATCGCAACCGCGACCCACTCCGCCTCGATTGAGGCCGCGTCATCATTGGGTTCGAGGCTCGCAATCAGTTCTTTCGCGAGAGCGGCTCGCTCGGAGCGTGGAAGGCTTAAGGCTTCCTCCAACATCCGCTCAACAGCGCTTGGTTCTAGTGTTGTCGCTGACATGACGTACCGTTTCTTTGATGGTTTCCAGATTTTCACCCGCCGTACGCACTATACCGCCTCAACCCGCGCGACAAAGCGAGCCGGTTGAGGAACAGCAGGATCACGACCCAGACGATGCCCGTTCCCAATTCGAGGGCTAGGGCGGCGTGATCGTACTTGTGGAGCATGATCGCGGCTGGGACATAAGCGAGGTACTTGAACGGCAGCAGCAGTGTGAGATTCGCCACCCACGGCGGGAGCCAGTCGAGCGGCAGCATATGTCCCGACAAGAAATAGCTGATGAGCATGTAGACGAAGACCAGTGAACTCACCTCCAAAAACCAGAACGCGACCAGTCCCATCAGGCTTTCGATCAGGAAGCCGATCAGAAAGGCGAGCACCAGCGAGACGACAAATCCCGCGAGCGTGATCCCGTCGGGCCAGCCTCGGAAGTAGTCGCGACACAGCCAGAAGACGAGTCCGAACGGGATCGCCGCCATCACGTAATAGACCAGCTTGTGAGCGACCCGGTGCCAGAAGAGATAGTCGATCAAGTCGATCGGCTGGATGAGAAACTTCTTGATCGAGCCGTCGCGAATATCGCGGGCAATCCCCGTCGTCAGCCCCGGCATCGACGAGAAGGCTCGCCCCACCATGACCAGCAGCGAGTAGGCCACCATGTCGCCATACGTGTACGCATTGATGACTTTCGTGTCCCCCGGCCCCGTCGCCTGATAGATCGCTCCCCACAGAAAGACCTGCGTGACGATCGGCAGGAACCGGACCAGCGTCGCGAACATGAAGTCGGCTCGATAAACGAGCCGCTCCTCTATCGAGGTTCGCAGAATGCACCATTTGACGCGGAGGGAAGAGGACATGGGGACCTGACGAAAATCGTAGGATGGACGCCCTCGTCCGTCCTCTTCCAACTGGAAATCGCTCGGACGAGGGCGTCCAAGTTACATTTCTCAACAGGCTGTTAAGCCCGCCTTGTCCCCTCGCCCCGGCTCGGGCACCACCGCTTCGGTGATCGGGTGAGGGGTTCTTCATTCCTTCGAGACAGTCTCGTCTTTCCGAGCGAACAACTCGGCGATGACATCTTCCAGCGGACGTTCCTGCACGCCAACGTCTTCAATCGCGTAGCGGTCGAGCAGGGCGGCGAGGACTTTGGGGATGTCCTGTCTCGGGACTTCCAGCTTCACACGCGGAGGCATTCGTTCGACGATCTTGCCGTACCGTTCGAGGTCTTCGGGAAGCTCGGTCCCGGCGAACTGGAGCTGAATCTGTTTGACACTGCTGAAGCGGTCGAGGATTTCGTCCAGCGGGCCGTCGTGCTTGATCTCGCCCTCGTTGATGATGATGGCTCGACGACAAAGGGCTTCGACATCCTTCATGTAGTGACTGGTGAGCAGCACCGTCATCTGCTGCTCCTGCTGATAATGACGCAGGAAACCTTGGACCTTTCGCTGTGAGACGACATCCAGCCCGATGGTCGGTTCGTCGAGCAGCAGTACTTCGGGCGAATGGAGCAGCGAGGCGATCAACTCCATCCGCATCCGCTCGCCGAGTGAAAGTTCACGCACGGGCTGACCGACCAGTTTGCGAACATCGAGCAGATCCGTCAGTTCATCCAGCCGCCGCTGAAACTGCACCGTGTCGATCCCGTAGATCTCGCGATGCAGGATGAACGACTCTTGCGCGGGCAAGTCCCACCAGAGTTGGTTCTTCTGCCCCATGACCAGCGAGAACCGCTTGCGATAAGCGTTGTCGCGCTGCCACGGGACATAGCCGAGAACGGTGGCCGTGCCGCTCGTCGGATAGATCAGCCCACTCAGCAGCTTCAGTGTCGTTGTCTTCCCGGCACCGTTCGGCCCGAGAAACGCAACCATCTCACCCCGCTCGATGGTGAAGCTGACACCCTTCACGGCTTGAACGACGTTGTATTCGCGTTTGAACAGCCCGCTGAGCGATGCCTTCCAACCGGCCCGTTTGCGGTAGACGCGATAGTGCTTGGCAAGGTCTTGAACTTCGATGATGGACATGGGCGGGATGATATCGGTGCGGGGAGTGTTTTCAACGCGAGGTCTCGAAACGAACAAGCCCGAGCCGCCGGGCGGTTCGGGCTTGAGTTCGTGTGTACCCAAGATGTCGCTCAACGAGCGGCGGTCTTGGCGGCCTTCAACTGTGAGAAATAATCGAGAGCAATCTGCAAGACTTCGTTGTTGTACTCCGACTTGGCGAAGACGGGCTTGTCGGACTTCGTTTCGTTCTCTTCCTCTTCCTTCTCGACTTCCTTGGCGGCTTTGTCGTCATCCCGTTCCCGCTTCATCGCCTCTTCGTTGAGCGACACCGTCTTGCGGTTTTTGCGGGCGAGATAGCGTTCGATGTCCTTGGCGACCTGCTGGAACTTCGGATCGGCGGCGACTCGTTTTTGGCTGGCAACCTTCAACGCCGCGACAACTTGCGGGGTGTTGTAGCCGTACGCCGCGAACTTTGCGGGAGCGATGTGATCGAAGGCGAGAGCGTTTTCCAAGAAGGACTCGCCCAAATCCATGTGGTCGATCAAGGACGGCAGCACGACATCGGATTCGACGCCACGATTCTGAGTGCTGTCGCCGTTCACGCGATAGAACTGGTTGATCGTCAGTTTGACTGAGCCGCGGTCCTTGCTCCCATTGAGCATCCGGAACATCTGACTGCTGACGGGCATGACGTTTTGAACGGTTCCCTTGCCGTGCGTCGTCACATCGCCGATCACGATGCCGCGTCCATAATCCTTGATCGCCGCCGCAAAAATCTCGGACGCTGAGGCGGAGAGTCGGTTGCACAGTACGAGCAGCGGGCCGGAATACTCGACCCCCGGCTCTTCGTCATCGTGGCTCTTGATCCGCCCGTTCTGCTCCTTCACTTGAACGACGGGGCCACGGTCTATGAAGAGGCCCGAAACTTCGATCGCCTCACTCAACGCACCGCCGCCGTTCATGCGGAGATCGACAACAATGGCATCGACGCCGCCTTGAGTTTGGAAGTCATTCAAGACTTTCAGGACATCGCGGGCCGTACTCTTGAAGTCGTCCTTGCCCTGCTGAGCACCGCCGAAGTCTCGGTAGAACGAAGGGATGTTGATGACGCCGACACGGCCTTTCGTGCCGGGAACTCGCTCTCCGGTTTGGATGATCTCCCCTTTGACCTCTTGTGCGGTCAGGGCAATCGTTTGGCGAGTGAGTTCGTAGACGAGAGTCTCACCCGTTTCCTTGAGCACGCGCAGTCGAACCTTCGTTCCGCCATCACCGCGAATCAGCCGGACGACTTTATTCAGCTTCATCTCCAAAATTTCTTGGAAGTCTCCCTCCTCTTGACCAACGGCGGTGATCTTATCGCCCACTTTGAGACGCCCGTCCTTTTCGGCGGCTCCGCCCGCGACGATCTGCTTCACGACAGTCACGCCATCTTCCGCCTGGAGCGCCGCGCCAATCCCCTGCAGGCTGAGTCGCATCTGAATCTCGAAGTCCTCGACGGATTGCTTCGACATGTAGCTGGAGTGAGGATCAAAACAGTGGGCCATCGACGACAGATACATCTCCAGAACTTCGTTGTCCTCCATGTCGTGAGCGCTCCGCTTCACCGTGTCGTACCGCTTGTGCAGCCGCTTCCGGACATCTTCGGCAGATACCTTGTCGAGCTGCAACGTCAGCAGGTCATACTTGACTCGCTTGCGCCAGCGTTCGTTGGCCTCGGCGGCATCGGCCGACCACGCCAACTGGTCGCCATCGATCACCATTGACTCATCGAGTGCAAAGTCATGCGGGGCGTCGATCAGCTTGTGGGCCACCGCCAACCGTTCATCGAGTCGCTTCAAATAGAGTGCGAACACTTCGTAACCGAAGTCTGCCTTGCCTTGCTTGAGATAGTCGTCCAAGTGATCGCGATACTTCGCAAACCCGTCGATGTCAGACTTCACGAAGTACAGCTTTTGAGGGTCCAATTCCTTGACGAATCGCTGCACCAGCATCGCGGAAATGCGGTCATCCAGCGGCTTCTGGCTGATATGAAACTTGCTGATCATGCTGGACACGTACTTGGCCGTGTCCTGATCGGCAGCGGTTGTTGTCGAGGCTTGTTGAGCGAAAATTGTCGTGGCGACAAGTGCCATCAAACCGACGGTCAACGCGGTCTTGGCTCGCGACAATGGGGAGAGCAGCATGAGATGTTCCGGTCGTGGGGAGTTGTGAGCGGACAGCGATTGCAGGGATTAGGCGACCTTGGATCAAGGCGGCGCGATGGTAGTCGAAGCCTCGAAATCCGACAAGAGGCGCTGTGGGGTGTGGTCGTTGGTGAGGGGACTGGCGAAAAATAGTAGCCCCGTAACCCTGCGACTACTTTGGGGAAATCCATTCGTGTCGCTCGGATAATCACTTGCAGCAGTTTGCCTACACAGCCGGAAGAGCCGAGCAATTGAGTGTCCATTGCACCGTGTTGGATTTACCCGTTGTTGCCAATTTATGAACCGGTTGTCTGGACTGTTGGGTTTCTTCAACTTGTTCGCCTGCCAGCGACGAATTCTTCCGCCCTCCTGCGACAGAGTTGCGGGAACTCAAAGCTGCGGGAAGTGGATGATGCAACGGGAAGTGGATGACGCAACAAGTCAAAAAGGAGTTTCAAAACCGTAGCTACGTTCGTCGGAACGTGGAAAGACCTGCAAAAACCCACGCTGTACTACTCACGTTTCGTTTCTTCGCTGGGCGCGAAGAATGTGGAACGCTGATTTTCGCTGATTTGAATGAGTGAAGATCAGCGGAGATGAGCGTTCTGCTTTCCCTGATTCACTAGGGTTGCGGCTGAACGAAGTGAAGCCGCGCTGGGACGAACGTGGCTTCTTGTCGATCAGGTTTTGAAACTGCCTCTAAGCCGGTGCTTAAAGAATGTTAGATCGTTTGCAATAGCATCATTAGGAAGATAGGCTCCTGCCAAGCGTGTGCGTTGTTGTTTCGCCACCCAATTAGGCCAGCCAAAAACGGGGTTATATGTCACGAGCAGAATTTGAAATCAACGTTGCCGACCTTGAGCGAATCCTCGATGAACGGAAGTCGCTTGTCCAAGAGCTTGGTAGGCGACGGGATGCACTTCACTTGGAACTCGCCGAGATTCAGGAGCAACTCCAAGGAATCGTGGGCACCGAGGTGACGGTGAAAAAGACGGGGGCGAAGCGGGGCCGTCCACCAGGCACGGGCAAGCGCGGTCCTGGAAGGCCACGCGGAAGTAAGAATCGCGGTGCTCGTCCCAAGAATGAACGGTCCTTGCGGGATGTGATTTCAGAATTGTTGGGTAAAAGCAAAAAAGGGCTGACTCTGGAAGAGTTGACTCCCAAGATTGTGGAGGCTGGGTATAAATCAAACAGTTCCAACTTCAGCAACATGATCTACCAAAACATTTACAACTCCGAGGGGATCGTCAAAGATCCGGAAACGGGTTGTTACAGCCTTGTCCAAGAATGATTGTGGTCGCATTTCACTGACGGGCACTTCCGTTTGGGATGTGATGTGTTTGTCTCGTTGCAAGTCGCGACTGTTGGAATTGGCGGGCGAAGTGTTCTTCGCCCGCCGTGTTTTTTGCAGTGCCTGAGTAACCCTTTGATTCGCGGTACGGTGGTTGGAGGTCAAGAGCTGAGGGGCGGGGTTCCCAAGGTGGTGATTTCCCGCGTTTGTAGCTGAATGCGTGAGAATTCGGATCGGATCACCGATCGTCCGAACTCTCACGAGTTCGGCTACAGGCGGGATTCCTCGGTGTTTTGCACCTTGGAAGCCCTGGGACTTGGAGCCTGTTGAAAAAGCCGTAGCACAGGCGGCTCGCCTGTGATTTCATCGAGAACTACGAGCAGGCGAGCCGCCTGCTCTACGGTTTTCACAGTTTGCGAGAGGAGCAGTGATGACAGATCCGTCGGAAGATGCATCACTTGCTGTAGACCAGTCGGCGGCAGTGGCACTGGTTATGGAACTGATGGCCGTCACGGGCCGCAGCAAGCAGGAAGGGCAGGTTGTCGCGTTCGTTCGAGAGCGGCTTCTCGCAGCAGGCGTTCCCGAGTCGTGCATCGAGACCGACACTTCCAACCGTAGAATTCCGGGGGGCGGCGAGACGGGGAATTTGATCGTCAAATTGCCCGGTACGAAGCGCGGGCCGCGACGGTTGTTGATGGCTCACATGGATACGGTTCCCATCTGCGTCGGGGCAAAGCCCGTGCTGAAGGGGGATGTAATTCGATCAGCCAATCCGGCGACGGGCCTCGGTGGTGATGACCGGGCAGGGGTGGCTGTCGTGTTGACCGCGGCGCTCGAACTGTTTCGTCGCAAGCTGCCGCATCCGCCCGTCACGCTGTTCTTCTGTGTCCAAGAAGAGATCGGTCTGTACGGGGCGCGGTATGTCTCGGCGAACAAACTCGGTGCGCCCAAATTCTGCTTCAACTGGGACGGTGGCGAGGCCCGCTACGTCAACATCGGAGCGACCGGCGATTACGCGATTGAGGTCGAAATCGAAGGAATTGCCAGCCATGCGGGCGTTCATCCCGAGCGCGGTGTGAACGCGATCACCATCGCGTCGCTGGCCATCGCCGATCTGACGCAGAACGGCTGGCATGGACTCATCGAAAAGGGTAAGCACCGGGGGACGAGCAACGTCGGGATCATCCACGCGGGTGAGGCGACCAATGTCGTCACACCCAGCCTCTCGCTGCGGGCCGAGGCTCGCAGTCACGATCCCGTCTTCCGCAAGAAAATCGTCGAGGCGTACCGCAAGGCGTTTGAACTGGCGGCGAAGTCGGTCAAGTCGTCCGACGGCAAGACCGGTCGCGTCACCTTCAACTCCGATCTGAAGTACGAATCGTTTCGGCTCGATCCCCGTGAACCGGCCGTCTCGCTCGCCAAACAAGCGGTTGAAAAGATCGGTCTCACCCCCGAACTGTGCATCGGCAACGGGGGGCTGGATGCCAACTGGATGACCGCTCACGGCTTTCCGACCGTCACCCTCGGCTGCGGACAACACGACATCCACACGACCAACGAATGGCTCCACGTCCCCAGCTTCCTGCAAGGCTGCGAAATCGCGTTGCTCTTGGCGAGTGGCAAGTTGGGATGAGCGATCCGCGAACGCGATCTTGCGGAATGCGCGGAACAGGCTCATTCCCTGTCCGAGTGGATTGGATCGCACCACATCAGCAGCCTGTTGAAGAACGTAGGGTAAGCGCCTCGCTTGCCCGTGAATGAAGTTGAAAAAGGGGCAAGCCAGAGGCTTACCCTACGTTCTTCAACAGGATGTTGGGCGAGCGGCAAGAGTTCGCACGCGTGCAACGTAGGATGGACGCCCCCGTCCGTCCGAGCTTGCCCAGAAGAACCGGACGGACGGGGGCGTCCATCCTACGGGGAAGCGACTTCCTGCCGCTCGCCTTATCCGCCCGCGACTGCGCCGACGATGAGGAACGGCTCAACGCCCGATGCGACAGCGGATGGCAGGAGCGTGTCAGGCGGCTCGTGCGAGAAGTCTTGTTCACAGGCGAAGAATCTCAGTAGCGGGCGACGCTGGTGAGTGACGTGGTCTCGAATTGTGCCGCAGAGAACCGGGTAGCGGGACTCCAGAGCGTCGAGGATTGAACGGGGTGTCACGGGGTCAGCAACCTCGACGGTGACTTCCGTAGTCGTCTTGGCGAGGTTCTTGAGGTGATACGGCAGAACAATCCGCACTTGAGATGTGGTCACGGAAGCGTTTGAACCTCAATCGAATAGACGGCGGGAAGATTTTGAACGATCGCGTTCCAAGAGTCGCCTCCGTCGGCAGACGCATAGACCTGACCGCCCGTCGTGCCGAAGTAGACGCCACAGCCGTCGAGCGTATCGACCGACATCGCATCGCGCAGCACGTTCACGTAGCAGTCGCGTTGAGGCAGTCCGTTGGTGAGCGGCTCCCAATCGGTCCCTCCCGTCCGACTACGGAAGACGCGCAGCTTGCCCTCGTGAACGTAGTGTTCCGAGTCGCTCTTGATCGGCACGACGTAGACCGTGTTCGGCTCGTGAGCATGAACTTCGATGGGGAAGCCAAAGTCGGTCGGCAGGTTGCCGCTGACGTTGGTCCACAGATCGCCCGCGTTGTCGGTCCGCATCACGTTCCAATGCAACTGCATGAACAGCACGTCTGGCCGCGACGGGTGCATCGCGAGGTTATGAACGCAGTAGCCGACTTCGGCATTCGGGTCGGGCATGTATTTGGATTGAAGCCCCTTGTTGATGGGCGTCCACGTTTCGCCACCGTCCTCCGTGCGGAAGGCACCGGCCGCTGAGATAGCGATGTAGATTCGGAGTGGGTTTGACGGATCGAGCAGGATCGTATGCACACCCATGCCGCCCGCGCCCGGTGCCCATTGAGAACTCGATGGATGAGTTCTCAGTCCCTTCAGTTCGTTCCACGTTTGACCACCATCTGTCGTTTTGAAGAGGGCCGCGTCCTCAGCCCCCGCGTAAACCGTGTCAGCACAGGTGAGCGACGGTTCCAGATGCCAGATTCGTTTGAACGCCCACGGATGCGGCGTGCCGTCGTACCACAGGTGATTGCCCGTCTCGCCGTCGTAGAGGAACTTGTTACCGACCGCCTCCCACGTCTGGCCACCATCGTTCGAGCGTTGGATCACCTGACCAAACCAATCGCTGCACTGCGACGCATAGATTCGGTTCGGGTCCACCGGCGACGCCTTCACATGGAAGATTTCGAGACCACCAAAGTGCGGCCCGTCGATCTGCCAGTCCTTCCGCGCTCCGTCGGAAGTAAGAATGAACGCTCCCTTTTTGGTGCCGACAAGAACGCGAACTTGGGTCATGGGTGAGGCTCCGGAAAACGAGGGTTCAGTGTTCAGAAAGAGTGGCCATGTTCAGGGGCAAGCGGGAATCGGCCGAGCAACCTAACAAAACGTCAGCGGCTTGAGCAGGTCCACACGCACCATTTCGCCCAGCCCTGTCGCGCGGGGCAGAGAAGAGCGACCTCATGCCGCGACAGATGTAGCAGCCCGTTGAAAAACGTAGGGTGAGCGTCTCGCTTGCGCGTAAATGCAGTTGAAAAGCGGGCAAGCGAGACGCTCACCCTGAAATTGAAAAAGGTGATGGCCCTCGTTCCGTCGAAAGGTTTCGGTCGTAGCCCGGCCCTTCCTGCCAGTACCGAAAGGCCGTCTTGCCCGGACGTTCCTGAACGGTGAGCCGTTCGAGCCACGGGCTGCGAGCCGCTTCGAGCAAGTGTTTGATCCGTAACGAATACGGTTGCTTGAGGGCAGACAGCAAACGGTCGATCTTGACCGGCAGCACAGTCGGGTAGGCCAACAGGTGAACGTGCTCCGGCATGAGTACAGGTATTGGGGGGCAGGCACCCCGGCCGTTTTGCAGATGTACCGGATGTCAGGACCGGTACATTTGCGAGGCTCGGTTTGACTCGGGTCAAACTCCTCCTTAACATCCTCCCCGACTGAAGTCCCGGCGGGCGATGCCCGATGCAAGCTGAGTGAATGACGATGACCAACACCTTTCCGCACTTGAACGACTCAACCGTCACATCCAATGCCCCGAGCATTCGGATTGAGGTCGTGATTATTAGCGGAGTCGATTAGCGATCTCGGGGTGGTGAAATTACGAACCATGACAAGCCCTCAGGTCGCACCTGAGGGTTTTTTTGTTTCCGCAGTCCACGTTGAAAGTCGAGCCATGTCCCGTATCCAGATCTACGACACGACACTCCGCGACGGCAGTCAGGGCGAGGGGGTCAATTTTTCTCTCCAAGACAAACTGCTCATCACGCAGAAGCTGGATGACATCGGAGTGGACTTCATTGAGGGGGGCTATCCGCTCTCGAACCCGAAGGACGCCGAGTACTTTTTGCGAGTCAAAGACCTGCCGCTCAAGCACGCGAAGGTTTGTGCGTTCGGCATGACGCGACGGAAGGGATGTGCGCCGGAAGACGATGTGGGGATGTGTGCCCTGCGCGACGCGCGGACGGCCGTCACGACGATCGTCGGCAAGACGTGGGACTTGCACGTCTTCGAGGTGCTGCACATCGATGAAGCCGAAAACCTCGCGATGATCCGCGACTCAGTCTCGTTCCTGAAGGCCGAGGGGAGCGAAGTCTTCTATGACGCCGAACACTTCTTCGACGGCTTCCGGGCGAACCCCGAATTCGCGCTGAAGACGGTCGTGGCGGCGCAGGATGCCGGCGCGAGCCTGATCGTGCTGTGCGACACCAACGGCGGGCGGCTCCCCGAGGATGTGGCCGCTGCAGTCGATGCCGTTCGCAAAGTGTTGACGGTGCCCGTCGGAATCCATGTCCACAACGATGGCGATCTCGCGACGGCCAATTCGCTGATGGCGGTTGAATATGGTGCGATCCAAGTGCAGGGGACAATCAACGGCATCGGTGAACGCTGCGGCAACGCGGACCTCATCAGCGTCATCGGCAATCTCGCGTTGAAGAAGGGCTATGAGGTCTTGAAGCCGGGCGGAGTCGCTCATTTGACCGAGCTGTCTCGTTACGTCTACGAGATCGCCAACATGAACTTCCGCAACGGCCAAGCCTTCGTCGGGACGAGTGCCTTCGCTCACAAGGGCGGCATGCACGTTCACGCCGTCAACCGCTTGGCCGCCAGCTACGAACACATCCCGCCCGAGACCGTCGGCAATCAGCGGCGCGTCCTCGTGAGTGAACTCTCCGGCCGCTCGAACATCATCGCCAAGACGACGAAGTACCAGATCAACCACGACAACGCCTTGATGTCCCGCATTCTCGAACGAGTCCAAGACCTCGAAAACGAGGGCTATCAATTTGAGGCAGCCGAAGCGTCGTTCGATCTGCTCGTGCGGAAAGAAGCGGGTGCTTACACACCGAAGTTTCAGCGGCTGCATTACCGCGTGAACGTCGAGACCACGGCGGGGCAGGGGACCATCACCGAGG
Source organism: Schlesneria sp. (assembly GCA_043721755.1). GTDB lineage: Bacteria > Planctomycetota > Planctomycetia > Planctomycetales > Planctomycetaceae > Schlesneria. The sequence goes on from JAYSQC010000360.1 coordinate 37,477, forward strand.
CGACCGTCAAGCTGCGAATCAACGGCCACGTCGAACACGTCGTGGGTGAGGGCGACGGCCCCGTGAACGCCCTCGACAACGCCCTCCGCAAGGCACTCGCGGCCACCTACCCGAACCTCAGCGAGATGCACCTCGTCGATTACAAAGTCCGCGTGATCAACTCGGCCGAAGGGACCGCCGCCCGAGTCCGCGTCGTCATCGAAAGCCGCGATCACACGGACGTTTGGAGTACCGTCGGCGTCTCCGAAAACGTGATCGAAGCCAGTTGGCTCGCCCTCGTCGATAGTGTCGAATACAAGCTGTACAAGGACGCGGAAACGAACTCGTCGAACGTCTGAAACCCGCCCGTGATCGGAGTGTGTGCCATGAGTGTCGCATTGATGGAGGAGAGTTTTCTCGATGATGTCCGCGAGGGGATCACCATGCACCTCGCGCCGCTCAATGTCGAGCAGTACCACCAGATGATCCGCGACGGAATCCTGCACGACGGCGCTCCCATCGAGCTGATTCAGGGATCGCTGGTGTACAAGGATCGTCGAGACAAAACGGGAGGGATCATGACGCACGGCGCAAGGCATCTGCTGGCCCTGAAGAGACTCACGGCAATCTTGACTCGCTGGACGGAGGGCCAGACATGCCACCTTCAATCCCAAGGGCCAATTACCGTCAGCGAGACGAGCGAGCCGGAGCCGGATTGTTGTCTCGTGCGTGGCACTCCCGATGACTACCCCGATGAAGTGCCTCACGCAGACGATGTGCTGGCGGTGTTTGAAGTGGCCTACAGTTCGCTCCGCTCGGATCGCCGAATCAAGCAACGGCTCTACGCCAGTGCGGGAATTCCGTTCTACGTCATCCTCAATTTGCAGGACGAGGTGATCGAAGTGCTGTCCGAACCGTCCACCGCCGAAGCTCGTTACACGGCTCAATCTCTGCATCGCGATTCAGAGACCATCGCCCTCCCACTGGGCGACTTTGGCCAACTTTCGTTCGATGCGGATGATCTTCTTTAATACCCGAATGCGCTCAGAGTTGGAGACGACGATGACTTCGATTGAACTCACACATGAGAACGAACAGTTCGTGGAAGAGGCTCTCGCACAGGGGCAGTACCAGTCGCCGGACGAACTGTTGAACGACGCCGTTTCGCAGCTTCGCGGCTATCGGGAACTCCTGCGTCGTATCGACGAAGGAAACGAGCAGCTTCGAGACGGTCGGTACATCGAAGTCGATGAGGCCGGTCTGCGCGAGTTCTTCGACGACGTGAAGGCTCGCGGGAGGGAACGAGCGGCGGCGAGGAAGAACTCGACATGAATCGCTTTCGACTCAGCGAACACGCTCAAGGCGACTTGAATGAAATCGGGGAATACATCGGCGTCGAAAAGGATAATCCCAAGGCAGCCGATCGCCTGATCGAAAAGTTCTTTCAGCAGATGTCGCTCTTGGGATCGCAGCCTCGGATCGGTCAGCGGCGCGACGAGTGGAGTCCTGACCTGCGAGTCTTTCCCGTTGGCAACTATGTCATTCTGTACTATCCCGATGGCGAACTGATCGAAGTGATCGGCGTCGTCTACGACGGACGCGACCTCCCGGCACTGTTCGATCGAGGTCGCCGCCGTCCCGATTCGTAAACCTGTTCTTTACCTCTTGGCCTCAGCCCACCAACCATGACCACCGAAATCCCGAAGCAGTACGATCCCGCCGCCGCTGAAGCCAAATGGCTCCCGTTTTGGGAGGATCGCGGCGACTTCAACGCCGATCCGCCCGCGCCCGGCGAGCCCAATCCGAAGCCGCCGCATGTCATCATGATCCCGCTGCCGAACGTGACCGGGGCGCTGCACATGGGTCACGCGCTCAACGGCACGTTGCAGGACCTGCTGACGCGCTGGCGCAGGATGCAGGGGTACGAAGCGCTTTGGATGCCGGGGACCGATCATGCGGGGATCGCCACGCAAGCGATGGTCGAAAAGCGGATGCTCGCCGAGGAAGGACTGACACGGCATGACATCGGGCGCGAGGCTCTCGTCGAACGCATTTGGAAGTGGAAGGACGAGTACGAGTCCCGCATCCTGTCCCAACTCAAGCGGATCGGCGCGAGCTGCGACTGGCGGCGCGTGCGGTTCACGCTGGACGAAGTCTGCTCGCGCGCGGTGCGGCAGACGTTCTTCAAGATGTTCCAAGACGGACTGATCTTCCGAGGCAAGCGGCTCGTGAACTGGGACTGTTTCCTCCAAACCGCCGTCGCCGACGATGAGGTCTACGAAGAGGAGACCGACGGGCACTTCTGGACGTTCAACTACCCGGTGGTGGAGTGCGGAGAAGGGGAGAGGGGGAGAGGGGGAGAAGGGGAGAAGGGGACGCTCACTGGCGAGCGCATCTCGTTCTCAACCACTCGTCCCGAGACGATGCTCGGCGACACGGCGGTCTGCGTGCATCCGACCGATGAGCGGTACATGCACCTCATCGGCAAGCACGTTCGCATTCCGGTGAATGGGCGTGTCATCCCGATCGTGGCCGATGCGCTGTTGGCCGATAAGACGCTCGGGACCGGCTGCGTGAAGGTGACTCCGGCGCACGACCCGAACGACTACGCCTGCTGGACTCGCAACAAGGAGAAGATGGGCGAGCCGATCAATCTCCTCAACCCGGACGGCACGCTGAACGAGAACGCCGGTCCGTGGCAGGGCTTAGATCGCCTCGTCGCGCGAGACGCCGTGGTGGCCGAGATGGAACGGCTCGGCCACTTCGAGAAAGTGGAAGACCGCAAGATTCCGCTCAAGCACAGCGACCGCTCGAAGACCCCCGTCGAACCGTACTTGTCCGAGCAGTGGTTCGTGAAAATGAGCGACTGGGAAGACGGTCGCCCCGGCCTGGCCCAAACCGCCCTCGACGCCGCCAACGACGGCCGAGTGACGTTCTACCCCGAACGCTACAAACAGTCGTACCTCAGTTGGCTCGGCGAAAAACGCGACTGGTGCATCAGCCGACAACTCTGGTGGGGACACCGGATTCCGGTGTGGACAGCTCATACGTCAGGCAAGGTTGGTACCGAGATGTCGGTCACAGATGAGGAAGCAAAGCGTAAGGCAGAGAGTGCATTACGAGACTATTTCAAAGCCGCCGGGGTATCGACGGAAGAGTACTCCATCACACATCCAGACGCTTGGACGATGAGGGTCTGTCCCGGCTCGGATCTTGCATATCAGGCCATCTGCGCTATGACGCGATATGAAGAGAGCTGGGAATGGGAAGAACTCAAGCCTGGACAGTCTCCGTCTACCGGTCTGCTTGACGTACCTGGTTTTCCTGGCACAAAACAAGCCTCACGCAATTTCTCCGAAACGACAAATTTTGGAATGACGCAAGAGGAAGACGTTCTCGACACATGGTTCAGTTCCGCGTTGTGGCCTCACGCGACGTTGGGCTGGCCGGACACCGAGCACAATCCGCCTGTGGTGTCGAGTGACGAGAGTCGAGTGACGAGTGCCAGAAAAGCATCGGACGAGACCTCTTCTCCGGCACTCGGCACTCAGCACTCAGCACTCAGCACCAACTCCGTTCTCCCCTACTTCTACCCCGGCAGCGTGCTCGTCACGTCGCGCGACATCATCACGCTGTGGGTGGCGCGGATGGTGTTGACTGGTCTCTACAACATGAAGGACGTGCCGTTCAAGCATGTCTGCATCCATCCGAAGATTCAGGACGGCTTTGGCCAGACGATGTCGAAGTCGAAGGGGAACGGCGTCGATCCGATCGAGTTGATCGAGAAGTACGGCTGCGACGGGATGCGGTTCACGATCGCCTCGTTCGCGGGCGAGACGCAGGACGTGCGGTTGCCGGTCGGGTACGAGTGCCCGCATTGCCAGGCCGTGATCCCGCAGGAACCGCATCACCTGAAGTTCAAGCCGGGCAAGCCGAAGATCAAGTGCGCGAAGTGCAAAAAGGAATCGCAGTACGCCACCCCCAACTACACTCCCGACGTGGGCGAGCCGGTCGCGCGGATCACGATCGAACGCTTCGAGTACGGCCGCAACTTCTGCAACAAACTGTGGAACGCGGCGCGGTTCGCGATGCTGAATCTGGAAGGTTACACGCCCGGCGAAGTGGCTCTTACTCTGGTCCCCTCGCCCCAGCCTGTCTTTCAAGAAACGAACACAGTGGGGGAGAGGGCTAGGGTGAGGGGGCCGAACGGTGATGACGCTTCCCCACTTCAAACAGCCGAAGAAAGAACCCCTCACCCTAACCCTCTCCCCTCCAAGGCGAGGGGCGAGGGGACCGGAGAAGAACTCCCTATCGAAGACCGTTGGATTCTCTCGCGGCTGGCGACCGTGACGGACGAAGTGACTTCGCTGCTGAACGTCTACAAGTTCGATGCGGCCACGCGGACGCTGCGAGAATTCGTCTGGAACGAGTTCTGCGACTGGTACCTCGAAATGCTCAAGCCACGTCTGCGGGACGAGGCTCTCAAACCGGCGGCTCAACGAGTCTTGGTGACGGTCCTCGACACGACGCTGCGATTGCTCCACCCCTTCACGCCGTTCATCACGGAAGAATTGTGGCAACGACTGAAGGAGATCGCCCCGTCGCGCGGTCTGCCGACACCGATGCCAGCCGCCGACGCCATCATCATCGCTCCGTGGCCCGGCCAAGGTCGCCCTGTCGCTCCGCGACAGGAAGCGCGAACGCCTGACAGCTCACTTCATGTCGAAACGCCCGCGAACGCCGACCAGTCATCGCGCTTCGTCTCGCGGAGCGAGACGGCTACCGTGAGCAGCCTCGAATCGTGGCGAGACTCGGTTCTCGAAGCCCGCTTCCAACGGTTGCAGAGTCTGATCGTGGCCGTTCGCAACGTGCGAGGGACTTACAACATCGCTCCTTCGTTGACGCTGCCGGTCTCCGTCCGCTGTTCGACCGAAGTCGCCAACGACTTGCAGGCGGTGCAGGCTCAGTTCGAGCTGCTCGCCAAAGCGACGTTGACCGCCGCCGGTCCCGACACCGCACGTCCCAACGCCAGCGCCAGCTTCTCGCTCGGAGACGCCGACGGCTACCTGCCGCTCGAAGGTCTCGTCGATCTGGCCGCCGAACGGCAGCGGCAACAAAAAGAAGCCGACAAGCTGCGCGGCTTCATCACGGGAACGGAGAAGAAGCTGAGTAACGAAAGCTTCGTCTCGAAAGCCCCCGCCGAAGTCGTGGCCGAGATTCGTCAAACGCTGGCCAACCAGCAGAAGCAGTTGGCGAGCATCGCAGAGATCATCCAACAGCTTGGCGAGGGATAAGAGATGGTGAACCACGAAATACGCCAAAGGCACGAAAGAAATCCAAGCACCGGCTGGGTTGATCGTTTCGCCTGCGGCACTCTTACTTTCGTGTGTTTCGTGTATTTCGTGGTTCAAACATTCAGGAGTCATGCCGTGCTCGTCCAAATGGAACTGTCCCGGATCATCATCAGCGAGATCAACGACCAGCAGGTGATCTTCCTGCGCGAGGTCGAAGGGGATCGCTCGTTCCCAATCCTGATCGGCCTGTTCGAGGCGACGAGCATCGACCGGCGTGTGAAGGGCGAGCTGCCGCAGCGGCCGCTCACCCACGATCTGCTTAAAGCGAGCATTGAGGCTCTCGGGGGCGAAATTCAGGACGTGGTCATCAACCGCTTGGAAGATCACACCTACTACGCGGCCATCCGCATCAAGAAGGACGGCGAACTCATTGATGTCGATAGCCGTCCCAGCGATGCCGTCGCGCTGGCCGTGCATTACACGCCCCACTTGCCAATCTATGTGGCCGATGAAGTGCTGGACGAAGCGGCCGGCTGATCCCGTATCGGCGGCATCTGCCGCCGAGTGCCTCCGTAAGGTGGCCGGTGTAGGTTGGCCGCCCTCGGCCGACTTCTTCGGTGTGAACGTGATCCAAAGGCAGGACGGCCGAGGGCGGCCATCCTACGCGGCCAACATGCGATCACGATGTTGAATTTTTGTCCTTCGTCTCACGCGGTTGCTCGGTGTCGTCGGGGGCTGGCGGGTTGAGCAGGCTTCTCTCCGCCATTGCCTCGTCCGCGCCGTTGCCACCGTCTACGAGCCACTTCGGCCAGAGATGCGGCGGGAGCCAGTTGGCCTTGTACGCGCTGATCAGCACTCCGATCAGCAGTGTTCCGCAACTCCACGAGAACGCGGCAACAGCCTGCCTTCCAAACATGGCCGAGGCTTGGCGATAGCCTCCCAGCGTCAGGCCGTATCCCAGTAGAAAGTCCGTCCCGCAGAAGGAGCTCCAATAGGCTCGACTGTGACTCGCGTAGGCGCAGGCGAAGCCGATCATCGTGAGGATGGCGACGTCGAGCAGTCGCCACGGCCGCGGAACCTCGGCCGCGGCGGGAGCCATCAGCGCGAGCAGCGCCGTCAACGGGATTAGCATTGCCCCGGCCTGTCGCAGCAGAGAGGAAAGGGCGTCGCGATGGTTTCCGAGCGGGGCGGCGTCAGCCCAATGGCACTTACTTTAGCCCACCAACCCGCAGCGTGAGCGAGGGCGATGAAGGGAAACGCCTCTTGCCATCGTCCTCGCTCACGCTGCGGGTTAGTAAAGTAAGTGCCATTGGGCGTCAGCCCCCTGGT
>JAYSQC010000361.1:0-1513 GCA_043721755.1 Schlesneria sp.
GCCCGACGCGCAAGCGAGGGCAAACCGTTGTCGAAAGTGAAGCCCTCGCTTGCGCGTCGGGCTAGTGATGAACCCCGCAAGACAACGTTGTTCGACCACTAGCCGCCGGTATCTCACTTGGAAATACACCGGCGGCTAGCGCCGTGCCGCTCACAGAATGACAAAGTGAGTGCCATTGGGCTGACGCCGCCCCGCTCAGATGTCTCATCACGAACCGCGCGAGGTCGAGAGTGGAAGTGATCGGTTCCCCGTCAGGCCAACGGTTGGCACGCGAAGCGTCAAAGCACCTTCCTCGCGATGCGTTCGGACAACATCTCCGCTTCCGCGAAGATCGCGGGAGTGCCGCCGGTGTGGAGAAAGACCACATCTGTTGATTGACCGTTGCAATCGTTGCCAGCGTTAAAGAGTCCACGGCGGACATCGGCGATCAGTCCGGCGAGTGCCTTCGCGGTGTAGGTCGGTTCGACGAGGATCCCTTCCGTCCGCGCGAGCAGTGTCAGCGCTTCGAGGCCCGCGTCGGATGGCTGGCCGTAGCCGGGAGCCAACTGCTCGGTGATGAAGAGGATGTCATCCGGTTCAAGACGCGAGTCAATTCCCGCCAGTTCGGCCGCGCGATTGGCGGTCGCGGACATTTCCACTTGGCTGTCCCACGGCCATGTCATCGGCGCGATGCTCTTCACCGGAAAGCGGCAGCCCAGCGCGGCGGCTCCCAGCGCGACACCCGCTCCCGTCGAACCGGCTGATGAAACGTAGACGGCGGCGGGCTCGAAGCCACTCGTCGTGGATTGCTCGACGATCTCGGCCAGGCAGAGTGCATAGCTCAGCGCGGCGAGTGGCAGCACGACGGGACGTTCCCACAGATAGACCTTGCGACCGGTTGCGCGAAACCGCGCGGCCACGTCGCTGATCTTCTGGTCGAGGGCCGGGCCGACGGACTCTTCGACGATCTCGATGCTCGCACCGACGATGTGATCGAGCAGCAGGTTGCCCTGCACGATGTCGGGGCCGTCCGCAGGCTTGCCGCGACCGAGAACGAGGTGAATATCGAGTCCCACCTTCGCACACGCGGCGGCCGTCTGACGGCAGTTGTTACTTTGAACACCAGCCCCCCACACGACGAGATCGGCTCCTTGGGCGAGGGCATCCGCGATCAGGAACTCGTTGTGCCGCGCTTTGTTCCCCCCAAAGAGCAGTCCCGTGCAATCATCGCGCTTGATCCAGACACGCGGCCCGTTCGGCGAAATCGCTTGGCTGAACCGAGGCAGGAATTCGAGCGGTGTCGGCAGATGAGCCAATGACGTGCGCGGGACGCGCGCAATCCGCGATCGCAGTTCGGCAGTGGAGAGCATCGGTGGTACAGGCCGTGTCATTTCGGTTCTCCGCCATTTGTGTTGGATGCTTGAGTGAGCGGTACGGCGCTAGCCCAATGGCACTTACTTTACTAACCCGCAGCGTAAGCGAGGGCGATGACAAGAGGCGTTTCCCTTTGTTTCCCTCGCTTACGCTGCGGGTT
>JAYSQC010000362.1:0-9073 GCA_043721755.1 Schlesneria sp.
GAACAACACCAACCCGAAGCGTGAGCGAGGACGGATGTCGCTCGACTCTCGTCCTCGCTCACGCTTCGGGTTGGTGTTGTTCTTGGACAAGTTCTAAGGGTCAGGCACCGCAGACTTCAGAATTGGCGGACTGAGCCTCTGTTCGTGAAACACGCTTCATTCCGCCAATTCTGAAGTCTGCGGTGCCTGATCCTAATCGAGTACTCTTGGCCACAATTGACCGATCGCTCTCTCGTGTTGGAGTACAGATCATGTTCGCGACAGTCCGTACCTTGTTGGTCGCCATCGTCATTTGCGTGGCCTCCTTGGGCGAGGCATTCGCCCAAGGGAACAACAATCAGAACAACGCGAGCGGCATCAAGGTGGATGCCCAGGGCGTGGTGAGCTTTGCCCTCGCGAATGACAGTGCGGGAGTCCTCGACAAGAAGCGGCGCGCGGCGGCGGCGAAGAAGAACGCGGCGGGTGATTCGTCGAAACCGAGTGACCAACGCCTGGTGTCGCTCGTGAAACTGGAGCAGCGGATTGACGAGTGTCTGACTGGTGGGAAGCCGATCCCCGATGAAGTCTTTTATCTCGCGGGGCTGCAACGGATCGACCACGTCTTCGTGTTTCCCGACGACAAAGACTTGGTGATCGCTGGTCCGGCGGAAGGCTTCGTGCCTGATGCGGTCGGTCGGATGATCGGCGTCGAAAGTGGACGCCCCGCGCTGAGGCTGGACGATCTCGCCGTGGCCCTCCGGACGCTGGTCAAATCGCGCGAAGTCGGCTGCTCGATTGATCCCGTCCCCGAACGGCTGGCCGCGTTGCAGAAGTTCGTTCAAGCGGGCGGGCCGTCGAGCCTGGCTGCTGTCGAAGCGCGATTCAAACAGATGGACGACATCCTCGGCCTGCAAGACGTGCGGGTCGATGGCGTTCCCGCCGAGACTCACTTTGCCCTGTCACTGATCGAGGCGGACTACCGCATGAAGCGGATTTCCATCGGTCTCGAAAATCCCGGCGTCAAAGGTTTGAAGAGTCATCTCGCGATGATCGGTGCCGGCGGGAACACGATCCAACGCTGGTGGTTTGTCCCGCTCTACGACGCGATCTATCGCAGCGACGATGGTCTCGCGTACCAGTTCGAGGGACAGCGCGTGCAACTGTTGTCGCAAGAAGAAATGGCGGACGCGCAGGGCAACCGCTCGGCTGCCGCAACGACGCGCCTTTCGACTCAAGCCTTCGCCAAGCAGTTCACCGAGAAGTACCCCGAATTGGCCGACCGCTCGCCAATCTTCGCCGAGTTGCAAAGCCTGATCGACTTGGCGGTCCTCGCGGCGTTGATTCAAAAGGAGCGGCTCGATCAGCAGGTCGATTGGAAAATGACGACACTGCTCGACGAACAGCGACTCATCGTGCCGACGTTCCCGACGCCCAAGCAGATCGCGTCGATGGTCAACTTCAAACGGGCGGGGAACAACATCGTGGGCCTTGTCGGTGGCGGCGTGACCATCCGACCGCAGCAGGTGTTGAGTAAAGTGACCGCGCCCGCATCGTCACCCGGATCAAAGGCCCCGCGCCTCGATGCGACTCGCACGACTGCGGCCACTGCCAAACGGAGCGACTCGCACCCGTGGTGGTGGGACCGTTGATTCCAGGCTGCCGTTGGAAGTTCAGGGTCATCGCTTTGTTGGGTCTGCAAAAATGTAGGGTGGGACCAGCGGCGCTTCGCCGCGCCGGCCCACCAAGATTTCTCGACGTTTTCTGATGGTGGGCCGGCGCTCGAAGCGAGCTGGTCCCACCCTACGTTGAAAAAGGCGATGGCTCTGTTGGAACCACGGTGAAGTTTGCCGTTCGTTCTCGTGACTCGTACACTCCGGCCCCTCCCCGAGTGACCTGCCGAGAATTGAAAGGCCCGCCTCATGACAGATCCCGCATCCCTTGCTTCAACCTCCGCACCCGCAGCCGCACCCGCCGTTGCGGCCGCGCCGTTCGTGATTAACGTCACCATGACCACGTTTCAGCAGGAGGTCATGCAGCGATCACTCGAAGGGCTGGTCGTGCTCGACTTCTGGGCACCGTGGTGCCAGCCGTGTCAACAGCTCGCGCCGGTGCTGGAGAAGCTGGCGGCGGAGTTCGCGGGCAAGTTCACTCTGGCCAAGGTCAACACAGACGCCGAGCCAAACATCGCACAGGCATTCGGCATTCAATCGCTGCCGACCGTGGTCGCGTTTGTGAATGGCCAGCCCGTCGATCAGTTCGTGGGGATGCTCACTGAGGAACAGATTCGGCAGTGGCTGGCTCCGCTGTTGCCGTCACCCGCACAGACTCTCGCGCGAGAAGCGGCCGCGCTGGTTGAGGCCGACCCGCAAGCGGCCGAGGCCAAGTACCGCGAGGCCCTCGCACTCGTACCCGATCAGGACGTGCTGAAGATTTGCTTGGCGAGCGTGTTGCTCAAGCAGGGCCGTCTCGACGAATGCGGTTCGTTGATCGCGGCCCTCGAACAGCGCGGCTTCCTCGAACCGGATGCCGAACGGATCAAGTCGGAACTCGAAGTCCGCGTCGCCAGCGCCGAGAGTGGTGGCGTCGAAGAGGCACGCAAGACGGCCGAGGCCGATCCGACGAACCTCGTCCTGCAAGTCCGAGTGGCCGATGCCCTCGCCGCGTCGTCTCAACACCGCAAGGCACTCGAACTGTGTCTGGAAGTCGTGCTGAAAGACTTCGGAGACGCACGCCTCGCGGCCAAGGAGACGATGGTCAACATCTTCTCAATCCTCGGCCCCGCCTCCGAACTGACGGGCGAATTCCGCCGCAAACTCTCGACGGCGCTGTACTAAATAGTCGATCGAATAGTTGGAACACGCGAGTCACCCAGCGTGGCTGACTCGACCCAACCACCGCACGATCCAAGTGCATCGCATTATCAGCAAGGACTTCACTCATCCTCCGTGCCCTCCCGTGTTCCCCGTGGTTATTTCAGTCTGCGCATGAATCAACCACGGGGACCACGGGAGAACACGGGGAAGTCGATCGAGGTAAAAGTCTGGATTTGCTGGCATCTGCCTCGTCGTTCGATTCGTGAGATTCGTGGTTCAGACTCTTTCGCTTCGCCCAACAACTCGCCGCTTCAAAACGGTCTGATGCGTTCTTAGAATCTCGTCCACTGCCCGCCGACTGATCCCGCCAGATTGCCTTCCACGTTTGATGCCTTCCGACTGAGGACCGATTCACGATGATCTCTCACGCTCGCTTCGTTGCTGTTGTTGCTGTCTTGGGACTGGCGCTGTTGAGAGCAAACGTGTTCGCTCAAGAGGCGGCGGATGAAGTGAAGGGAGCCATCCGGGCGACGGCGGTTGTGAACTTCTCGTTCGATGAGGAGAGTGGTTCGGCACTGGACACGGCGGCGGCGGGAGCGGTGCCGGACGCGGGGACGCTCGTGGGCGATCCGGCTCGTGTGGCGAGTCCCTTCTGGAATCAGACCGGCAAGAAAGCGGTGCAGCTCGACGCCACTAAGGCTCAGTGCATCGAGATTCCCGACGGTGCGGATGTCGATGCGGCGAAAGCGGTCTCGTTCGGGCTAATGGTCGTCAATCTGACCGAGCCGACCGACGCGGCCTATCACGGCTTGGTCGCCAAGCGGGGATCGACTCCGGCATCGACCAACTACGGCATCAACTTTGGGATGCAGGGAGACAACTTTCAGGTCTACATCCACGACGGCACGGCCTTCAAAGTCGTCGGCTACAGCACGAAGGAAGCGTTGCCCTATCGCAAGCTGGTCTATCTCACCGCAACCTTCCAAGTGGCGGACGCTCCCAAGCAAGACGATGACACGGACGAAGACGATGTTCGCATCATGCTCTTCGCCAATGGCGAGCCACTGACTCCGAAAACCTCGGCTGCGGGATACATCCAGAAGGATCAAGCGTGGATCACGAACGTCAACGTGGCCGGGCTGCTCAATGCGTTTTCTACGACGATCGGTCGGAGTGAGCCGAGCATGGAGCAATTGAGCGCCGTGGTCGATGAGTTCTCGCTGTTCGACAAGGCGCTCACTCCGCCACAAGTGAAGCGGCTGTTCCTCGAAGTCGCGGGCAACAACGTGATGAAGCTGATCGCCGCCGATAAGCCGGTCCCAGCGGTCGTACCCGTGATTGGCAGCCTGTCTCAAGCCGGATTGCAAATCGGTCAGACGACGCAGCTCATCGTGAACGGCACCGACTTGGGTCCAGACCCGGCGGCGGTCTTCCCGGTTCCCGGTGTGCAGTTCACGGTCGCGGAAGGCTCGGTCCCGAATCAACTCAAATTGAACGTGACCGTCCCGGCCGACACGACGCCCGGCATCTATCCGCTGTGGGTGAAGTCACAAGCGGGAGTGAGCAAGTCGGTGGCGTTGGCTCTCGATCGCTTGCCTCAGGTCGCCAGCGGTGGCTCGACACCCGCCGCTCCCGCCACGTTGCCTGCCGCGTTTTTTGGAAGTCTCTCGGGCGGGCAACAGCATCTCGTTTACTTCAACGGAACGAAGGGGCAGCGTGTCGTGGCCGATGTCGAATTGAAGCGACTTGGCGGCGCGGCCCATCCGGTGGTCGAGATCAAGTCGCCTGCGGGGACGCCGCTCGCCATCGGTTGGGGACAGAGTTCACTCAAGGGCGACGCGCGGGCTGAGATCATTCTGCCGAGCGATGGCCTCTATCACATCGAACTGCATGACCTGACGTTCGGCGGGCCGGGCCAGAGCGCCTTCCGTTTGAAGGTCGGCGATTTGAAGCTGGTCGATGCGGTGCTGCCCGCTGCGTTCGTGGCGGGCGCGGTCGAAGTCGAACCGGTCGGCAGCGGCTTCGCGCCCGGCACAAAGTTGACGGGAATGTTTGCGTCTGCGAGCGAGAGCGCGAGCGGACTGCTCACGCTGCCGCTGGAGTCGGGCGTGTCGAGCGGCATCCCCGCGATGTCCGTCAGTCGCGGGACCGAGATCGTGGAAGCGGCCCGTTCGGCTGACGGTGTTTTGCAAACGGTCGATGCCACGTTCACACAGGCTCCGGTCAAGCCGGTCGCGATCAGTGGGCGAGTCGCCGCGAAGAACGAACGCGATCGGTTTCTGCTCAACGTCACAGCGGGGCAACGATTGAAGTTCACGCTGCAAACGGACTCCGTTGGCTCAACGCTGGAAGGTGAGATCGCACTCTTTGCGAACCCGCCCGCGAATGTCGTCGCGCAAACGAGCGACCAGCCGACCATCGGCGATCCCTCGCTGGAATACGCGGTGCCCGCCGGTGTCGCGCAAGTGGTCGTTCAAGTGCGCGATCTCTTCCGACGCGGAGACCCGCGCGCGTTCTATCGGCTCGTCATCGAACCGGCAGGACGACCGACGTTCTCGCTGATGCTGAACACGCCGACCGTGAACCTGCCCGAGGACGGATCGGCCATCGTCGAGATGCAGATCACCCGCGCGGGCTATGCGGGACCGATCAAGCTGAGCGTCGCGGGCGACAACAGCGTCGCAGTCTCTCCGAATGAGATCGCGGCCAACATGCAGGGCAAGGCACTTCTCAGGCTGGTCCGCACGAGCAAGCCCGCCGAAGGAACGGCTCCACTGTTGAGACTCGTTGGCGAATCGGTCGGTGCGGACCCGGCAATCAAACAGACCGCGCGGCTGCAAACCGGCGTTGTCGCCCCGACCTTCACCGACACGATGGCCGTTGGCACGATCCGTCCGTCTGGGCTGGGCATCGAACTGCAACAGCTTCCCGCCGTCCTCTTCCGAGGCGTGAGTCATCCGATTCCAATGGTCCTCAAACGCCAGCCGCAAGCGGGTGAAGAGTCGCTCCCGGTGAAGCTCTCGCTCGATTCGACGGAACCCGTTCGCAAGCGTGATCCGAACAACCCGGCGGCAGGTAACTTCCCGCTCGTCGCGGCGGCTCCTCAAATGATCATGCCCGATCAACCCGAGCAGGCGACGGTGAAGATCGTCGTCCCGCTCGAATCGGCCGAGCCGGTAATCGACTTCGTGGTGAAGGCCGAAGCAACACCGCACGCCTATTCGGATCGAGTCCTCGCCAGCGCGTTCTCACAACCGTTCCGGGCCGAGATCAAGCACGCCGTCGCTCCGAAGGTCGATGACGCGACGCTGGCCGTCGTCGGAGAAGCCGATCACAAAATCACGGGCCTCCTGCAGCGCACGCCCGGCTTCACGAAGCCGGTCGAAGTCACGCTCACCGGCCTCCCCGCAGGCTACACCGTCCAACCGGCCACCGTCGCGGGCGATCAGGACAAGTTTGAGTTCCTCGTGAAGGCCCCCAAAGTCCCCGCCGACACCCCCGTGCCCAACATCAAACTGCGAGTCACTTCGAGTGGCAGCCTGCTCATCGCTGAGATGCCCGTCAATGTGAAGGTTGTTCCGGCGAAGTGAGCCTAGAGGGCATTTCAAAACTAGCCCGACGCGCAAGCGAGGGCTTGACCATGATCGAAGGCCCAGCCCTCGCTTGCGCGTCGAGCTAGTTTTTCGAGGAAAAAACAGGTTTTGAAATGCCTTCTACGCTGCGAAAGAGGCGAGACATCAGGTCGCAACGGGCTTGAGTCGCCGTCCGATCCACTCTAAGCGATTCGTATCGAGCGGCGGTTCGACGGGGCGTTCATAGTGCAAGGCGTAGTCATAGCCTGCTCTGTCGTAGGTCGTCGTGAAGACGGTCTGCAAATCGAGTGACACGTCTGGGTCGCCGTCGGTCAGTGGGATCGGGATCGTGGGGAGCGAACGATCCAGCGGCCACGCATAGACCTCGGCCATCGGTCTCCGTTCGGCACGCGACACGAACGCGAAGAAGTCTCCCGGCGAGAGTGGCTCGACGGTCGGGAGTCGTTCGCCCCCGCGCAGTAGGTCGATCTCGATCAGATGCGCGCGGCTGCGCAAGAGCGAGTTCCGTTTGGCGAGGTACTCGGCCCGACCGTCGCGCGACGACTTATTGGTCGGCGAGAGGAGTTCGATGATGGCGACCGTTTCCTCGTTGTCGCGCTGCCGAATCACGAGGTAGGGAATCTCGATCGGCTCGGTCATGGGGAGCGTGAAGACTTTGTGTTCCGTCGCCAGAGCGATTCCACCGCTCACCGTGTCCATCCATCCGTCGGCTTGTTGAATGCTGACATCGGGAACAACGATCCGCACGGGCGTGCCGTCTTCGCGAGCCAAGTACACGTCCTCTTCCACGAACGCGACGTAGCGCGGGCGAATCTGCGGCATCAATGCCGTTCGCACGTTCTCAATGAACGACGTGTGAAAATCGCGCCAACATTGGCCTTCGATGAACGGGTCCATTCCGGGAAACGGTGATGGCATGAGGACTCTCCGTAACAGCCTGTCCAAAACGTAGGGTAAGCGTCTCGCTTGCCCGTTTTCTCATGGCGAATTCTCATGGCGAACGAGGGCAAGCGAGACGCTTACCCTACGTGGTTCAACGGGCAGCTCGCGAATCACAGGACGCCCGTGTTGTAGTCCTTCGTTTCGGCCGTGTACTGCTCGTAGTAGTCGGCGATTTTGGAATCGACATCGAAGAGGTACGCCAGCAGGGCGGCTCGGACCCACATGCCGTTGCGAGCCTGTCGGAAATAGTAGGCGCGCGGGTCGGCGTCGATGCTGGTGGGGATCTCGCCGAATTCCTCGTCGCGCGGGAACGGATGCAGGATCGCGGCGTAAGGCTTCATGCGGGCGACGAGTTTGGGGCTGAGTCGATACGGGTTGAAGTCGAGGTTGGCGAAGTCGGCTTCGTCCTCGGGCGAGTTGTGTTCGCGTTGCAGCCGCGTCATGTAGAGGACATCCAAGTTCTCGATCACCGAAGACGAACCGCACGGATCGTCGAACGTGGAGAACTCGCGCACTTCCGCCTTGCGGTCGCTCAAGAGTGACTTCATTTCGGGAGCGATCCGCAGCTTCGGATGCGGCGGTGAGACGAAGTACATCGACATGTCGTCGTACAGTGTCAGCAGTCGTGAGAGCGATCGAACTGTGCGGCCGCGACGCACGTCACCGCAGAACCCGATCTTCTTCCCGCCGATGCCCCGGCGCAAGCCCGGTTCCGCCTGACGCAGTTCTTCAAACCAAGTCCATTTGCTGGAGTCCTTCGGGTGATCGAAAGTCAGTGCCCGTTGGATCGTGTAGATGTCGAGCAGGGCCTGCGTCGGGTGTTCGTCCGCACCGGCACCGGCATTGATGATCGGTACGCTGCGCCGCGAGGTCTCACCCAAATCGTTCATCAGGTACGCGCAACACTCGGCGAATTGCGGTTGGTTGCTGCGCATGATGACGATGTCGAAGTAGCTGCTGAACATCCGCATCGAGTCGATCGGCGATTCTCGCTTCGACTCAGAGGATGTCTTCGGATCGCGGACTTCGGCACACGACACGCCCAGAATCTGACAGGCAGACATGAACGAGAGGAACGTGCGTGTCGAAGGCTGCGTGAAGTAGAGCATCGCCTTGATGTGCGGCAGCAACTCGCGCAAGAACCGGCAGCCGTCGTTCGACTTGTGCAGCGTCCGAATGCGGTCGGCGGTGCGCGTCACCCGTTCGAGAATCCCGCGTGTGAACTGGTCCGCGAAGATCACATGCCGCAATCGTTCGCCCGTTTGCAGCTCGGGAATCTTCACGTTGATCGGTCGAGACAGGCGCGACTCGTAGTCGTAGAACTGCTCTTTCTTCACGGCGGCGGCCCTTCACGGCGGAGTACTTTTGCTTCGAGAACATGAGTGCCACACGGCCAACTCATGCTCGCGACGGGGACCAAGACACCTCAATTTTCGAGGGCTGTTTACAAAAACTCCCGCCGCGACTTCTGTCGGGGCGGGAGTATATCAATCGGTCTGACGCGCGGCATTCGTCCCTGCACACACTAACCCGCAGCGAGGGCGAAGTCGGTCGGCGCTCACACCGTTTTGAAGTTGCGCTGTTTACCTCGCTCGGCCAAGAGTGAGGCCTTGCGTCGTTTAACCGCGTGGGCAACGCCCCGCGCGCCAGGCGACGTGGAATCGTGTTTCGCCGCACGACGCGCGGGGCGTTGCCCACGCGGTTAAACGAGTCAGTTCTGACCGCGCGGAGTATAAACAACTCGGT
>JAYSQC010000363.1:0-26428 GCA_043721755.1 Schlesneria sp.
GACTGTATGGCTTCCCGTAGGGTGGGCTGTGCCCACCACAATCGGTTGTGGAATGGTGGGCACAGCCCACCCTACATCTGCACAACTCAGACAGTCGAACTAAGAAGCTCACTGCATAATCGCGCCACAACAAGGTGTTCTCTACCAATCGGACAGCGGCGGTTTCTGCCGGACATTTTCTGGAGGGTTGATGCTCGAATTTTTACAGGCAGCGGAAGAGGCGGCACGACGGGCAGGACAGGTCTTGCGGGCGTGGTCGTCAAAGTTCACCGTGAGCGAAAAGAGTCGCTCGAACTTGGTGACCGAAGCGGACCTGGCGGCTCAGCAGGTGATCCACGAATTCCTGCGCGGCCGCTTCCCGCAGCATGGCTTTCATGGCGAAGAAGGCTTGAACGAAGAACGTCCCGGTTCCCCCTATCGCTGGGTCATCGATCCACTCGACGGGACGACGAACTATGTGCATGGCTTCCCGTACTACGCGGTCTCGATCGGGTTGGAGTGCGCGAAGAAACTGATCGTCGGTGTGGTCTTCGATCCGACCCGCGATGAGATGTTCTCCGCCATGCGCGGTTCCGGCGCGACACTCAATCGCCGACCGCTCAAAGGGAGCGACAACGCGGAACTCGGCCAAGCGATGCTCGTGGCCAGCCTCCCCGTGGCAACGAGTGCCGAAGACCCCGCTGTGAAACGGTTCCTCAAACTGATCCCTCACGCCCAGACGATCCAACGGACCGGTTCTGCGGCTCTGAACCTCGCCTATGTCGCGGCCGGTCGCGTTGATGGCTTCTGGTCCACGAGCCTCAAGCCGTGGGACATGGCGGGCGGAGTCTTGCTGGTCGAAGAATCAGGCGGCCGAGTCACGCAGATTGATGGTTCTACTTTCGACATTGAAGAACCAAACCTGCTCGCGACAAATGGCTCGGCCATTCATCAAGAGTTAATCAGCCTGTTCGGGTAGCGACCCCGAAGTCCGGCTTTTCCTAAAGCCGGACTTCGTTCTTGGGCGTTTTGCCTCGGGACACTAGCCCGACGCGCAAGCGAGGGCTGAGCATTCGATGACGGTGAAGCCCTCGCTTGCGCGTCGGGCTAGTTTTGAAATGCGATCCAACAAAGCTCAGCCGGACTTCGTCGCGCAGCACTCACACCTTCGTGTGAACCCAATGTCCCGCGTGATACCGCCACGCGATGAGCAGCGATCGCAGGATGTTGTCGGCTCCCATGCCGATCCAGGCACCGAACAGCCCGCCCTGCCAATAGACGCCGCAGAGGTAACCGAGGCCGACGCGCACGATCACGTTGCCGATGAGCGAGCAATAGAGCGGGAACCGCGTGTCACCCGCGCCCATCAGGCAGCACGAGTAGACGATCAGGATCGCGTTCGGAATCTGATAGAGCGCCATGAGTCGGAAGGCGGGCACGCCGACGAGAGCCACGGCCGGGTCGCGGTGCATGTGTGAGTAAATCCACGGAGCCAGCATGAAGAAGAGCAGCGTCATTAGTCCCGCATAGCCGATGCACTGGCGCACGGCCTCGCGCCCGGCTCGCCGCGCGCGATCGAAGTCACCTGCGCCGAGAGCCTGACCGATCATGGAAGCTGCGGCGATGCCGAAAGCCTCGGCGGGGAGATATGACAGTGCTTCAATGCGGACTCCAACAAAGTGAGCGGCGAAGGCCCCACCATCGAAACCGCCGGACGACAACCGCGAGATGACCATCAGGAACGCAAAGTGTCCACTGACCTTGGCGATCCCCGCGAGAGCCGCCGGGCCGCCGACGCGCGTGATGCGGCGAGTGGTGGCCGAGTCGAAGCCGAACTCG
Source organism: Schlesneria sp. (assembly GCA_043721755.1). GTDB lineage: Bacteria > Planctomycetota > Planctomycetia > Planctomycetales > Planctomycetaceae > Schlesneria. Next base: position 1,819 of record JAYSQC010000363.1, read on the forward strand.
GCGCGACGAAGGTGAAGTCTGGCTCGACCTGAAAACAACAGACACGCCATCAGACAGGCTCCGCAAACTTGAGCCGTTACGGTGCCGGTCACAATGCCGGTGACTCCCATCTCGGGAAACGGTCCCCAACCCCACATGCAAGCCGACGCCACGATGACGTTGACGATGTTGGTGAAGGTCAGCACGAGCAGGGGCGTGCGCATGTCGCCCGTGCCGCGCAAGGAGCACGCCGCGATCTGCGTGAACGCCGCGAAAAACTGCGACCAGGCATCGAATCGCAGGTACTCGACCGCGATCCGATGTTGCTCGCCATCCATCCGCATCAGCAACGCGAAGGGACTCGCCAACTCACGCAGCAGACAGAACACGATCGCTCCCACGAAGAACGACAACGTGAGCGATCGAGCCGTCACACGACGCGCCTCGTCAAACTCACCCGCTCCCCAGTGGCGGGCCACGATCGCGTTGGCACCCACCCCGACGACCCCGAAGATCACCGAGCCGAGCCACGACACATACGCCGCCAAGCCGATGGCCGAGGTTTCCACCTTGCCTAACTGACCGGACAAGAGCGTGTCGAAGAAGCCGATGCCGAAGATCAGCAGTTGCTCGGCGAGGACGGGCAGGGCTAACCAAAATAGATCGCGCCGTAAATGGTCGGCCTGGGGAGTTAATTCCATGGGGGACGGGGCGACAATCATAGAGTGGCCAACTTCGGCGGGAGATTCGTGAACAAATGTCACTGTTGTTCGTCAGAAGTCCACTGTCGTCTATCAGAGGACAACTTTTGTGTGATCGAAGAGGACTTTTCCTAGACCGAAGACGCCTGTTTGATGCCCGAAGTCACCTTTTGTGTGTCCTAAGCCGCTTCTTTCACGTACCAGTGAGGTTAGGTCCAATAAAAGTGGGCTTCGCTCACAGGAATGTTGGCTCCGCTCACTGAAATAGTGTCTTCGCTCGCAGGAAAGTGGTCTTCGCTCGTAGGAAAGTTAGCTTCGCTCACAGGAATGTTGGCTCCGCTCACTGAAATAGTGCCTCCGCTCGGTGGAATGCCAGTCATCGTAGGGTGGGCTGTGCCCACCACAACCGGCTGCGGAATGGTGGGCACAGCCCACCCTACATCTGCCGTGAGAATGTTGGCTTCGCTCGCGGAAAAGTGGACTCCGGATCGCCCCGCCTATTCAAATAGCAGGATCGCTTCACCAAATGCCGCAACGGTTTGATCGAGATCCGCCTCCGTGAGGGTGACGGAGGTCATACCGCTCCAGCCGAACCAATCGACTCCGCCAAGGAGTAGCGCGCAGCGGAAGGCATGTTTCAGCGAGGCGGGTTGCTCGGCGTCGAGCTGCCGGTAATCGCCGCCGCAGGGGATGAAGTCGTCGCCGGTGGGACGCGGGCCATTGTAATTCGGCAGGACGTGAATCATCGAGAACTCGCCGTAGGCCACCACCGGCGCGTTCCGCTGCGCGAAGAGTGCGTTCAACCGGCGACGCAATTGTTGGGCGAGGTCATTCGCGCGGCGACAGGCGGTGCCATCGGCGATGGCATCGAGGGCCGCACACCCGGCGGCGGCTGAGAGCGGGTTGCCGTTGTAGGTGCCGGGGTGCTTCATCTTCTTGCCGTACTTGTTTCCGAAGGCGATCGCGTCGAGCAGGTCCGCGCGGCCGACGAGTGCTCCGCCGGGCAGGCCACCCGCCAGAATCTTCGCCAGCGTGGTCATGTCGGGCGTGATGCCGTAGTGACCTTGAGAACCGCCCGGATGAACGCGGAAGCCGGAGATGACTTCGTCAAACACGAGCAGCACACCGTGGCGCGTACAGAGTTCACGCAGACCCTTCAGAAACTCACCGCGCACCGGGACGAGGCCCCAGTGACCGCCGGTTCCCTCGATGATGCAGCAGGCAGGTTTCTCCTGCCGGAATGTTTCTTCCACAACCGCCAGATCGTTGGGGGGGATGACAACGAGATCACTGAGCGTTCCTTCAGTGATGCCGGGCATCGACCAGTCATCGGGCGTGTACGGCGCATACGCAGCCGGGACGAGCAAGTCATGCCAGCCGTGGAAGTGGCCAACGAATTTGACGACCTTCTGTCGCCCGGTCACGATCCGCGCGACGCGAACCGCCATCAGCGTCGCCTCGGTCCCGCTGTTCGTGAAACGCACCCGCTCGGCCGACGGCACCATGCGCTGCACCCGCTCGCCCCACTCCAGTTCGAGTTCGTGGCAGGCGGAGTAATGCGTCCCGCGCGCCATCTGCTTCTGCACGGCCTCGACCACGGCGGGATGTCCGTGCCCGAGCAACAACGACCCGTGACCGACCCAGTAGTCGATGATCGAGTGTCCCTCGACGGAAGTCTTGCGCGCCCCGTGAGCCTCGGTCACATACACGGGAAACGGTTCGAGATACCGCCCGTCGTGCGTGACGCCGCTCGGGAATAAAGCCTTCCCCCGCTCGAACAGCTTCGCCGACTGAGCGAACTTCTCGCGAAAGGCGACAGTGATTTCAGCGGACTCGTTTGCGGACACCACTTCACTCCCAGACTCGACTCACTTTAGACGGGCGGACAGACCTGCTCTCTCCATTTCGTTCGGCCAAGCGTTGCCTTCCGCGCTGCTTGATGTCTTCAAAATCGAGCGGAGCCACATCCCCGCGTTCGATTTCATCAAGTCCGGCTTGGATGTCATCTCGCAATGCCAACCATTTCCGTTCTCGCTCTGAGAGCAAACGGAGAGCATTCGCGAAGACTTCGTCTTCCGACCGATAACGACCGCTAGCAACAGCCCGTTCGACGAACGATTCAAACTCGGCGGGAATGGTCACAGACATTGTTAGGCTCCTTGCTTCGTTCATTTCACCGGCAGGCCGAAGTCGCCTTGCAGGTTGCGCCACATCGAGTGGACGTGGTTGGCGTTGTTTTGAGTGTTGTTGTACTCGATGACGAACGTCTTGCCTTGGACGCGGTAGTGGTGACGCTGGTGGAGGTCGGGGTCGCCGTACCACGCGAAGGCGATGTTGTCCAAGCCCGCTCCGTTGATGGTCGCACGGCGTTCTTGTTCGATGTCGGCGGGAAGGTTTTTGAGGTACTCGGACATCAGGTCTTGGAGCAGCTTCTTCTGGTCGGCGGACATCTGCGCGTAGGTCAAACCGACGGGAGCGTCGATGGCGGCTTGAGGAGCACCGGGACCGGGGACTTCATCGGGGGCGACCTTGCTCACCCAGCAGAGCTGCTCTTGATCGGGCGTGCAGAGCTTGAGGATCTGCCGCGCGATGTCTTCTTCGGGGCCGAGGACTCGAATTTGTCGGTCCTTGCCCGCTTCAATCGTGCCGGGGTTGGCACCGAAGAATTCGGGAGTGCTGGAGACGACCTTGCCGTCCTTGATGCTGAAGTTCAGCGACAGATGATGGCCTTCCACTCGCCAACCCCACAGGCCGGAATCGGCTGGCTCACCGAAGACGCTCAGGTAGTACTTGTTCGGGTCACGACGATCGCGGCGGAAGGCACGCTCGCCCCCTTCGAGCAGGTACAGGACTTCTTCGAGACTCATCACGTTCAAGGCTTGGTCGTATCCCGCGTCCGAGAGACCGCTGCGGATCAGGCCGAGTCCCGCTTGCAGTGCGGCTCCTTCGAGCGCCTTCAACGGCAGTCCTTTGCGAGGCCGCGGGATGAAGTGCCAGTTCAAGCGTTCGGCATCGTCGAACTTGAAGGCCGCTTCGGCCCGCTGTTCGGGAGAGATCGCACCGAGAAACGTCTTCGCGGCGACGGTCATCGCCTGACCGGTCTTCGGGGCTTGAGCATTCTGAGCGACAAGCAAAGCAGCCATCGCGACGATGACACTGGCGGACAAGAGGAGCTTTCGAGTTGCCATGAGGGGGTTCCAAAGGGGGGAGATATTGGGCAGTAGGCAGTGTCGATGTAGGGTGGGCTGTGCCCACCATTCCGCAACCGATTGTGGTGGGCACTACGAGAAGTGGTGGGCATAGCCCACCCTACGAGAAGTCAGACAGTCGAAGTAGGCATTAGGAATTGTTAGCCGGGAGGCCAACTGAGGGCGCGGCCTCCGAGTAAGTGGACGTGCAGGTGATCGACCGATTGCCCGCCATCGGGGCCGGAGTTGATAACGGTTCGGAAGCCGTTCGTCAGCCCGAGTTGTTCGGCCACTTTGCGGGCGACGACAAGGAGATGTCCCAGCAGCGCGGCATCATCATCCTTCGAGTCCGCCAGCGAGCGAATCGCTCGCTTGGGAATGACCAAGACGTGCGTTGGGGCTTGAGCGTGAAGGTCACGAAAGGCGAGTGCCAATTCGTCTTCGTAGACAATGTCCGCCGGGATTTGTCGATCAATGATCTTCTGGAAAATCGTCATCCGACGGAACGTCCTGAAGCAGGGAACAGGTGGCAGCGCGAGCCGACTCAGGGGAGATCTACTTCACGCGGCCGAAACGGACACCAACCCGAAGTGTAAACGAGGACGCAACTCACATCCTCGCTTACGCTTCGGGTTAGTGTGCAGCGGTCGCAAATGTGTCGGTTTCGGTCGCGTGAAGTATACAAAGTCGCTCGTGTGATCGCGTCGGACGGTATCACGCCACTGCCTGTGCCCGCAACCAACCATTGAACCCACACCCAACTTCAAGAATCTGGCACATTCTGCTCGCCGCGTTTTGACTTTCCCGAACTCTGACCTAGGTTGGAACTGTACGACTGGAGATGCATTCGAGGCGGAGTTCGTTCTCCCCGGAGTGCGTTAGCACCGCGAATCCCCCGCTGATGGTGACGTTTCTCCCGCGTGTGCCCATTCAAAACTGCGAGCTACGTTTGCAAGAGTCGTTCGGCACGACACCGAACCAAACAGGGAGGCGATGCGCCATGAAGCTGATTCCATTGAAGAAGAAGGATGCTCGTCGAGGTGCCGCGATGGTCGAGATGGCCCTCGTGCTGCCCATATTTCTCATGCTGATCATGGGGATCATCGAGTTCGGCCGAGCGATGATGGTCTCGAACCTCGTGACCAATGCGGCGCGCGAAGGGGCACGCATGGCGGTTTTGGATGGCTCGACCAACGCGGAAGTGCAAACAGCCGTGCAGACGTTTTTGCAGGGAGCCATCAGTTCCAGCTTAAGCACATCGGACATCGCCATCACGATCACGGTGACTCCCGCACCGGGCAATCCGAACCCCGCCAACGTGTTGGCCAACACGTCGCCCCGCGACTTGATTGCGGTGCAGGTCGCGCTGCCGTTCAACAAGGTGGCATTGATCCCCGGAAAATACCTCGCGGGCAAGACGCTCACCGGCAACAGCGCGATGCGGCACGAGTGATGTGATTGGCGGAATCTCAACGTCGAATGCGACAACGCCTTCGTCCGGGTCTTGGGATCCGGGCGAAGGCGTGTCTTCGTTGTCTCCGCTCGAACGTGAACCGTCGTCGTGCGTTTCAAATCGCCTGACGTTGGCGGTGAGTCCTCACGTCAGAACTCGCCCACCACTTCGCCTCCAGCGCGTGTTCCCAGAGCACGCCACACGGTGAGATCAATGTTCTCGCTGATCGACTTCACTGAACCATCCAGCATTGCGGCATGGACAATTCCCGTGTGGTGACTGCGGGCCGTGATGGCGGCGTAAGTGGGAACGCCCGCGCTGCCGTTCTTGCCCTCCTGCCAACTGTTGTAGTCGCACTCGGTGTACGTTTTTCCGCTGACGACGCATGTGACCTTGGTGTTGGGACTCAGGGCCGTCGTGAAACCTTGATGATGGACGCGACCGTCGGGCCATTCGGTGTGACCAGTGTCCTTGGCATCGGCTGACGGAGCCGTCATGTATCCGCTCACGACGATGCCGCTACTGGGAACGGTTGCGACACCCCCAACGTTGCGGTGATAGGGCGTCCACGCCTTGACTTCGGACGCGAGCATCGTGTTGCTCGTTCCATCGATGAACGCGCTGAGAGTGATGTTGGAGTTGGGATAGAACGCTCCGTCGCCTCCAAGGCCGTTCGTCGGATTGAACACGAACCACGTTCCAAAGTTGAAGCCGTACGTGGTCGGGTACAGCTTGGCCCTGCCCCCGCCTGGGTCGCGGACGGTGTCACTTTTGGGATCGCTGGGGCACGAGAAGATCGGCACCTTCTTCCCACTGATGCTCAACTGGTTGTCCCACGCGATCGACAGATCGACGCCGTTGTAGACGTTGGCTTGGTCGAGAAACGGGAGCAGTCGGCCGTGAATCGACCACGAACCGTTGTTGCCCGTTGCTGTGACACTCAAACTGACGGCGGCACTCGGCGGCAGGACACCGGTGTCCGACGCATAGTTGTGGAGGGCCAGGCCAAGCTGCTTGAGATGATTCTTGCACTGAGTCCGCCGCGCCGCCTCGCGCGCCTGCTGCACGGCAGGGAGGAGCAGGGCGATCAAGATGGCGATGATGGCGATGACCACGAGTAACTCGATCAACGTGAAACCAGATCGACGCGGCTTCGGTAGGGGGGGCGACATTCGGCAACCTTTGTAACGTGACAGGCGGGATGAAACTCACGCGGCGTCAGGTTGCCAAGGCAAATGCGATGCCCGCCCGCTGTTCGGGGCGTCTCTCACTGAGGAACGGGGCCGCGATCACTTCCCGATCTGCCCGGTTTTCCTCCCTCCCCTCGGCGGGGAGGGCCGGGGAGGGGGGAGGATTGTCGAGTTGATTCACCACTCGCCCCACGGCTCTTGCCAATTTCAATGTAGGGTGGGACCAGCTCGCTTCGAGCGCCAGCCCAGCATGAGAAAACATCGAGAATTGATGGTGGGCCGGCGCGGCGAAACGCCGCTGGTCCCACCCTACATTTTGTGCAACTTCAAGCTGGACGGAGCCGTGCCACTCGCCCCCCTCCCTAACCCTCCCCGCCGAGGGGAGGGAACAAGCAGGAACCTCGGGAAGTGATTGCGCTCCCGTTCCTGAGTCGGCTCGGCTGGCGGCAAGCGGACCGCGCGGCATGGCGAAGAAATCGCCGCGAGGGGGAAGTATTCGCCAGCAGGGCAGGGGGCGAATGGGCCGCTTCGTTTAGGAACGGGGCCGCGATCACTTCCCGATCTGCCCGGTTTTCCTCCCTCCCCTCGGCGGGGAGGGCCGGGGAGGGGGGAGGAATTGTCGAGTTGATTCACCACTCGTCCCCCCTCCCTAACCCTCCCCGCCGAGGGGAGGGAACAAGCAGGGAACTCGGGAAGTGATTGCGGCCCCGTTCCTTCGTTCAAGGCTCCGCATCCGTCCCGTCGAGGCCATACGAGCGGAGGCGTGTGCGGAGCGTCGTTCGATCCAGGCCGAGACACTGCGCGGCGGCTCGATTCGAGTCGCAGGCGGCGAGGACCGCTTTCAAAAGTGCAGGCTCAACGGCGGCCAGAAAGTCGCGATACAGAGTCCCCTCGGAGCTGGAGGCCGATCCGTTTGCCAGCCGTTCGCTGACCCAGGTTTCAATCGCGGCCTGCAAGTTGGCGGCGTGAGGCGACGGTTGATTGGAATCGACTTCGGGCGGCAGGTGCTGCGCTCGCAAGGGGCCTCCGCGCGCGAGCAGTGCGGCTTGCGAGACGGCCGAACGCAACTCGCGCACGTTGCCCGGCCAGCGGCGCGATGTCAGCGCGGCGAGGAACTCGTCGCTCAGATCGTGAGCAGCTCGTTCGGGGCAGGCTTGCTTCCAAAAGGCTTGTGTGAGCAGAGCCATGTCGGACAAGCGGTCGCGCAACGCCGGCAGCTCGATCTCGATACCGCGCAGCCGGTAGAACAGGTCTTCCCGGAACTCGCCCGAGCGGATTAGTTCGCTCAACCGTCGATGGGTCGCCGCGACGATTCGCACATCGGCCGTCCTCGTCTGATTTGAGCCGACGCGGCTGTACTGCCGCGACTCCAGAAACCGCAGCAGCTTGACCTGCATGGTCATCGGCGTGTCACCGATCTCGTCGAGGAACAGCGTCCCGCCTTCCGCCTGTTCGATCAGTCCCGCTCGTTCGTCGGCCGCGCCGGTGAAGGCTCCCCGCGCATGGCCGAACAGTTCGCTCTCCAACACCGACGGATTCAGAGCGGCTAGGCAAACGGGAACGAACGGACCTTGCTTGCGTCGGCCATGTCGATGAATCGCAGTGGCCACCAGTTCCTTGCCGACCCCGGTTTCGCCGACGATCAAGACGGGCGAGTCGGAGGTCACGGCGAGAGCAATCTGTTTGTAGACCTGCTGCATCGGGGGCGAGGTTCCCAACAGTTGAGCCTCGCCGACTTCGGCCACCGTTGTCGCGATCGGCCGCGTGACAGATCGACTCTCCAGCGCACGAGCCACGACGCTGGCTGCATGATCCAGATCGAAGGGCTTGGTCATGTACTCGAACGCGCCCAGCTCGACGGCGCGGACGGCGGTTGGCAGGTCTCCGAAGGCCGTCATCACGATGACCGGAATCGCAGCGTCGCTCTGCCGAAACTGTTCCAGGATCGTCAGGCCGTCGATGTCCGGCAGACGCACATCGAGAACGACAACCTCGGGCGATTGCTTCGTCCACAGGCTCAGGGCCTCGCGCCCCGAACTGGCCAGTTGCACGTCATGCCCCGCGTCGGTCAGGAACTCGCGAAAGCTCCACCCGATCGCCGGTTCATCGTCGATCACCAGAATGCGACTCATGACGCGGTGTTCCTCGGCAGCGGCAAGTGAGACATTTGCTTCGTTTAACCGCGTGGGCAACGCCCCGCGCGTCGATGTAGAAACAGGCTCCAACATAGCTCGACGCGCGGGGCGTTGCCCACGCAGTTAAACGAAGCAGGCCCGACCCCAATTCAACCCGATGACCCTACCCTCGGCAGTGTGAACTCGAAACAAGTCTGATCGTCCCGCCGAAACCATCGTAGCCGACCGCCGCCGTCTTCGGCGACCTGACGTACCAGTGCCAGACCCAGACCCACTCCATCGGGTTTGCCGGTGACGAACGGCTGCCCCAATTGAGCGGCCAGTTCGAGCGCTGGGCCGAGGCCGGTGTCTTCGATCGACCAGATGATCGCGTCCCCCGACGATGCGACACTCACGCAAACGCGACCGTCGGCCCCGGCCGCTTCGATCGCGTTGAGGATCAGATTGAGCAGCGCCGCGCGCAGCGTCTCGGGGTCTGCCAGCACAGAGACGGCGGTCTCGGCAGGTTGGCTCGTCAAAGTCACCCGCGCATGTTCGGCCATCGGACCGAGCAGACTCAACACTTCGCCGGTGGCCTCATTCACGTTGACCTCGACGCGGTGCTTGTCGTTCGGCCGTCCCAAGGCCAGCATCCCGCGAAGCTGTTGTTCGGTCAGTGTCAACTGGCGCAGAGCGACCTGCAAACTCTCGTCCCCCGTTGTCGAGCGGCAACGCCGCACATGCAGTTGCACGGCCAGCCGCGCTCCGGCGATCGAGTTCCGAATCGTGTGAGCCATCCCGCCCGCGAACTGGCCCAGCAATCGTGCCCGCTCGGTCTGCACGAGCTGGGATTGCAGGTCTCGCAGGCGCGAGCCGAGATCGTTCACGCTGTTGACCAGGTCGTGAATCTCGTCTTCGTAGTGCCAGTCTTCTTGAATCGGCTCCTCATTTGAGAGAGCGATGCCAGCCACCTTTTGCTGGACGCGGGCGATCCGTCTCCCGAATCGACGAGCCACCAAAAGTGTGAGCGGTACGAGGAGCAGCAAGGAGACCGCTCCGACCAGCAACGTCGGGACCACCGCCTGCCAGCGTTCGCGCGCCAGATCCTGCTCGGGCAACAGCACGACGAGAGTCTCAGCCGAAGCCAGTCGCTCCGACTTCGCGATCCGCATCAGGTAGGTCTGTCCGCCCAGCATGACTCGGCGTGGAGCCGTGGTCGCGTTGCCAGTCGATCCCTTCACGAGTGCCGTCAACTCGGCAGGCTCGACTCCCGCGAGCGTCGTCACGGGTGTCGCCCCCGCCGCGCCTCCGACCACGGCGAAGTGTGAGTTCGTCAGTTGGTGCAGCTTTTCCAGCACGGCGATGGATCGCGGGAAACTCGTCTCGGACAACACCGCCGACATCTGCTCGATTCGTTTCCGCGCCTCCTGCTCGTGCCGCTGTGAAGTCCATGCCACCGCAAACAGCGCGTTCACGACGACCGCCGCCACCGTGAGGCTGCTGACGGGCATCAAGATTTGCAGCCACAAGGGCCATCGCCAGCGTGTAGATTGCGTCACGGTCAGGTTCTTGAACGGTCAGGCTCTTGAAATGGGATCAGCGCCGTCGAATCACGACACGACGGACTCCGCCAAGGTAGCTTCGGTACTCAGCGACCGGAAGCCCGTCGCTTCGAGACAGGGCTGCCACCCTGCAATGGATTCAGAGTGAGCGGTACACTCGCGCACGCCACTCACACCGGGTTACCACTCAGGAGTCCGACATGCTGTCACCCGACCTCATCGACCGCCGACACTTCGCGACGCAGTTGGCTGTGGGAGCGAGTGCTCTCACCGCCGCGATGACGCCTCTCGCCGCAGTCAGCGCAGCCGAAGATCAGCCCGCCGAGAAGCAGCGGCCGTGGCTGAGTTGCCCCCAGCGGAGGTGGTGCTGCTCACCTATCTGACCCGTCGTCACCCGAGCGACCACTTCGATGAGGCGTCTCTGCCAGGGATCTTCCGCGACATCCGAGGCGATGTCGCGCGCGGGAAACAACTCAGCGAGTTCCCTCTCAAAAACTCGGACGAACCGGCGTTCGTGTTTGCTGCATACCGGAAGAACGAAGTCCCAGAGAACAAGCGTCAGGAGGCAAAATGAACGACTCGCTTGCCTTTGCCACGGTCCGCGAACTCGGCGCGAAGTTGCGCGCGCAGGAAGTGACCGCGGTCCAATTGGCCGAGTTCTTTTTGAATCGCCTCGACAAATTCGGTCCCGTCTATAACGCCGTCGTGCGAGTGACTCGCAATGTCGCGCTGGCTCAAGCAAAACAGGCCGATGAGGAACTGAAGGCGGGGAAAGATCGAGGGCCTCTACACGGCATTCCGTTCGGCGTGAAAGACCTGCTCGCGACGAAGGGCATTCCGACCTCGTGGGGAGCCGCGCCGTTGAAGGATCAGATGCTCGACGAGGACGCGACCGTCGTCGTAAGACTGCGCGAGGCCGGTGCCGTCCTGTGTGCCAAGCTGGCGATGGTCGAACTGGCGGGAGGCTTTGGCTACAAGCAGGCCGATGCCAGCTTCACCGGCCCCGGCCTGTGTGCGTGGGACAAGACGTGCTGGTCGGGCGGATCGTCCTCGGGACCGGGATCGGCGGTCGGCGCGGGGCTGGTTCCCTTCGCCATCGGTTCGGAAACGTGGGGGTCGATCATGACTCCCGCCGGCTACAACGGGATCGCCGGGTTGAGACCGACCTACGGCCGCGTCAGCCGTCATGGCGCGATGGCCCTCAGTTGGACGATGGACAAGCTCGGCCCGATGTGCCGGACGGCCGACGACTGCGGGTTGGTGCTCGATGCCATCGCAGGGCCTGATCCGCTCGATCCATCGAGCATCGCGAGTGAGTGGAAGTACGATCTTGCTGTTCGGCGCGGGGACGCTCTTGCTCCCCTCGCCCCCGTCTTCGGGGGAGAGGGGCTGGGGGTGAGGGGGGCTTCGAGCGGTGAGAAACCCGCAAAGACTCAGACACAAGCAAGCTCTCAGGAACAAAAAGAAAAGCACCCCCTCACCCTAACCCTCTCCCCCGAAGACGGAGGAGAGGGGACAAAGCCAAAGGCCCAGCCAAACCAAGTCGCCGAACAACGCCGCTTCAAGTTCGCGACGCTCGACGTGGACTTCGCCCGGCTCGCCCCGGAGGTCCGTGCGAACTATGAAGCGTCGCTCGAAGTCCTCAAGCAGATCGGCTCGTTCGAGGCGATCAAGCTGCCCGAGTTTCCCTACGGCACGGTCGCGTCCACAATCGTCTCGTGCGAGATGGGAGCGGCGTTCGAGGGCTTCATGACCAGCGGCGACGTGTGGGAGTTGACTGCTCCCGAAGACCGCTTCGGCGGGTTCTCGAACCTCGTCATTCCGGCGAAGGACTACATCAACGCCCTGCGCATTCGAGGCAAGATTGCGCGGGCGATGGATGATCTGCTGAGTCGCTTCGACGCGATTGTCACGCCGACGCTGAACACCGAATCCGGCCCCATCACCCAGAAGTTCGCCGAGTGGTCCCAGGGCTTCACAAGTACCGAACTCAGCGGCGCCTCGAACGCCATCGGCCTGCCCGGCATCACGGTCCCCAACGGCTTCGGCGCGCGGGGCCTTCCCACCGGCCTCGAATTCACCGGCCGAGCCTACAATGAAAACACCATCCTCGCCGCCGCGAGGGCCTACCAACAACGCACCGACTGGCACACGAAGACGCCGAAGGTCGAGTAATGAAGCCATATAGTCTTGTAAGGTGTGTAGAGTCCTCAGAACGGGCCATGTTGAGTCTCGCCCGAAGCAGCCGGGGGTGCCTGACCCCAAATGCTCCTATTCCAATTCAACGCACGAGCAACATACGAAGGCAGGCAGAATGCCATACGACCGAACTCATGACTGCTGGATGTTCCCAACATCTCTGTTTGGCAACAAGCGTTCGACCGGCGGAAAGTGGAAGCGAATCGTTTCCCATGTTCTTGACAGCGGGAGTTGGGCAGAGTCGCTAGAGATACAACCGCGCCGAAATGTATTAGATGATGCATCCGACATGATGATCGCGGAAGGCCGAACTTACGCTGGCTCTTGTGAACTCTGGCGGATGTACTGTCCACATGTTGAAATCCGTAATCAAGTGGATCGCTTGGAACAATTCCTGCAATTGAATCTTTTAGGATTATCAGAGCTCTGGTTTACGGTTGGGCTGCTGGAAGCGAGTGCGGTCCGCAATCGTAACGTGCATTATGAAGAAGCATACCTTGAACGATGGTGGATTCCACTATTTCGGGGGATCATTCACTGGTTGCCGGAGCTTGAAGCCTTGTCTCCAAGAATTGCTTGCATTCTGGACATCGAGTTCGCAAAGAGTATTTACCCGCAAAGGTATGGCACAGGAGCTAAAATGATGGGGTGGATTGATTCCATATGTGGTGTGGCATCATTTCTGGGCACCAAATTCAATGCTGATGACATCGGAAGAAAGTACCAAGGTGATCTCGTCGCAGCGCTGCTCGACCGGGGAGTGATCAAACGGAACGGTGACCGTTTCGCATCACTTATCTGAGACGCAGTAATGCACACCATTCCTGTCCGGGTTGCCTTGTTTGGTGCGTTCCGAGGACTCCACGCACCCTACAAAGACTGATCGAACGGAGTCGGATGACAATGACAAGCTCTCTCAACACGAGTGATCCGCGTCCTGCCCCTCACGGGCGAGGCTCTGCGATTGAGCCGCCGAATCGGTTTTTGAAGGCTCACGCCGTTCCCGACTACGCGGATTTTGAGAACGATCCCGAATTCCTCGCGGAGTTGCGGCGGGTGCCCACCGAGTTTCTGGACGATGCGTCGCAGAGTATCGTCAGCGAAAATGACAGCCCCGACATGCCGTTCCGGTACAGCGTCAATCCCTACCGGAGCTGCGAGCGGATCAGCCTCGAGGCCGCTGGTGATGACGGCACAAGTAGCATGGTCGAGGGCCATGACATTCAACATTACAGTGACACACCTGCGTCAACCTCGACGCCGTGAAGGAGATTTTCGTGAGTCAACTGGTCCCGCCCCGATTCCTGTTTCGGTGGTCGTTCTCTGTTCGGCGGCTCGAACATCGGCTGCATCACGCAGGGCGACTACTTGGACTGTCCGACGATTTTCGGATCCCCTCGTTGGGCGAACTCGACAACTCTGCCAGCTTTGCGGATGTCCGAATGGCTTGGTCAGACGATGGAATTGGGCTGAGCATTGAGGTCTTAGACCGTTCTCGTCCTCCAAAGTGTCTTGTCGAGCAGCCGACAACATCCGACGGGTTGCACGTGTGGCTCGACACGCGAAATACTCAGACGGTCCATCGCGCCACGAAGTTTTGTCAACAATTTAGCCTGCTTCCTGCAGGAGGAGGTCCCGGTGGCGACAAACCGATTGCCATTGCTGTTCCGATGGCAAGAGCGAGGGACGAGGCGACATTGCCGGAAGCCTCGCTCGTCGAACTGCAGTCCAACGTCCGAAATGAGGGCTATTGGCTCGATGCGTGGTTACCGAAAGAGGTCTTGTTCGGCTTCGAGCCGTCGTCGCATTCAAACCTCGGTTTTCATTTTGTCGTCCGTGACAGTCAATTCGGCGAGCAAACACTCGCCGTCACCAGCGAATTCCCCTACGCCTCCGACCCCAGCCTGTGGCAGACGATGATGCTGAGGCAGGATTAGCGAAAATGGCTTGTCGGGCAAGGTGCCTCGATTGCAACCACAAAACGGGCTGTTTCTAAACAACCTCAGGCCACGAAGGGTTATGTGCGGCCAAACGGGGTTCAAAACGGTGCGTGTGCCGGCTCTTCATGTTTCCATGCGTGTCAGGCCGCTCATGTAATCCTGCGAGACACATCAGGCCAGGAGCCTGTCTTGGTAATCGGCGACAGAGGCTGCTATAGAGCCGCTCGATTTTGGGAAGTTGCGAGTGCCGGTGGTTGGCAGGGAGGTTGGTTGTGAGCGAGAAGACGTATCGGGCTTGGCGGCCGGATCAGGCGTGGTTGTTGCCGCCTTCGTCGCAGGGCGGGTTGCCGGAAGGGCATCTGGTTGACTTCTTGAGGGATGCCGTGCGGGAGCTCGACATCAGTGCGATCACGTCGTACTACGAGCGTGAACTGCGTGGCACCCCGCCCGGCTGTTTGAGACAACACTGATCCACGGAGGATGCTGACACTGCTGATCTTCAGCTCTGCGACGGGGACGCGTTCGTCGCGGAAGATCATGGCTCGGTGCGAGCAGGACTTGGCGTGTCGCGTGATCGTGGGGGAGGACACGCCCGAGTTTCACACAATCAGCGAATTCCGCCGTCGTCACGTCGTCACGTCGTCACGTTTGAGAAGTTGTTTGTCGAGGTGTTGCGGCTGGCGTCGGCGTCGGGGCTGCTGAAGTTGGGACGACTGGCACTCGACGGGACGCAGATCAAGGCGTTTTCGGAAATCGCGTCGCGGCACGGTTTGGTTTCAAACCGCGCGCTGAGTTACGGCCGGATGCAGACCGAGGAGGCTCGGTTGCCGCCGGAGATTCGCGAACTGCTGGCTCAGGCGGAGTCGGAGGCTCAGGCGGACGCTGCTCAACACAGAGCGAACCGTCGCGGCGATGAATGGCCCGACGAGTTGCAACGACGCGAGTCGCGCCTGAAGAAGATTCGCGCAGCTCAGGCGGCGTTGGAAGCGGAGGCGCGCGCAAAGGCCGCCGCCGAGGGGCAGGAACCGCAGTCGATCCACCTCGATGACGTGCCGCCGGAACCGAAGGCTCAACGCCACTTCACCGATCCCGACTCGAAGATCAGGCAGGCCTCGAACAAAGGCTGGGATCAATGTGGCAATGCCCAAGCTCTGGTCGATGAATCACAGCTCCTCCTCGCCGCCGAGGTCACGCCGCAAGCCAACGCGGTCCGACAAGTCGCCCCGCTGCTCGACCGGCTGGAAGCGAACTCCGCGGCGGCCGAGATCACTCAACATCCGAAAGATTTCGTGGCCGATGCGGGCGACTCCAGCGACGACCACACGCCAGCCGTTCGCTCCCACAACCTGACCCCGTACAGCGCCACGCAGCGACTGAAACACCACGCCGAACGACCGCCGGTGCCGCGCGGTCGCATCCCGCAGTCGCTCACCCCGCAGCCGCGTCTGGCCCGTACGCTGCGGACGAAAACCGGGCGCGACCTCCACCAGAAACGAAAAGGACCAGTCGAGCCAGTGTTCGGTCAGCCAGTGTTCGGTCAGATCAAACACGCCGGCGGTTTCCGCCCATTCGCCCTGCGGGGCATCGCCCAGAGGAAAGCCGAATGGCAACTCGTTGGCCTGACCCACAACCTCCTCAAGCTCTGGCGAGCCGCCCCGGCCTAATCGGCCTGCGGCCGAAACCGACCCCGCAGTCGCTTCACCGAAAAACCAACCCAAACCCGCCTGCCTCAGTTACGAGGACGGCCTCCTAGGGATGCTTGCCTCACCGAGCGGCGTCCTCGCGTCCCAATTTCATCGCATTCGTTGTCCACGCGATCGGGTCGAGCGGCGCGTCACGATGTCTGTCGCCGAGTTCACCCAGCAGTTTGCGAATCACCTGTTCGGCTTCCGCCTTTTCCATCAGCCAGCGATCTCGCTCGGCTTGCCAAGCGGCGTCGCGGGTGGAGGAATCTGTTGAAGCGATCTTCAAGCGTTCTTCGGCGATTTGCAGTTCGCTGTCGCGGGCGGCGATCCAGTCCATCAGCTTCTGGCGTTCGTCGAGGAACTCGGTACGCAGACGCTCGAACTTGGTTTGAGCTTCGAGGTGTTCGCGACGCTGTTCGACCAGCCCTTCGTGAAGCTGGCGGTAGTAACCGACGAGGGCGTTTCGCACCTGTTCGACTCGCTGACGCGACTCTTCCTGACCGACCGACTGCGTGAGATCGACCCACGTTTCTTCGACCGCCAGTCGCATCTCTAATGTCGAACGGTGCGTGTCTTCGAGTTCCGCACGCAGACGGTCGAGGCGGATGCGTCGGCTTTCGAGGTTCTCTGACAGCGAGGTCATCAGTTCCTGTTGCCTGCGCTGTTCGGCCAGTTGAATCTGCCGCTCGCTGTTCCAAGCCTCGCGCTCCGCGTGTAAACCAATGCGGTCGAGATCGCTCGTGCTGGAGAGTGCGCGGCGTGATTTGGAAAGCACATCGCGTTCGCGGTCGAGGGACTTTTCACGCTCTTCGAGGGAGACTCGGTAGAGGTCGATCTGACGCATTCTTCGCCACTGAGTCTGTGCCAAATCTTCGAGATGCTGGCATTCGACCTGTCGCCGGTGGCGGTGTTCGTTCTGGGCTCGCTCAAGATCCTCACGCAGCTTTTCGAGATGCTCCTGCTGGAACCGGATGCGGCTTTCTAGGACAGCTCGTTCGCTTTGAAGTTCGGTTCTTTGCGCGGTGTATGTGACGGTCCATTCGTCGCGCTGGGCCGTCAACGCCGACTGCTCGCGTTCGCGCACGGCGAGCATCTCCGCCTCGAAGACGGTGCGCCGCTGCTGCCACTCGTGCTGCTCGTGGCTCAATGTTTCCAGATGCAGGCGGCGATCAGCGGCGAGTGATTCCGTCTGCTCCTGCCGCTCGGACTCGATCAACGACAGATGCCGTTCGCGCGTGGCTTGGAGCTCTGCGGCTTGAGCATCGCGCGTCGTGGCGAAGTTCGATTCCGTCTCGCGCACGGCGGCTTCGTAGAACGCCTTCTCCCGCTCGATCTCCAACTTCTCGGCCTGCGAGGTCGCGTGCCACTGGTCGTACTCAAGTTGGAACTGACTCCGCCGTGCTTCCCACTCGGCGATCAGGGTTTGCCAGAGTCGTTCCCGCTCGGACTGAATCAGTTGCTCAGCCTGTGCGGTCGCCGAACGAAGTTGCTCTTCGAGGGACTCGTTGAGGGACTCGTTGAGCGAACGAACCCGCTCGTGCGCGCTGGACAGTTCGAGTCGATCAGCATCGATCGCCTGACGCTCGAGCCGAAGTTCGACCAACACGTCTTCGCGCACGGCCGCGCGACGGCGTTCGAGATCGACCCGTTCTCGTTCGAGAGCCAACTGATCCGCTTCGGTCTGCCGCTGCAACGTCTCGGTCGCGAGCATCTGCTCGCTTAGCGCGGCCTCGGCGGACGCGATCCGCTGCCGACTTTGTTCCAACTCCGCCGACTGGTGCATCCGGAGCGTGAGGGCACGCTGCTGCTCGTCTTCCAGCTCCAGCAGTCGCTGTTCGAGCGACGCTTCTCGATCGGCAAGCTCCGTCTGTTGAGTGAGCATCTGCTGCAACAACAGCCCCGCGTCGGCCAGCACCGTTGAGGTCGAACGGGCACCGGGGGGAGTCGCGCGAAAAGCAGGTGGCGACAACGGAGATGCGGGGCTTGGAGTGATTGCCGCAGTGCCGGACATCACTTCGACGGGACGCGCCGAGGCTGTCGCGTGCGGGCCATCAATCCGGATGTCAGCATGGCCCACAGTCAGGAACTTCGAGTCCTGAGCGGCTGGCTCCACGAACTGATGCGATCGCGGCGGAGCAGCGGCATCAAGCTTACGTTCGTCCATAACGGGAATCCCTTCCCCTCACGACGCGCGATCCTTGCGCATCGAAAACGGTCTCAGCAGAACGAGCGAAATCAGAAACGGAGTTGACGACACCAACCCGAAGCGTGAGCGAGGATGGCTGGTCGCCATCGTCCTCGCTTACGCTTCGGGTTGGTGTGGCGGGGAAGCGTTAATCGCCAATCCCGGCCACTCATAGACCTCTAAGCCAAGCCATCGAGCGCCTGAGCCAGCTTGGGCTTCTGAGTCAGCCCGACGAACCGCTGCACTTCGCGGCCACCCTTGAACAAGATCACGGTCGGGATGCCGCTGATGCGGTACTCGCTCGGGATGCTGGGGTTGTCATCGGTGTTGACTTTGCCAACCTTGGCTCGGCCCGCATAGTCATTGGCTAGCTCTTCAATCGTCGGAGCAATCAACTTGCAGGGACCGCACCAAGGAGCCCAAAAATCGACCAAGACCGGATCTTTGCAACCGAGGACTTCGGTCTGAAAGTTTGCGTCCGTGAACTCCATCACCTTGCCGGCCATGAGTATTGTCCCGTTGGTGTCTGCCACACAGGCTCACGACCGATGAGAGCCATCGCCCGTGAACCGCCAAATAGTGCGGCGGATTATAGGGATAGGGCAAAGAGTGTCAATTCGTCACTGGCGTTGCCAACTGAACAGCTAATGCGGCGACCTCGTCGTTCGCCCGTCACTGAGTCGCGGCGGGGCGCGTGGGGATCGTGTATAGGCAGCAGTCGGTCGGGCAGACATCGTGGCTGGGGCCGAACTGGCCGATGGCTCGACGTGCTGAGGTCGCTCCGAGACGCTCTTGGATCAGTTCTCGAACCATGCTGATGAAAAGTGGGTGCGTGCCGACGGTCGCCGCACGGGCCATGTCGATACTGAGTTCTTGACAGGCTCCGTGAGCCTCTTCATCCAAGTCGAACAAGACTTCCATGTGATCAGACAGGAAGCCGACCGGGGCGATGACGAGCGACCTCACGCCCTGATCGTGCAAGGTGCGGACGTGATCGACGACATCCGGTTCCAGCCACGGATCGCCCGGACGACCACTGCGACTTTGGAAGACAAGACTCCAGCGTTCTGTTGGCAAATCCAAGGCGGCGGCGATCAGGCGGCAGGTCTCATTCAGTTGGACGGCGTAGTTGCAATTGTTGGCCATGCTGAGCGGGATGCTGTGTGCGGTGAAGGCGACTCGCGCGACGGACCGGCTGGCTTCGGGGAGTTGCTCGAATGCGGAGCGGATGCGTTCGACGTTGGCTGAGATGAAGTCGGGGTGATTGTAGAAGACGCGAACCTTGTCGATCGTCGGTGCGGCGGCTCCGACGGTCTCTCGCGCGGCGATGACGTTTTCACGGTACTGACGGCAGCCGGAATAGGAACTGTAGGCCGAGGTAAAGACGGCAAGGACTCGCTGCACTCCGTCGGCTGCCATTTGTCGCACGGTGTCGGTCAGCAGCGGATGCCAGTTGCGGTTGCCCCAATAGATCGGCAGGTTGATCCCGGCGCGATCGAGTTCCGGTCGGAGGGCGGCGATGAAGTCTCGCACCTGTCCGTTGATCGGACTGACACCGTTGAAGTGGTAGTAATGCTCGGCGACTTCGAGCATCCGTTCACGCGGGACCGGCTTGCCACGCAGCACGTTTTCGAGGAACGGGATCACGTCGTCTCGCTGCTCGGGACCACCGAAGGAGACGATCAGGATGGCGTCGTAGTTGTTGGGCATGAAGACTGTCCTTGCGAGGTCACCGGGGATGAGCAGGAGGTGGCGTCGTTACGACGCGCGCGGCGTTGGCCACGCGGTTATACCTTGCGCGGTCAGTGATGCGGCCTCTGAGCGGGGCGGCGTAAGCCCCCCGGTTTGGGGCGTAAGCCCTCTTTGGAAGAACCGGGGGGCTTACGCCGCCCCGCTCGAAAACATCTCAATCTTGGCCGTGCGAGGTATCGATCATGCGGAAGCAACCCCGCTGATTGACGGACTCCTCTCGCGGCGGACATACTACCGCCGTTGCTTCGGCCGCAGAATCGTGCGGCCGATTTCGTTGTTGTGGAGCGGTGGCTCACTTTTGCCGCCAAAGGAAATGATGCGGATGACTCAGCGGATTTGGAACTTCTCGGCAGGGCCTGCGGTACTGCCGGAATCGGTGTTGGAAGAGGCCAAGCACAACCTGTTGTCCCTCGGAAATTCGGGGATCGGGATTCTCGAACACTCGCATCGCGGCAAGGCGTTCCTGAAGGTGTACGAAGAGACGGAAGCGCTCTGTCGCGAGATCGGCGGCATCCCGTCGAACTATAAGGTGCTGTTCCTGCAAGGAGGCGCGTCGAGTCAATTCTTTCAAATCCCGATGAACTTTCTGACGAAGGACCGGATGGCCGATTACCTCGTCACCGGCGTCTGGTCTGAGAAGGCTCTCGAAGAAGCCGTGCGGTTCGGCGGGACGCATACGGCCTGTTCGAGTCAGGACAAGAACTTCTCGTACATCCCGCACGAGTGCTCATTCAGCGCGAACCCGGTCTACGCGCACTACACCTCGAACAACACGATCTTCGGGACGCAGTGGCAGAGCGTCTCGGCCTCGCCCGGCCTGCCGCCGGTCCCCGCGAACGTCGATCTGATCTGCGATGCCAGCAGCGACATCTTCTCACGCCCGGTCGATGTCTCGAAGCACGCGATGATCTACGCCGGTGCCCAGAAGAATCTCGGCCCGTCCGGTGTGACGCTCGTCATCCTGCGTGATGATCTCGTCGAACGCGGAGCCAAAGACTTGCCGACAATGCTCCAGTACCGGACGCACGCCAAGAACGAGTCGATGTACAACACGCCGCCGACGTTCGCGATCTATCTCGTCGGGCTGGTCCTCAAGTGGATCAAGTTCAACGGCGGGCTGGCGGGAGTCGGCGAGACCAACCGTCGCAAGGCGGGCAAGCTCTACACGTACCTCGATCAGAGCAAGCTCTTCAAACCGACTGCCGCTGCCGATAGCCGTTCACAAATGAACGTCACGTTCGTCACCGGCGATGCTGATCTCGACGCGAAGCTCTGCTCGGCGGCGACGAAGGCCGGCTTCGACGGACTCAAGGGACATCGCAGCGTCGGCGGGATGCGAGCCAGCATCTACAACGCCTTCCCCGAAGCAGGCGTCGAAGCGCTGATCGCGTTCCTCCAGAAGTTTGAAGCCGAGAACGCGAAGGCGTGACCTAGGGTCGCGACACTCGTTTAACCGCGTGGACAACGCCCCGCGCGTCGAGTGACGTTGGGGCCTGTTTCGCACATCGACGCGCGGGGCGTTGCCCACGCGATTAAACGACACTGCGAAGCCGCAGCCAAAGTAGCCTTCATCGCTCCGCGTGAAGTCAGCCGAATGGGGGTGGAGCGATGATGTTTCCAATCCAACACGGATTTGCGTTCGGCTGACTTCACGCGGAGCGATGAAGGCTACTTTCAAGCGACGCAACTCGACACCCCGCGATTCCGTTCGCCCGTCTGGAATAAAGACCCCTCATGACACAGACTGATGTCGCGACCGTCGATGCCGTGCGAGCCGACATCGGTCTCGTCTGTGCCCTTCCGTTGGAGTTGGCTGCGTTCCTCAGCCGCTGCCAGCACGTGAAGAAATACACGGGCGGCAGCTTCACATTTCGCGGCGGCCTCTACGACGGCATTCGCATCGCGGTCGTGGAGTCGGGACCGGGCCAGTCACGAGCGGCGCGAGCGACTCAAGCCTTGCTCGATGCTCATTCGCCGAAGTGGGTCATCTCGACGGGATTTGCTGGTGCGCTCAAGTCCGAGTTGAAGACCGGCGATCTCGTCGTCGCCAATCGCATCGTCACGACCGGCGGCGACGAACTGACCATCGACGTGGGAATGGACTCCGACCCGGCACGCGGTCTTCACGTCGGGCGACTGCTGACGGCCGATCACATGGTCCGCATGATCGCCGAGAAGAAGCAACTCGCCGAACAAACCAGCTCACTAGCCGTCGAGATGGAGAGCTTCGCCGTGGCGACCGTCTGCCAGCGAGCCAAGACGCGCTGCATGGCCATTCGTGCCATCAGCGACGATCTCTCGGCCGACCTTCCGCCCGAGGTTCTCAGCTTGGTCGGTGAGACTGGTGCCGTCCGATTCGGGGCGGTGATCGGCTCGCTGTTCAAACGGCCGTCGAGCATCAAGGACATGTGGCGACTCCGCGAACAAGCCGCCGTCGCCGCCGACCGCCTCGCCGATTTTCTCGACGGCATCGTCCTGCAACTGCATCAAGCGAAAAACTAATGCGATCAAGGTTGGATCAAACCCACTCACATCGTTTAACCGCGTGGGCAACGCCCCGCGCGTCGAAGTGGAGAAAAGCTTAAACGTCGCTCGACGCGCGGGGCGTTGCCCACGCGGTTAAACGAGTACGTTTTTTTCGCGAGATGAACGCGCGCACGGGAGTCCAACAATGCCTCTATTACCGCAGTGGTCTTCAGTCCGAGTCCCCGTGATCGGCATGTTGCATCTGCCACCGCTGCCCGGTTCGTCACGCTGGTCTGGTGATTGGGAGGCCGTGCGGCAGTTCGTTCTGCACGATGCGGCGGCACTGTGCGAGGGGGGCATCGACGGCCTGATGATCGAGAACTTTGGCGACACTCCGTTCTATCCCGGTCGCGTCCCCGCGATCACGGTGGCGGCGATGACGGCTCTCGCGTGTGAAGTCCGTCGCGCGACGGACGTGCCGCTCGGGATCAACATGCTGCGCAACGATGGACTCAGCGCGCTGGCGGTCGCCGTGGCGAGCGGGGCATCGTTCATCCGCGTCAACGTGCTGTGCGGTGCCCGCGTGACCGATCAAGGTCTGCTGCAAGGAATCGCGCACGACCTGCTACGAGAACGAGCCAACCTGAAGGCCGAGTCGATTCGCATCCTGGCCGACGTGGACGTGAAGCACTCCGCCCCGCTGGCCGTGCGCCCACTGGAGGTCGAGATTTCCGACGTGATTCAACGCGGTCATGCCGACGGGATCATCGTCTCGGGAGCCGCCACCGGCAGCGCGACCGACACACAGACTTTGGTCGCCGCCGCGCGCGCTTCCGCTCAAACTCCCGTCTTCGTCGGTAGTGGTGTGTCAGTGGAGTCGATCCCCAATCTGATCGCTCACGGAGCCGGTGGCCTGATCGTGGGCACGTCTCTCAAACACGACGGCCGCGTCTCGAATCCGGTCGATCTCGCGCGAGTCCGCGCGCTGGTCGAGGCCGTCCGCCGAATCGCGTGACCCCTGTGGAGTGCGGCGGCTCGACGCCGCTTTCCGATTTTTGTTTCTCGCTTTTTCGGTTCTCTGATCTGCCCGTTCAGAACGTAGGGTAAGCGTCTCGCTGGCCCGTGTTCCAACGGCAATCACGGGCCAGCGAGACGCTTACCCGACGGTTTTCAACAGGCAGCTAAATCCAGCCCCGCGCGTCTCAACCGTTTCGGAGACCCTTCGTGGCACTGATTGAGATTCGCGATGTCTACAAGATCTATGATCTTGGAGAAGTGAAGGTCGAGGCCCTCAAAGGAGCCAATCTGACCATCGAACAGGGTGAGTTCGTCGCGCTGATCGGGCCGTCCGGATCGGGCAAGAGCACGCTCATGAACATGCTCGGCTGTTTGGATCGTCCCACGTCGGGCAGCTACAAGCTGGCGGGTGAAGAGATCGCCACGATGTCGGGGAACGATCGGGCACGCATCCGCAACCAGCGGATCGGCTTCGTCTTTCAGAACTTCAATCTGCTCGCCAGAACGTCGGCGCATGAGAACGTCGAACTACCGTTGCTCTACACACACGGCATTTCTGCGGCGGATCGGCATCGCCGTGCGACCGAGAAGCTCAAACTGGTTGGACTCGGCGATCGACTCGATCATCACCCGAGCCAGCTCTCCGGCGGACAACAGCAGCGCGTCGCCATCGCGCGGGCGCTGGTCAATGAACCGGCAATCCTGATGGGCGATGAGCCAACCGGGAACCTCGATTCCAAGACCAGTCGCGAAGTGATTCGGCTCTTCCATGAACTGAACGAATCGTCCGGCATCACGGTGATCCTCGTGACCCACGACCCAAACGTGGCCAAAAATGCGCGCCGCATCATCGTCCTCCGCGACGGTGGCATCGTGTGCGACACGCCCGACTTTCTCCAAGCGTCACAGGCGTTACAGGCCGACGTGACGGAATGATCCGCACGTTAAGCCGAACCGCTGGACGATGAACGACAGCGGCAACCGGCACGACCGGTGTGTTGAGCGACTCGAAGTCCTCCCGTCGTTTAACTCTCGCGCGGCACAAAATGAGACATCTGAGCGGGGTGGCGTAAGCCCCCTGGTTCTTGGGCGTAAGCCCTTCGTTGTAAGAACCAGGGGGCTTACGCCCAATGGCACTTACTTTACTAACCCGAAGCGTGAGCGAGGACGATGGCAAGA
>JAYSQC010000364.1:0-6193 GCA_043721755.1 Schlesneria sp.
TGACGTGTCCGACAGAAGTCCAAGTCGTAGGCACATTCCCTGTGCCGTTCACCGAATTCCTCGGCGAATCACGGTCTCGCGGACGGCACACGGAGTGTGCCTGCTACTTTTGTCGATCACGTCGGTGTTGTGATCGCTTCACCAAATTGTTGGCCGGTTCGCGCTCGCCGAGCGAAGTCCCCTTCGACAAAATCACTCAAACAGGTGTGGTGTGTTGACCAGTCAACAAGTTGAATTCGCTCGAACACCCAAAGTTGTTTCTGCGCCAGGGGATTGACTCCGGCACTAGGAACCTGTTTGCTGATCCATGCTTGACGTGTCCGACAGAAGTCAAAGTCGTAGGCACATTCCCCGTGCCGTTCACCGAATTCCTCGGCGAATCACGGTCTCGCGGACGGCACACGGAGTGTGCCTGCGACTTTTGTCGGACACGTCAGGCTTTGCATTCAATCTGAAATGAGTCCTTTTTCGCTTTGGCGGGCTGATGAATCTTCAAGACACCCTCGTGCTGATGATCGCCTTCGTGTCCACGACGGCGACTATCACTGGCTGCCAGCGGCAATCGCCACCGCAAACTGTGCCGAAGCCAGCGACCATCTCGTCATCAGGCCTGCGTGAGACCAGCAACACTCCGCCACAGCAGAGCACGATGTCGGCGTTTCACTTCACCGATCAGACCGCCCAGACCGGCATCGAGTTCACTTACCACAATGGCGAAGAAGCGGGGCATGTTGCCATTTTGGAGATGCTCGGTGGTGGCGTGGCTGTTCTGGATTTCGACCGAGATTCGTCGGAGGATTTGTATTTTGCAGGGGGTGGCGGGTACGGCGATGCGCGGGAAATTCGTGGGGCGCCAGGTGGCCTGTCCAGGAATCTTGGAGGCTGGGGATTCGATGATGTGACCGAGCCGGCTCTGCTCAACAAACCTCGTCAATACAGCCACGGTGCGAGCTCCGCTGACTACGATGGCGACGGATTCCCGGACATTTTGGTGACTGGCTACGGCGGCTTGCAGTTGTGGCGCAATCAAGGCGATGGAACTTTTTCCGAAGCGACAGCAATGTCCGGGTTGAGTGACACACAGTGGAGCAGCAGCGCGGCGTGGGGTGATTTGAATGGCGACGGATCACTGGATCTGTTCGTGGCTCACTATGTGAACTGGTCATTCGACAATCATCCGTACTGCAATGGACCGCGTCCTGAGCTGCGGGAATATTGTCCGCCCCGAGACTTCCAACCGGTACGTTCCGTGTTGTACCTCAGCAATGGTGACGGAGGTTTTCGCGACGGCACTGACTCGTACGGCTTGCGCGAGGATGGCAAGGGCTTGGGTGTCATCCTGTGCGATCTCGATCTGGACGGCGATCTCGATGCCTACATGGCCAACGATACCGTCGCGAATCATCTGTACGAGAACAACGGCAAGGGTGGTTTTTCCGACGTGTCTTTGCTGAGCGGGACCGCTCTGAGTGATCGAGGAGTTCCGGATGGCAGCATGGGAGTGGATTTGTTCGACTACAACCTGGACGGTCTCCCCGATCTGTGGGTCTCGAACTACGAGCGCGAGAACTGTGCACTCTATCAAAACACGGGACGACTCCTGTTTCGCCATGTGAGCCAGCAAACCGGGGTCACGGCGATTGGTGGAATGTTCGTCGGGTGGGGAACTTGCTGTTTCGACATTGATCGAGATGGCGACGAAGATGTCTTCGTCGCGAATGGGCATGTGGTCCGCTATTCAGAGAATGCTCCCGTCCAGCAACCCTCACTGCTGTTTGAGAATCTCGAGGGGCGAAGATTTCGGAACGTCGCCCCGGATTCGGGACAGTACACGTCCTCCCCTCACGCGGGACGTGGAGCCGCCACGAGCGATCTGGATGGAGACGGAGACTTGGACTTGGTGGTGTCACACTTGAACTCTCCCGTAACGGTGTTGGAGAACGATTCCAAGTCTCAGGGGGGCTGGCTGGCTGTTGATCTTGTGGGCACAATCAGTTCGCGAGATGCGATTGGAGCGAGTGTTCGAGTCACGACCGATTTGGCTTCACAGGTACGACAATGGAAGGGTGGCGGTAGTTATGCCTCGACCAGCACTCGCCGATTGTTTTTTGGACTCGGTTCAGCAACTCAGGTTCGGGAAATCGAAATTCGCTGGCCTTCCGGCCTCCGGCAAGTGATTGTTGCAACACCGATGAATCAGGTCTTGCATGTGATCGAACGACAAGTTTTTTGATGTCAGTTGCCGGGTTGCAAGACTCCCGTGAAGTCGTGTGCCCAATCACTCCGAACGCGATTCCGTGATGCTCGTCTGCATCGTCAGGTTCGGTATCAAAGATTCAGGACTTCGATTTGGCGATTGGATCCGTCGCTAGGTGTATTCTCAACGAGGCTCGAATGTTCGATCAGCTTGTTCCGGGTTGGCATCGACGGCAGCCGCACGAGCGGATCGCTTTGCCAGTTCGGTGGAGTTCCTCATCCTTCTCTGCCCGATGTCGAACAGTGATGCCGCCGCTTCTCACAATGGTGGCCGTACTCTTGACATTGTTTGGTTGTGGAGCAAAGAAAGAGGCTCCAATTTCTTCGGTCGCATCGTCCGGCCTCCCCAAGACCACGGAGCCGCAAGTACGGGCATTTTGCGGTGACTGCCACCAGTTTCCGCGCCCCGACAGCTTTCCCAAAGAACGGTGGTACGAGGAGGTTCGCCGCGGCTACGACTTTTATTACAAGTCGGGGAGGACGGACCTGAAACCACCGGTTCAACAAGAGGTTGTCGATTATTTTCGTGAGCGAGCACCAACCCGCCTTGGTTCCTTCCGCGAGGAATCTCGTCCCCTGCGGCAATCCCCGCTCAGATTCGAGATGCACCCTCTGGTGATCAGGGGGCAGGGAGCGGAAGAAGTCCCCGCCATTTCGTTTCTCGATGGCCTGCGTTCGCCCGACGAGCCGGGTCAATTGCGAATCAGCGACATGCGATCGGGCAGTGTGCTGTTCTCTTCGTTTTCCGGAGCGTCGGCGCGACCACTGGTTCATCCATGCCGTCACCCCACGGCGGTACGCGACTGCGACCTGAACGGCAATGGAATCGCTGATCTCGTGATTTGCGATCTCGGCAGCTTCCTTCCTGAAGATCATGATCGGGGGAGATTGATTTGGTTGCCCGATGGCACTCGCGACAATCAGGCCGTACCGCAGACACTGCTTCAGAACGTAGGTCGGGTTGCCGACGTTCGGGTCGCCGACTTTGACAATGACGGCGATGAAGACCTGGTTGTGGCAGAGTTTGGCTGGCATCGCACGGGGGGCATTCACATCCTCTGGAACGAACGATCGGCGGCGGGCGTGCAGACCTTTCGCGGCGAACTGATTGACCGCCGGTCAGGCACAATTCATGTCCCCACCGCGGATCTCGATGGCGATGGCCGTTGCGATTTTGTCGCGGTCATCAGCCAGGAGCATGAAACAGTCGTTGCGTTTCTCAACCGGAGCCATGGGTTCGAGAAAACCGTGATCTATGCCGCACCCGACCCGTCGTATGGCTCCAGTGGAATTGAATTGACCGATCTCGATCGCGACGGAGACATTGATGTTTTGTACACGAACGGAGACACATTTGATTCGTTTGTACTCAAGCCGTATCACGGCTTGCTTTGGCTGGAAAACAAAGGGCGGTTTCCATTCATGGCTCACTTACTGACCACGATGCCCGGGATCCATCGCGCACTCCCGGCGGATCTTGATGGGGACGGAGACCTCGACATCGTGGCCTCTGCCATGGTGCCAAATTTGTTGCTTTCAGCTCAGACAGACGCCAGTGGTCTCGATGCTTTGATTTGGTTGGAGCACACGGATGACGGGCAATTCCACCGACACGCAATCCCGGCGACGGCCCCGGTCTATGTGGCCATGACTGTGACAGATCTGGACAACGACCAAGACCTCGACATCATCGTGGGCTGCTTCTATGAAGCGGCGCAGACCACCATGCCGCAGGCCATCGCGTTCTTCAATCTGGGTCGTTTTCAGCCGCCATGACCGATTGCGAATCACAGTGGATGGCCATCCAGGCGCAGGAGTAGAGTTGTTTGACGTGTCCGACAGAAGTCAAAGTCGTAGGCACATTCCATGTGCCGTTCACCGAATTCCTCGGCGAATCACGGTAGCGCGGACGGCACACGGAGTGTGCCTGCTACTTTTGTCGGACACGTCTTGTTTGGAACTTCGTCCGCGGCACAGGACGCGGACGATGGCTCGCGAATCCAAGTTGCCTAGGTAAACTCTGATGTCCGATCGGTCCGAGATTTCGCAATCGAAGCCTGAACTACGCGCCGCGCGCGGGTGTTTTCGTCGAAGATGGTTTCGCAGAGTCGGCCTGACAATCGCGACTCTTGGAGTCTTGCTGTGGTTTCGGGCGTTGTGGTGGTTGCCTCCGTTTCAGGCTCTCGCGAGACAGTCGTTGCAGCAGCGAAACACGACATCGGCATTACGTTGGCTGGATGTCGCAACCACCATCGCCGCAGAGGATGCCGAGACGGCATTTCTTCGTGCACGGGCTTACCGCAAACAGGGACAGATGGAACTGGCTGCGGCGGCGTTGCAGCGGGCACATTCATTGGGGAAGCCCACGAGGCACCTCGAACGCGAACAGTGGCTGGCACAAGCTCAGTCTGGGCAGATGCACGAGGCTGAGCCGCATTTGGCAGAAATGCTGACTGACTCTGGCGGGGACGGTGAAGAGATTTGTGAGGCATTTGCACTGGGTTATTGCCGAACCCAACGCATTCCACAGGCGATGCAAATCCTGAAGGTATGGTTGGCCGACTACCCACAGAGTACCTACCCCTACCTCTTGCGTGGCCGCCTATTTTCGCTTGAATCCAGTCTGGTGAAGGCGGAAGCCGATTTTCGTCGAGCCTGCGAACTGGAACTGCGGAATATCGAGCCCGTCTTTGAACTCGCAACAGTGCTCAAAAATCTGAATCGGCAGGCGGAAGCCATTCCCCTTTTTGAGCGTTGCATCGAGGATCCTCATTTCGGGAGTCGCGCCCAAGTGGGGCTTGCCATTTGCCTAAAAGCTACCGGTGACAATGTTCGCGTTCGAGCTCTGCTCGAACGCGCAGTCAAAACATCCCCCAACGATGTCGAAGTACTGCGGGAACTGGGAAGGTTGGCATTGGAAACGGGCGATTATGCCACCGCAATCCGCCGGCTTGGTGATGCCCTGCGCATCGCCTCCTACGACGATGAAACACATTATTTACTGGCCCAGGCGCTGCAGGCCTCCGGCCAAATCGATGACGCGAAGCCGCACTTTGAATACGTCGAGCGGGCTCGGGAGGCCCATCGCGAACTGCATTTGCTGAATGATGTCCTGCATAGACAACCGGGAGACATGAAATCGCTGGTTAGATCCGGAGCTCTCCTGCTGGAGTTCTCCGATCCCGATGAAGGCGTCATCCGACTGCTGACAGCCCTAGATCGGGAACCCAAAAATCAACCAGCGCGGCAGTTGCTGGCAGACTACTATGATCGCCGTGCATTGCTGCGGCCCGAGTTTCGAAGCCTCGCGGAATCACATCGGGCCCTGCTCTCAAATCACGAGCAGCCTGCAACCGAAACCAATCCGGCTGACCAACTCCGCCGACAGGAAGGCCGCAACAGTCAATAGACTCCGCCCGGGTCCATGACCGTCGAGAATGCACAAAAATCTCCAGATTTCTTCGGTCCTCGCCCATCGCCACATCCCTCCAGCGCAGTCCCTTTCGCAACCGCTGGCAAATTCGACGGACGAGAGCCGTTTGTCGTTCTCGATATTCCGTGGTTTTGCGGTTTAGGGGCTGTGCATGGACTACGTCCGAGAATGGCTGTCGTGTGCGTGGCACTGTTTTCAGAACGACACCGTGATTTGCAGGATCGGCACACTTCCCCGTCCAGTTCCAACTCTTCGCTCTGCAATTTTTCTGCCGCTCTCTTTCTGTCTCCTTCTGCCTGCAAGGCGGAAGCGGGGAGACAGAAAGAGAGCGGCAGAAAGATGAGTACGGACGTTCCCGACAGAACTCAAACGGCGAAGAGGGGCTGGCGTTGGGGATTTATCAAAAGCAGGGTTCGGAAGACGGCACCGCGACCGCGGACGTTGAGCCAGCCGAGACCGAGGCGATTCTGGAGGCCACTATTGGCCCGGATGATTCAGGAGGAA
>JAYSQC010000365.1:0-5875 GCA_043721755.1 Schlesneria sp.
GCAGATTCTGCCGCTTGCGATAGCCGGGGTAGAGAATCTCCTGCAGGTCGTTGGCGATCTGAATGATCGCCTCGACGCTCGGCAGCGGGCAGTGGCCCAGATGATTGGTCGTTTCGATTTCCTGATACGTATCGACGATGCGATCCGTCAGTTCGGGAAGTCGATCTTTGAGTCGAATATCAGTCGCCATCGAACATGCCTTCTGTGAAATCACTCGAAGCGAGACCCCAGCCACACTAACACGCAGCGTAAGCGAGGACGTGTTTTGCGGGCGTCCTCGCTGATACCTCACGCGGCACAAAGGGAGAGGTTTCCGAGCGGGGTGGCGTAAGCCCCCCGGTTCTTGGGCGTAAGCCCGCTTTGAAAGAACCGGGGGGCTGACGCCACCCCGCTCGGAAACCTCTCCCTTTGTGCCGCGTGAGGTCTCAGCGAGAACGCCCGCAAAACACGTCCTCGCTGACGCTGCGGGTTGGTGTGACTGGGGGCGGCGCATCGGGTGATCTCACAGAAAGCAACGTTCGATGGCGACTG
Organism: Schlesneria sp.; assembly: GCA_043721755.1. Classification (GTDB taxonomy): domain Bacteria; phylum Planctomycetota; class Planctomycetia; order Planctomycetales; family Planctomycetaceae; genus Schlesneria. The sequence continues at coordinate 532 of JAYSQC010000365.1, forward strand.
ACATTCGACTCAAAGATCGACTTCCCGAACTGACGGATCGCATCGTCGATACGTATCAGGAAATCGAAACGACCAATCATCTGGGACACTGCCCACTGCCGAGCGTCGAGGCGATCACGGAGATCGCCAACGACCTGCAAGAGATTCTCTATCCCGGCTATCGCAAGCGGCAGAATCTGCACTTCGGCAACGTCACGTATCACGTCGGCGATTTGATCGATGGCCTGCATGACCGACTCACACAGCAGATCGCTCGTGCCTTGCGTCACGACTATCGCCGCAAGAACCAATTGCTGTGCGGCGAGATCCAGCCCGACTTTGAAGCGGTCGGCCAAGAGAAGGCGATCGAGTTCCTGCAAACGATTCCCGGACTGCGCAAGACGCTGGCCACCGACGTGCAGGCCGCGTTCGATGGCGACCCGGCGGCAGGGAATCTCGATGAAATCATCTTCTGTTATCCGGGGCTGGAGGCGATCACCGTGTATCGCCTCGCACACGAACTGTTTCGGCTCGAAGTCCCGCTGATCCCGCGCATGCTGTCCGAGTGCGCACACAGTCGAACGGGGATCGACATTCATCCGGGAGCGACCATCGGCCCGTCGTTCTTCATCGACCACGGCACCGGCGTCGTGATCGGGGCAACGTGCGAAATCGCCAGCGGCGTGAAGCTCTATCAGGGCGTGACGCTCGGCGCACTCAGCTTCGCCAAGGACGAGCAGGGCAATCTGGTCCGCAACTCGAAACGTCACCCGACGATCGAAGAGAACGTCGTGATCTACGCCAACGCGACGGTCCTCGGCGGCACCACGACCATCGGCAAGAACTCGGTCATCGGAGCCGGTGCCTCGGTCTACGAGAGCATCCCCGCCAACACCGTCGTCACGCTGGAGAAGCCAACGTTGCGGATGCGACAAGCGTCGTGAGTTCGAGCAGAAGCGCACGCGGAACGCCGATGTCGAGGACATGAACCGGGCCGGTGATGTCGGTGGCACCGGACGCGTCGAAGCAGGGCTTTCGCGCGACGAACGTCGCCGTGTGCGTGGCACGGACGCAGTTGCGAAGGCCCTCGCCCGTGTCGCAGTCCAGCCCCGAGGGGAGGTCGATTGCGAGAACTTTTCGTCCAGCGGCGTTGATGGCCGCAATCGCACTGAGGAACGGCGCGCGCACGGTTCCTTGGAACCCCGTGCCGAGCAGGGCATCAACGATCCAATCGGCTCGCGCCAGTTCGTCAGGCCACGCGGCCGCGATATCCGGCGGAGCGTCCACAACGGGTGTCCCCGCTCGCCGCAGCACGTTCAATTCCACCGCAGCATCTCCACCAATCGCACTCGCCGGAGTCGCGAGCAACACGCGCACCTCGACGCCAGCATTTTCGAGATGCCGCGCGATGACAAACCCATCTCCCGCGTTGTTGCCCTTGCCGCAGCAGACAATGACCGGACCTCGGACGCCAAGGATCTGCAATAACACGGCGGCATTGCGACCGGCGTTCTCCATGAGAACCAGTCCGGGGAGACCGAACTCTTCGATGGCTCGACGATCCACCTCGCGCAATTCATCGCGCGTCATGACACCGGCCCGCCCGCCGCACTGACGATTCATGTGCGCTCGCCTTACTTGCCGTCTGATCGCAGCGTTTCGAGAGCTTGGCGAATCGAACGCAGCGTGACGTGTTTGTCGGTCAGTACGCGCGACAATGAGGTGTCGGCGAAGCGGTCCTTAAAGTCCCGATGCTTCTTCGACAGAACCATGACGATCGGAGTGCCCGACTTGCGACAGGCGGCAGCGATCTTCTCGTAGGCGAAGGAGGCTTCATCACCGTCGCCCAACGCTTCGGCCATGAGGATGAGGCCCTGTGGCGGATCGGAGGTGATGCGCGTCATGGCCCGCTGCACATCGCGCAGGAGCAACACGCGATAACCGTGCTTGGTGAAGTATTCTCGCAGTGAGTCCTGTTGCTGAGCGCGGTTCTCGACGCAGAGTACGGTCGGTTGCGCACCTTTGACCAACTCGGCAGGCAATTCCATATCAGAGGCGGGGGCGGGAGGCTCGGAGAGAGCTGAACCAGAGCGTACCGATTCACCGCGCGAGACACTCGCTGCCGTTCGCGTTCCGACAATTGTCTGCAAGTCGCGAATGACCTCGGTCGGCGACTGATAGCGCTCGTTGGGATTGATCTGGAGCAACTGGTTGATGATCGCCATGACGGCGGGTGGGATCGAAGGATCGACCTGCCGGATCGGACGGATGTTGCGATAACGACTCGGCTGCTTGCGGTCCTCACGGCTCTTCGATGGTGGGTAGGGCGCGACGCCCGTCAGCAATTCGTAGAAGATCGCGCCGAGAAAATAGAGGTCACTGCGGGGGTCGTTGTCCGGCGCGTTCGTGCTGCGCTCCAACGTGGCGTACTCGACCGCGCGATCGACTTCCTCTTCCATCGTGGAGAGTCCCGCGTCTTGTCCCGCCAACCCGAAATCGACGAGCTTCGCCACCCCCTGCGCGCTGAGCAGTACGTTGGTCAGCTTGAGATCGCGATGCGTCAGCCCGAGCTTCAGGGCGTATTCGAGTCCCTCGGCGATGTCGAGCGCGTACTGGGAGGCCTCGGCGACCGAGAACTTGTGGCGGCTCCGCAGCAACTCGCGGAAGTTGCCCCCTTCGATGAAATCCATCGAGATGTAATGCTGGCCACCTTCGCTGCCGACTTCGTAGATCGGGACGATGTTCTTGTGCTTGAGTCGCTTGCCGAGTTCCCCTTCGCGACGGAACAGGTTCACCGTGCGCGGGTCTTCGGCCCAACGCTGCCGCAGCACCTTGATCCCAATCATCTGGCCATCTTCGACCGAGACACCGCGAAAGACGCGGGCAAAGCTGCCGGAGGCGTTTCGGTACAGCAGCTTGTACGGTCCCAATCGCAACCCGTCCGTCTCTCGTTTCTTCAGCTTGGAGACTTGGTACGGCGTGAGGTAATGCCGCTGCTCAAGCTCGCGAATCAACGCGTCGATGCTGGGACCGTTGGCTTGGATGCGAGAGACGCATTCCTGCAACTGTCCCGCTTCGACCAGCTTGGATCGCGTCAGGAAGCTCTGGAAATTGTTCAAGCTGGAAAACGGCATCGCGGTCAGACTCGTTCATCAACAAAGTGGAAGCCAACAGTTGTGGCTCAATTCGCCACCCAACTCTCACACCGCAGCAATCTACAACTTCGGCGACCCGGAGTACGAGCGAACAAAGCCAATCGTTTGCTGAAACAGTCGTCAGACTTGGACTTCCTTGATGTCGAACAGTCGTTCGAGCTTGGTGATGCGCAGGACTTCGCGCACATCCACAGAGGGGTTGTAAATCTCGACCTTCTCAACCCGCTTGGCAATCGTGGAGAGCACGCCCAGCATCCCGCTGGGGACGAGCTGCACGCCGCTCAGATCGAAGGCCATCGTTTTCACGCCATGCTCGGCAATCAGATCGAGCAATTGCTGGCGATACTCGGCGATGCAGACTTCATCGGGAACGTCCTTCCCCCCAAATCCCACAACGGTTAGCTCGCCCGTCTGATAAATCATGAGCACGTTCGGGTTGGCGAGTGCCCCCATCTTGAAGGACGAACCCGATCCCTCCGACTCGTCATGAATGCTGTCGCTCACAGTGCTGTTCCTTGTGTTTTCGAGATCAGGAAAGCCGAGTTTGATTCTCGACGGAAAAAATCGACTGTCTGACTTCCCGTAGGGTGGGCTGTGCCCACCACAATGGGTTGCGGATTGGTGGGCACAGCCCACCCTACATCTGGCAAACTCAGAAAGTTGAAAAAATGAGATGAATGACTCGCGGGACTATATCGGTCCAACGTAAGCGTTGCCAACCGCGATCTGGGAAGCGATCTCGCCCTTGGCCGTTGGCGGCATGATTCACTGCTTGTCAAATTTCGTGGGACTCGGCATAGTCCGGCCCACTTTCGGGGTTGGCGAGTTCGGGCTGTTCTTCAAAGCCAACGACTGTTTGCTCGCGGTCCCCCAATCCAGCAAACTTGGTGCGGACAACCTGTTGGGTTCTGTCCGGCACCCCTTACAACAAAGGACAACGTCGATGGCGAGATTTGCAGGGCTACGGACGGATGCAGTCAGTTCTTTTAGTGCGGTGAGGTTGTGTGTGCTTGGTCTCACGAGCTTCATGCTTGTGGGTTGCGGCGGTTCGACGCCACCGCCACCACCACAGAGTCAGGCGGCGACCGCACCGGGCGGTGCTCACGGAGCTGCGGGCGCACCGGCCATGCCTGGTATGGGTGGCGCTCCTGGTATGGGTGGCGCTCCTGGAATGGGTGGCGCTCCTGGAATGGGTGGCGCTCCCGGAATGGGCGGCGCGGCGGGGATGGCTCCTGCCGGTGCGATGCCTCAAATGGGTGCCCCTGCGGGCGCGGCTCACGCGGGGACAGCCGCGACACCCGGCGCGATGATTCCTGGCGGCACGGTGGCTACCAACCCGGCTCATGCGGGCGCTGCCGGTGCGACAACTCCCGGTGGAGCTCCGGATCCCGCAGCGATGGTCGCTGGCGCTGGTGCTCATGCAGGTGCTGCCGGAGCGAACCCTGGCCTCGCTGGCAATCCGGGTGCGGCGGGAAATCCTGCCGGTGCTGGTGCTGCGAACCCTGGCCTCGCCGGTCCAGGTGCGGCGGGTGCCCATGCGGGTGCTGCTGGAGCTGCGGGTGCGAACCCCGGACTCGCCGGTAATTCGGGTGCGGCAGGAGCGATTCCTGGAGCGGGCGCAGCCGGTGGTCCGGCGGGTGCGTCCGGAAGCGGTGCGGGTGGCGGTTCCCCTCAATTCCAAGCCGGTTCCGCTGAGGACACGCTGCTGAAATTCTGTACGGCGATCGCGGAAGGAAACCTGACGGCCGCTGGCGAGCATGTCAGTTCCAAAGCGAAGGGCGAGTTGGGCAAGATTCGCGAAGGTGATGTGAGCGACGCGCGGCTGGAAGAACTGCAAGCCGCCTTCGAGCTGAAGGGCCTTCAAACGCGACCGTCACGAAACGCGAGCGGCTCGGGCAAGACGATCAACCTGGGCAACGCAAAGGGACAGGTTCTCGGGTTCGTGTTGTCCAAAGAAGACGAGGTCTACAAGTTGAAAGAGTTCACGCTCAGCAAACCGAAGAAATAGACCTGAATTCGAGCTGGCAGCTCATTCCCTCTGACTCGATCTTGAGACCCGGTATTTCACCAATACCGGGTTTCTTTTATACCTCTCGCGGTTTTCCGAGAGACATCCGATGTTTTGGGGGGATTCCAATGAGGGTGACGAAGTCCGTCGTTTTCATCCCGAAGGGATGTCAGCCATTAGCCGGGGGTTGAGCGTCCGCGAC
>JAYSQC010000366.1:0-1189 GCA_043721755.1 Schlesneria sp.
GTATACTTCGCGCGGCCATGGATTGAGGCCCTCGCCTCGTTTAACCGCGTGGGCAACGCCCCGCGCGTCGAGCGATGTGGAACGCTGTTTTGCCATCGACGTGCGGGGCGTTGCCCACGCGGTTAAACGACTCAGTTCAGACCGCGCGAATTGTAACTACGTCCACGGACATCGCGAGCGGCACGCGGGTTGCCTGAAGGGACTCGAAGTGGGCGGCAACGGATCGGAGACCCGCCATTGACCGGCTTTCGGCACGCCAATAGACTTCGCCGCCTCAGTGGGTTACGTCATTTTTGCAGCGTGAAAAAGCGGGTTTCCGCCGATCAGACTGACAGGTTTTGCGAGTGCCTCGCGGCCTCAAGCCTGTCGGTTCGGCAGGCGATTTGTCGTGCTGGTGACGAGCAAGAAACAACGGAGCTGGTTCGACGCGTCCCCGCGTCATTTCAACGGATGAATCATGGAATTCCTCGACAAGGTGGGTGATGCGGTCAACGTGGTTCTCGGAGGTGCCGAGCGACTCATCACCGGCATGTTCGGTTCGTCGAACGAACGGCGAGTGAAGGCCATCGGTTACACACGCAACAAGCAAGGGCAGGCCATCCTCCTCCCCGGTTCGATCTTGGAACGAATCAACCAGCTTGAGCCGCAGTTGGAACTCCTGTCCGATGACGAACTGCGTGAGACCGCTTCGCGTCTGAGACGACGGCTGGCAGACGGACAGACGCTGGAGGATCTCGTTCCCGATGCTTTCGCTGCCGTGCGTGAAGCGGGCAAACGCTATCTCAAGATGCGCCACTACGACGTGCAGATGGTCGGCGGCTACATCCTGCATCAGGGGATGATTGCCGAGATGGTCACCGGGGAAGGCAAGACACTGGTGGCGTCGCTCCCGGCGTTCCTGAATGCGGTGGCCGGTTCGGTGCATGTCATCACGGTCAACGACTACTTGGCCCAGCGCGACATGGAGTGGATGGGACCGCTGCACATGGGTCTCGGCCTGACCATCGGTGCGATTCAGTCCAACACCGGTCAGGACGAAAAACAAATCGCCTACGGCTGTGACATCACTTACGGAACGAACAACGAGTTCGGCTTCGACTACCTGCGCGACAACATGAAGTCGTTCAAATACGAGCAGGTTCAGGGGCGGCTCAACTACGCGATCATTGATGAGATCGACAACATCCTG
>JAYSQC010000367.1:0-15033 GCA_043721755.1 Schlesneria sp.
TGGCCAAGGCATGTGCCGAACCGATCTGGCCGCTTTCGGACATTTTCCAGAAGACGAGAGTGGCGTCGAGCATCACGTAGGAGAGCAGCATCACCTTGACCGTCAATTGGACCTTCTCTGGCGAGGGATGGACAATCGCCGCGATGGCTCGACGATTCAATGTGAATGCGATCACGCACAGCATCGCCAGCACGACGGACACGTTGGCTCCTGTCGGCCACGAACTCACGAGCCATGCGAGACCACCGAACGCCGCGTCGAGAATCAGCAGCGCGAGTCCTAGAATCCAGCGGCGGCTCGTGCTCGCTTCCGTTCGTGCGAACAGCGTAACTCCGACGATGTACAGCCCGAGAAACGCCGCCGCATAGGTCTGAGGCGGTCCGAGGAAGAACGGCTTCCAGAACTCATGGTCGCTCGCCCCCAGCATCACGTTCAGGGCGCGGCAGACCCCCATCGCAATCGGAGCTAGGGGAGTGCGCTTCAAGACCCCGTTGTAAGCCAGGATCGCGATGACCAGCAGTCCGGCGACCTGCAGGCTGACACGAGTCACCATCGCGGCGGCGGTGACTCCCGCAATCATCAGCACCGTGCCCAGCACCACGGCCGACACGAGCGACACACGTCCCGACGGGATTGGGCGTGAGGGCCGTTCCGTCGCATCCTGCTTCCGGTCGAAGACGTCGTTGAACACCATGCCCGCCAGATACAGGCAGCACGACGACGCAAGTAGCCCGAAGAACTTGGCCGGATCGTCCCAGCCCTCCGGTCCCACGATGACGCGATGCGTCAGCACATAACCCAACACGATATCCGCCATCGCGGTGAAGACGGTTGGCAATCGAATCAGTTGCAGGTAGGCGAGCATCGAGTGTCCTTCGTGTGAGTGGGCCGGGATTATGCCCGCACGCCGAGTGAGCGTCGAGTCGCGGTTCCGAGAAGGTTACGTCCGCTTGTCGGGAGTATTTCTTCTTGTCCCCTCGCCCCGGCACTGCGGGGAGAGGGGCGAGGGGACAAGCAGAATCCACAAATACCGGCCACGATGATTTTTCAAGACGTGCGGCGTACAACATCATTTCTCGAGTCTTGGTCTACAAAAAACAGAGGTGCCGCATGTTGCGAATCGTTCCGATTCTGTTGTGCGTTGGCTGGCTCAGTTCGATCGTCGAAGCCGCCGAGCCGACTTGGAAGGCGGGCGTGGCGAAGTCCGTCATCACTCCGAAAGAGCCGCTCTGGATGGCTGGCTATGGCGGTCGGACCAAGCCTGCCGATGGAGCCTGGCACGATCTCTACGTTCGCGTGCTGGCGTTGGAGGACGCGAACGGTCGGCGCGGAATCGTGCTGGCGAGCGACACGCTCGGCATATCCAAGCCGATCTATGATGAGGTGGCTCGTCGTCTGAAGGAACAGTTCAACCTCGACCGTTCGCAGATGATGCTGCACGGTTCGCACACGCACTGTGGTCCGGTACTGCGCAGCGCCCTGTACGACACCTATCCACTCGATGCGGCGGAGATCCAGCGGATCGAGAAATACTCGGACTGGCTGACAGATGAGATCGTCGCGACGATCGGCCGCGCCCTGAAAGACCTTCGTCCCGCCACGTTGTCACGCGGTGTGGGCTTTGCCGACTTCGGAGTGAACCGTCGTACCAATCGCGAACCGGATGTGCCGATGTTGCGCGAGCAGAACCTGTTGGTCGGTCCGGTCGATCACACGGTCCCCACACTGGCGGTGCGCGATCTGGACGGCAAACTGATCGCGGTGGCTTTTGCCTACGCCTGCCATAACACGACGCTGGCCTTTCAGCAGTGGTGCGGAGACTACTCGGGGTTCGCTCAATACGACTTGGAAGCGAAGCATCCCGGCGCGGTGGCGATGTTCTGCATGGGCTGCGGTGCGGATCAGAATCCGCTGCCGCGACGCACCGTCGAACTGGCTGAGTCTTATGGGAAGCGTCTGTCGTCGGCAGTCGATGCCGTTCTAGCGCAGCCGCAGGATCGGGTCGCTCCGACTCTGCGGACGAGTCATGAATTCGTGCAACTCGCCATGCAGGGCCTGCCGAAAACCGAGGAGTTGCAGAAGCTGGCCGTGGCGAATCCGAGCCACAGCCAGCGCTGGGCCTCACGGATTTTGAAGCTGATCGAATCCAAAGCCGACATCCCGCTCGTGTACCCGTATCCGGTTACGGTTTGGAAGTTGGGGGACGATCAGGTTTGGATCGCTCTCGGTGGTGAAGTGGTCGTGGATTACGCTCACAGGTTGAAGGCCGAGCACGGCGAACGAACGTGGATTACAGCTTATGCCAACGATGTGATGGCCTATATTCCGTCGAGGCGGGTGCTACTCGAAGGAGGCTACGAGGGACAGAGTTCGATGATGGTCTATGGTCTTCCGACCGATCGCTGGGCCGAGGACATCGAAGAGCGGATCGCGACTGCGGTGGCGGGGTTGGTCGAACGAGTGACGAAGCGCAGCGAATGATGTACTGATTGAAGTCTGAAGCGCAAGCGAAGTCTTCCTTCGCTTGCGCTTCAGGCTTCAATGGGCAGGAGCGTTATTCTTCCGGAGTTGGCTTAGTAAGACACGAGAACGAGTCTATTCGGGGATGAAGTCGATGCGACGCGTGAAGTCTTGTGGCGTGGTTCTGTTTCGCCGTGAACCCGAACTCGGTTTTCTGCTGATGAAGCACGCGCATCGGTTCGATCTGCCGAAAGGCCACGTCGAATCGGGTGAAACCGACATCGAGTGTGCTCTGCGCGAAACGTGGGAGGAAACCGGCATCGAGCGTGACCGCGTGACGCTCGACGCCGACTTCCGCTATGAGGAGACGTACTATCCCGTCGAACCCCGCTTCGGTACGGAGCGCGTCGAGAAGACGCTGGTCATCTTCCTCGGCTGGGTCGAGGGGGTAGATCCGATTCGTGTGACGGAGCATCAGGGCCACGAATGGCGTCGCTGGCAACCGCCGCACGACATCCAGAAGTTCACGCTGAACCCACTGCTCGCCGCCGTGGAAGCCCATTTCGTAAAGACGCAGGCGTGACGGTCGGCTTCCTTCTCTCGTCCCTTTGAGGTGAGGGGCGAGTCAAGTGCCCGCCCGTAACCAGATTGTCGCTTAAGGGACAATTCAAGTCGCGGTGTCGGCGTCGCAGAAGACCCCTCACCCTCACCCTCTCCCTCTCCCCGCAGAGCCGGGGCGAGGGGACAAGAGTCGGGTGAATCGAGTCGAGGATGCTGGTAAAGTCTGGGTCCGGTCGCATTGCTGCGAAGAACCCCACGAACATGAGATGGATGGAAAGAACATGACAACCCCCTGGATTGAAGGCCGATTTGAAGAGAACGTCATCACCACGTCGCTCGAACAGGCGATGAATTGGGCCAGACAATCGAGCATCTGGCCGATGACGTTTGGTCTGGCCTGCTGTGCGATTGAGATGATGGCTGCTGGCGCGAGCCGCTTCGATATGGATCGCTTCGGCGCGGGTGCCTTCCGGGCAACGCCGCGTCAGGCTGACTTGATGATCGTCGCGGGGACCGTCACCTACAAAATGGCCAGCCGCGTCCGACGCCTCTACGAACAGATGCCCGATCCGAAGTACGTGATCGCGATGGGGGCCTGCACCGTCGGCGGTGGACCGTACTTCAAGTATGGCTATCACGTTGTGAAGGGTGTCGATCTGGTGGTGCCGGTCGATGTCTACGTCCCCGGTTGTCCTCCTCGCCCCGAAGCACTGCTCGAAGGATTGATGAGAATTCAAGACAAAATCAAGGCCAAAAAAATTACGCGCGGCGTGGAAGTGATGCCGATCCCGCATCACACCGGCCGGGTTGGTCTGCCGGTCACGTCCTCGCTGATCGACATCGCTTGAAATGGACGGAGTTTGGAGATGCAAAGCCTTTCCCTGACTTTGGACGATCAGCAATTCAACCGACTGGACGAACGAGCCAGAGAGTTGGGGCTGAGTATCGAAGAACTTCTCCGTCGAAGCATCGACAACCTGTTGTCACTAAAAACAACAAGTAAGTTTTGCTGAAGTAGCGAAACGGGTCGTGGAGAAAAATGAGGAGCTTTATCGGCGGCTCGCCCAATGAGGTATCTGACTGTCGATGAGGTTGTTGAATTTGCATGAGTTGGTCGTCGCTCGATCCGGTGGCGGATCGGGTGTTCGTGAGATTGGCGGGGTCGAGTCGGCGGTTGCACAACCTCAAATGACGTTTGGCGGAGCGGACCTCTACCCCTCCATTGCTGATAAGGCGGCGGCGATAGCGTTCTCATTGGTCATGAATCATCCGTTCGTCGATGGCAATAAGCGGATCGGCCATGCCGCAATGGAAACGTTTTTGATGTTGAGCGGCTATCACGTCGAAGCCGGTGTGGATGACCAGGAGCAAATGTTTTTGAACGTTGCGGCGGGACTAGTGGTTCGCCAATTTTAAGTTGTTCGGTTGCGTTGTTTAACCGCGTGGGCAACGCCCCGCGCCCCGCGCGTCGAGCGACATTCGAGTCTGTTCCCCATCCACGCGGTTAAACGAGGTCAACCCCTCAAGATCAAGTTGGCGGACCACTAGGTCAATTGAATCGGATGTCGCGCGGCAGGGGTTGGAGCGTCTTCGCAAAAAACCGGGCCTTCCTTCGCAAAGCCTCAGTCCAGCCCCAGCCACACAGCCATTCTGGCGACGACGTTTTGTGAGCGGCACGGCGCTAGCCGCCGGTGTTGTTTCAAGCGGAGAACCGACGGCTCGCGGCATGTCGCTCACTTTGGAAAGTAGTAGGCACATTCCATGTGCCGTAACCGGCGTTTTGCGGACGGCACATGGAATGTGCCTGCTACTTTGCGGCCAAAGTGAGTGCCATTCAGCTAGCGCCTTGCCGCTCACGGGAAGTTGTTTTCTTATTCAGCCCAGTTGCCGATGTCGTCGTCGGTGTTGGTGACTCGGTCGGGGCCGAGGGATTGAATGTCGTAGCTTTGGGGATTGCGACGGCCGGGGAATTCGTAAGACAGTGGCGAGCCCCAGGCGTCCAACGGCGGCTGGTCGAGATACGGGCCTCGCCAGCGCGGGTCTTTCTGACTGGGAGCCTCCTGCAGGATGTTCAGCCCGTCGCCGGATGGGGGAAAGTTTCCACCGTGATCGAGAGCGTACAGCTTCAGCGCTTGCTCGACGCCGCGAACGCTTAGCCGCGTGGCGTCGGCGTTGGCATGCTGCTGCCGACCCAGCACGCGGGGCACGACCATCGACATGATGACTCCGAGAATGGCCAGGACCAGCAACACTTCCATGAGCGTGAAGCCCGATTGGCGCGAACGTCTTTTCAACATGATTGACTCCGAAATTAGAGACCGCTTGATCCTTCGAACACCGGCAGCAACAGAGCCACCATCAAAAAGCCGATCATCAGTGCCATCAGCAACATCAGGCAGGGTTCCAACAATTTCATGAGGACATCGAGTCGTCGATGAGCCTTCTGCTCGAGCTTTTCGGCGAGTTCAACGAGCACCGTTTCCAAACGATTGGCCTGCTCGGCGACGCTCAGAATTTCCAGCACTTCGCGGGGGAATTGGCCCGAGGCCCGCAGCGGCTGCGCGAGCGTTTTGCCGGACGAGATGTTCTCGGCGGCGTCCGCGATGGCTGCGCACAGGACGCGATTCCCGGCGGCATCTTTCGCGATTCCGAGAGACCTCAACATCGGCACTCCGTTTTGCAACAGCGTCCCCAGCACGCGGCTGAACCGCGCGATGGCCAGGTGGCGCGCGATCGGCCCCCAAATCGGAAGAGTCAGTTGGAACGAGTCCCACCACGAGCGGAACGACTCGCGTGCCGACAGCCACTTCGCTCCCAGACCCGCGACGACGACGACGGCGAGCACCCACGGAAGCTGCTCACGAAACAAATCGCTGATCGTCAGCAGCAGGGTGGTGGCCCAGGGCAACGTGCCGTTGGCTCGCAACCGACCGAACAGCGGTTCAAATTTGGGGACGAAAAAGACCAGCATCCCGATCAGGACCACCAGGCCCGTCGCCAGCAGAAAGGCGGGATACGCGAGGGCCGACACCACGCGGCCGCGCAGTTCTTCGGAACGTTCGGTGAACTTCGCGATCCGACGCAGCGAGCCTTCCAGAAACCCGCCCTCTTCCCCCGCATGGACCATGCTGATCGCCAGCGATGAGAACGCCTGCGGATGATCGCGCATCGCTTCGGCCAGCGGACGACCGTCGGCGATCTGCTGTCGAATCGTGCGCAGGATGTCTCGTAACGTGGGATGTGCCATCTGATCGATCAGGATGTCCATCGCCTTCAACAGGGGGACTCCCGATTCGAGCAGGTCGGTGAGTGAATCGAACATCGCGGTGAGGGCCGCCGCATTCGGACGGCCTCTGCGTTGCATCAGACTCGTTCCGGCAGCCGCTTCCAGCGTGACGGGGAAGAGCGACTGTTGAGCCAGCCACGCCAGGGCGTCTCGCCGAGTCTCGACCGTGAGCTGGCCGGACAGCGCCGCTCCGGAGAGCGGTTTCGCAACGTAGTGAAAGGTGGGCATGATTCGTTACGACTCCGTGCTGCAAACGCGAAGGACTTCATCGACGGAGGTTTGTCCGGCCAAGACGCGCTGCCAGCCCGACTGACGAATCGTCGTCATCCCGGCACGCAGCGCGTGGTCTCGCAACACGTCCGACGAGACGCGCTGATTGCACAACTGGCGCGTGGTGCCATCGGTGACCAGCAGCTCGAAAATCGCGAGCCGTCCCTGATAACCCATGCCGTTGCATTCGCGGCAACCGACGGCGCGGTGCAACGTCGGCAGAGTCGCCACCTGCGGGAAGTCGGCGGGCAGATCGAGTCGATTCGGAATCTCCGCCTGCTTGCAGTGCGGGCAGAGTCGTCGCACGAGCCGCTGCGCCAGGACGCCTTGCAGAGCACCGGCGACCAGATAGGGTTCGATCCCCATGTCAATCAATCGCGTGAACGCGCTGGGGGCATCATTCGTGTGGAGCGTGCTGAGAACCGTGTGGCCGGTGAGCGACGCCTGGATCGCGCTCGTGGCCGTCTCCGCGTCGCGGATTTCTCCGATCAGCACAACGTCGGGATCGTGACGCAGGATGCTGCGCAGTCCGGTGGCGAATGTGAGACCGATCTTGCTCTGTACCTGGATCTGACTGATACCACTCAGGTCGTATTCGATCGGATCCTCAACCGTGATGATTTTCGTGAAGGGACTGCGGATGTCGGCGAGCGAACTGTAAAGCGTGGTCGTTTTTCCGCTGCCGGTGGGACCGCTCACGAGAATCAAGCCGTGAGGCCGTCGGATCAGTTTGCGCCAGATTTCAGCCATGTCGGCGGGGAACTCCACCGACGACAGATCAAAGCTGGACTTTGATTTGTCGAGCAGTCGCATGACGATCCCTTCACCATGCAGCATCGGAATGATGGAAACGCGGACGTCGATCTCGCGGCCCGAGACCGACATCTTGATGCGGCCGTCTTGTGGCAGGCGTTTCTCGGCGATGTTCAGTTTCGCGAGGATCTTGAGGCGGCTGACGATGGCCGCACGATACCGATGAAGTTCAGGGGCCACCGGCTGCGTGCGCAACATGCCATCCACGCGATAGCGAATGTCGAGACCCTCGCGCGTCGCTTCGAGATGCACGTCGCTCGCCCTCAGCGTGACGGCCTCCTTGAGCAGTTCGTTGACGAGCTTGATGACAGACGACGCACGCGACTCGTCGTCCAGATCGGCCTGACCATCGTCATCGACTTCGTCATAGATCAGGTCGCCATCGCGAGCGGCCATCTCGCGCACGGTGCCGCCGCCCACTCCCAGCTCGCGCTTCAACGCCTCTTCAATCTGCGAACGACACGCGACCACAGGCTCCAGCGAAAATCCGCAGGCCACCGTCAGCTCGTCCAGGGCGACCAGATTGAGCGGATCGCTCGTGGCAACCTTCACGCCGAAGCGGTTCGCTTCCAAAGGCAGAATCGCATGGCGAAACAAGTCATGGCTGCGAAAGCAGCGCAACAACTCGGCATCGACCTTGTGTCCTGTCAGGTCGATGAACGGCATCCCAAGGTCAGTGGCCACGGCACGCAAAAGTGTTGCTTCGTCGACCCATTGTCGTTCGACAACGGCCCTCAGCGCCGCGCCCCCTTCGTCGGCGAGTTGACTCAACTGCGCCGGTGACACCAACTGATGTCGCGAGAGTGTCTGGAGTACGTTCATGGTTGCCGAACCTGCAACGATCGTGCCCAACAGAAAGTGCCTGAAATGACGGGGCATTGTTGCCGAACGGCATCATTGGCATGTGGTCCGACCATCAGATGATGCCGGTTGACATCGCCACGACATGAGATCGTTCGGCTCGCTGCCGCCCGTTGTCCCCGGTGCCCACCCTGCGTTTGGACCGCCCACTCGGTTGAGTTGCTCAACTTCGTCCCCACCGCGAGCAGTACACGCTTGGGGTTTGGATCACGTTGCTGAGCCCCTCAACGCAACAGGCCGCTCGTTCCTGGAGGGGAAGAGCGGCCTGAGTGCCTGTTGTGGCGATAGACCAACGGTGGTCTGTCAGCGAACTACCACATCGAGTTCATGAGTCCCGCCGTTGGAGGACTTGGCCCGAATGCGAGTGGGTGTGGTCGCCAAGTTCTTGCGTCGCAGTTGGAAATCTCCCTGACCCGGAATGGCTCCGGCGGCAACGGCCACGGTTCCGAGATTGGCTCCCGTTTTGACATCGATGATCGTGATCGTGGCATTCGGATCGAAGGGTGAAACGGACCCGAGGACTCGCAGTTCGCTGTGGTTGTTGGCAACATTTTTGCCTTCGGCCTTAACGATTCGCACGGTGTCGGTGTTCGGAGTGTTGGGGAGCAATTCAGTCTCAACGGTCACGGCGTGAACGGCCCCCGCGTGGAAGTAGCCGATCACCGAGACGATCGTTCCGATGGCTCCATTGAGATCGTTGAACGTCAATGATGGAGCGAGACCCACATCCAGCACGTCGGCCGGGAACCGTTCGTCGGTGTTCATGCGGCAGGTCGCTCCGTTGACGACGAACGTGTGATTCGCCATGTCCACGGAAACGAGTGGCCCGACGAGCACATTCTCGGCCATTTCGACCACGGCAGCGGTCACTTGGTACACGCGACCGGCAGTCGTCTCGACGATGATCCCATTAGCTTTCAGAGTGCCCCCCGAGTAGCCGGGGTTCTCACCGGCCGAGGCGAAGATCGAACGAACGCGTCCCGGCGCGGCGGCGTCCAGCAACTGAGCGAGATTGGCACCGGTCAGTCCCCGCGTACCCACCAACGGCACCGTGGCTGGAATGGTGACAGTGACTCCGCTGGCGGTGATGGTTCCAGCGGCGGGGTCGATCCCCGTGATCGGGCCTTCGACCGAAAAGATGAGAGGAACGACCTGAGCCTGCGCGGTGGAGGACAGCGTGACCAGAGTGACGGCGAGCAGTAGACAAATGCGAGTGACCAACGTTTTCATTCTTGAGATTCTTTAGACTGAGTTGAGAACTACCAGAAAGACCAATTGTTCGACGGCTTGGCATCGGCCGTCGTGGTTCGAGTTTCATTCACGAAATTGACTATGGAACGGCTTGAGAGGAGCACCGCCCGCCCGGCCGACAGCGGGCAGAATGACGATGTTGTCGGTGGCGATTCCGCTGGAGACTCCGCTGTGGCCGTTGGGGATCGGCAACTCTGGATGATCGAACGGAGCCCGCTGGAATCGAACGCGATCGTCCGTGAGCGACTTCATGAAATCGACAAGCTCGGCCACACGCTCGGCATTGCCGAGAACGTGTTCGATGCCGCCCACATCGGGGTCGAGGTTGTCCTCGTTCTCCTTCTCGAAATCGGCACCTCGTGCATAGAAGAGGACGACTTCTTCGAGCGACTTCATCCCGCCGTTGTGCATGAAGGGGCCCGTCAGTTCGACATTTCTGAGCGTGGGCGTTTTGAAGGCACCATCGACCGCCACGCGTGCTCCCGGACTGATGGTGATGCTCTGCCCATTGAGGTCGGGACTCTGCCCCGATTGCACTCGCCGCGTGAGTGACAGCGGACCAAACTGGGGATGGCGGCCTCCCACGCCAAGATCCTCGGCGGTGGGACGGACTCCGATGTTGTAGAAGCCCGAGTCATAGAATGCCTCGGGGGCGATGGCCATCTTCATGAACTCGATCATCTTTGCCGTTGGCTCGCGATTCGGACCGCGCAACTGACTAATGGCCGCTCCTGTAAACTCGGGCCCCTTGTGACAGTTGATGCACTTCCCTTGGTTCAAAAAGATCGCCAGACCCGCCTTTTGAGGCTCCGTCAGGGCGGCGACATCGCCGCGTGCATAACGGTCAAACGGGCTGTCATCCGACACCAGTGTCGATTCGTACATCATGATCGACAGACCCCAGAAGAGTGAAAAGTTCGCCTCCATGTGCGTGAAGCCATCGGGGGTCGGTTCGGGACTCGACCACCATTGTTTGGCGAACGCTTTTTTGATGAGTTCCGAGTAGGTGACGCCCTGCTTCAACCCCGGTCCCGAAGTGTTAGGCAGCTTCAGCTTGCCGAGGACGCTGTCGTCCGGATGGACCTCCTGCAAACTGAGTGGAGCGAGCGACAGCATTTTGCGACCGAGTTGGGCAAACGTGCGGCCATCCCAGCTCATTTCCACACTGTTGTTCGGCGGCCCGACCGCTTGCGAGGCGAGCGATGCGTTGTCCAGCCGAATACTTTCCTGAGTGAACTTCTTGCCTGCGGTTTTGTACCTCCAGACGCGCGCGTTGGGATCCATGTCGCCGAACGGGTTCACTCCGTTGAAGAAGCGATTGGCTCGGCCGTCCCAGAAATTGCGATCATTGAAGACCGCGTTGATCACGGTCGGTGCATTGCGTCCCGTGACTTGTCGCGTGTTGACACCGTTCAGGTTGAATACCGGGTCTGGAATCGTGGTGCCAACATCGACGGGCGACCTTTCGCGGATCGCATTGAAGAGCCGCTTGATGACGCCCTGCGACCCGACGACTTCACTGGTGTCGAAGACGACCGGATTGCTGTCGCTCTTCTTCTCGTTCGGATTGGCCAGGCGATGAAATGGGAAGTCCTCGCCAGTCAGGGTGCTGTTCGCGCCCCGAAACTGTCCGGTTTTGGGAGCGACTGTGTTTACGATGCGATTGTCAGCTCCGGCCTGAAAGTGGCACGAGGCACAAGCCGTGCGCCCGTCTCCACCCGCCTGAATGTCCCAAAACAGGGCCTTTCCGAGAGTGATCGCCGAATCGCGGTTGTCGATGAAATCGTCCAGATTCTGTGGGAGCGGAACGGGAACCGTACTGAGAGCCGCCGGTGGGGACGGCGGAGCTTCGACAACGGCTGTCTGCGCCCGGGCCGTCGCGTGGAAGGCACCAAAGGTGACCGCGACGGCCATCATTCCGAGGCGTTTCAGTCGTTCAAAACTCTTCTCTTTCATAGCGAACCTCACTGGTCAAAGGACACAAATCAAAGAACACAAAACACAATTTGATCTTGATGCAGGAGCGACTCACGGAGCCGTTCGTGTGGAGGGGAGATGTCCGTGCGCCGTCTTGCCGAGAATGACAACGTCGGAGTAACGAACGCGATGCGTATCACCAACAATGCGAATGATGGTCTGCTTCACATCGCCATACGCGGAGCCAATCGGCAGTGCGGCCCAGCGGTTGGTGCGGTCGTTGCCGAAGGTCAGGATGGCCGCATGCTGGGTGCGGTCGGCATCGAGAACCGGATCGAGTTCATACAGGCCGAGGGCTCGGCGCAGTCGATCCAGGTCGGGCCACGTTCCCGTGGCGAAGGTCCACTTGCACAGTTCGGAATCGTCCTCGATCCCGCGAGACCGCATGTACTCGCGCAGTTGTACGGGCGAGTCCTCCTCGGGGTTCAAACTGAGCGAGATGATGCGCAGCTTGCCGGTGAACTCACGCGGAAAGTCGCTTCGCAACCGCTGCAGGCAGCACGTCGTTCCCGGACACGACCCTTTGCACTGCGTGTAAAAGTAATTGATGATCACGATCTGATCCTTAACCAGATCGTCATAGAACTTGACCGCGTTCCCGTTGTGATCGATCAGATCGATGTTGGGAAACTTCATGGAAACCCTACCCGGCGTCTTCGGCTCGGCGAGACCATCGTCGAGCAAAGCGATGCGGGCCGCATTGAGTTCCGCATACGGGTCCGTCGGTGCGGGGGACGTCGGTGCGGGGGACGCTTCAACGGTGACCGTCGCCGAGGGAACGGCGGCTGGCTGGTTCTCAAAGGTCGTTGATCCCGGCTGGGACTGACATCCCGCGATCAGTAGCAAGGCGACGAAGGCGTGTGAGGCGAGCAATGCGCGCAACATGGCTGACGATTCCAAAGGTGGAATGATTCGAGGAGAGCGGCACTCCGATTTTCGAGGCACCGCACGAAGGGAGTGCGTCCCGCGCAACCCGCGGGACGCACTCAGACATCGTTCCGCCTGTCAGGGGAACGACTGCTGAATCGGCTGTGGCGATTCGGTCGGATTCACCCGGGGATCAAAGGTGAACATCATCCGCATGTCTTCGTGATCGAGGTTGTGACAGTGAAAGACGAACGGGCCCTTGAAGGTTCGAAACTTCATGAAGATCTCGATTTCACTGCCCGCGCCCAGCAGCGCCGTATCGCTCTTGAAGCGGTCTTCCAGTGGCGGAAGCTGACCATCGACGCTCTGAATCTGGTGCGATTCGAGATGAATGTGAATCGGATGCCACCATCCACCCCCTTCATTCTTCAGAATCCAGCGTTCTGCGGAACCGATCGTAGGCGTCGCGTTGGCAAGACCGGGATCGAAGAATCGCTGGTTGATCTGCCAGGCCCCCTTGCGCCGCATGAACTCGAAGGTGCGAGTGCGAACGATCTCACTCGCCAGGATCGGGGTATGCTCGCGCAGAGGTGTTCCCACCTGGACCGTCGCGCTGTTGGGTTGCGGCGGTCCCTCGACAACGAACTTGATGAGCGGCACTCCTGGAATCTGCGTGTTGCGATCCGTAAGGGTTCCGCCTGGACCTCGCCCATCCGTCTGAACGAGGATGTTTTCCAGATAGAGTTCGTTGGGGGCGTTGGTGAAGTCGATCACCACGTCGGCCCGCTTGGCCATTCCCAGCACGAGGGTCTGGCGCTCGATGGCCTGTGGATACAACCACGTGTCAGTTCCGAGACCAATGAACGGCTGACCATTGCTGAGCCGCAACTCATAGACACGCGCGACTGCTCCATTCAGGAATCGGAAGCGGTACTTGCGGCGCTGAACATGGAACTTCGGCTGAACCTTTCCGTTGGCGCACATCAGGTCGCCGAGATGGCCATCGTGGTTCAGCGGATCGAAGAAGATCGAACCGTCGGCGTTGAGTGTTCGATCCTGAAGAGCGACCGGAATGTCATACGGATCGCCGGGCAGCACGTTGTTGTTGATCAGCCCCTGCTCGAGCTCATCGAATATCAGATGGAATCCCGCCATGCCCTGCATCACGTATTTCGACGTGAGGTCCATCGCGTGATCGTGATACCACATCGTGGAGGCTGACTCGGAAAAATCGAGCTTTCCGGATTTTCCATCACCGACGCGCGGGACCGAGTTTGTGTAGTAGTAGTCTCGCGCCTTGCCGGGCAGGACATAAAAGGTCGGGTATCCGTCGGAATGGGCCGGATTGTGACCGCCGTGCAGGTGAATGCCCAGTTCCTCGTCGAGATCGTTCCACGCCCGAACAACGTTCGGTTCGCCGATGCGGCTCTTGAAGGTCGGACCCGGCCAGATGCCGTCATATCCACTGATCGGTGTCCGGACACCGGGAATAATCTCCTGCGTCCCGCGTTTCATGCGTATCTCGTAGAATTTTGTCGGATACAGTTCGTAGATCGAACGATCAAAACCGACGTTGAAATACTCGGGAGCGATTCCGTGGAAGACCTCGCCGGGAACGAAGCCCGCAGGCGGATTGCCCACGCTGAGCGGCTGCTTGATGGGAGCGATCGGCAGGTTCTGGGTAAATGGCGCGAACTGAAATGGCGTCGTCGGGCCATTGCCCAACCCTCCGGTCCCACTTCCTCCGCCCTTGCCCGGCCCCTTGGCCGCCCCCGATTCGTGGCTGCCGATTCCAACAAAAGCCGTCGCCGCCAGAGCTGATGCTCCAAGTCGAAGAACGTCTCTACGCGACACGCGCCGCTTTTCATTTTCGATCGATCGAGACTTCGCCACGTTGTGATTCTTCCCCTCGAAACTGTTTGTATCGCTCTTGAAGTTGGTACCTTGAAGGCTGTAAAGACCATATCCGCTGGTCGAGGGGAGTCCTTCATTTTCTGATGGCGATCACAAAACAATGGCAATTCGTTCAGTACCATTTCTCAAGACGCCGCAAGGCGCGAAGATCAGTGTCTGTTGAGAATTGGCAACGTCGGGCGATGCGGCCTCGCACCAGTTGACCCCAACAAATTGCCACGTCGAGATTTCCGACGTGTTGCCATTGGGCTCAGCCTTCAGTCAACAAAGGCCGTTCTCGAAAACAGGGTGTGTTGAGATACCTACGGTTCCGATGAACTGTCCGACTTCACGGCCTACACCCAAGGCGACGGCAACTGAGGCGGCGGCCGACGGATTATCACCCGTCAGCATGACGATGCGTTTGATGCCCGCGCGATGCAGCGCGGCCAGGGCGTGCTTTGCATTGGCCCTTAGAGGCTGTGCATTTATTACGTCCGAGAGTTGGTGTCACCAAGGTGTTGAGCCGCGGAGCGGCAGCCGAATAAAGCCTGGGGCGGGTGCCTCGCCCGCCCCAGGACAGAGGGCCATCAAAAATGGTTTTAGCCCCGGAGGGGCGGCCTCAATCCGATCCGAGCGTGTCGAGACCGCCCGGAGACAGGCTCGAAAGGGGTCGCCCCTCCGGGGCTGGGTGAGGTGATCTCCTGTCCTGGGGCGGACGAAGTGTCCGCCCCAGGCTTTACTCGGACGCCGCTCTGCGGCTCAAGAAATCCCAACTCTCGGAAGTTGAAAAT
>JAYSQC010000368.1:0-4173 GCA_043721755.1 Schlesneria sp.
AACTGTAGGGTGGGACAAGCTCGCTTCGAGCGCCGGCCCACCATCAGAAGTCTCTGTGTTTGATGGTGGGCCGGCGCGGCGAAGCGCCACTGGTCCCACTCTACGTCCCTTTTTCAACGGGCAGCAAAACCTCGCGATCTCGACGCATCAATGC
This sequence comes from Schlesneria sp., assembly GCA_043721755.1. Taxonomy (GTDB): domain Bacteria; phylum Planctomycetota; class Planctomycetia; order Planctomycetales; family Planctomycetaceae; genus Schlesneria. The sequence goes on from JAYSQC010000368.1 coordinate 155, forward strand.
TCTCTGCCTTTTGTCTGTATGCCTCACCTTCTCGTTCTGACTGATTGACCCACACATGACCGAACCTCGTTCAGACGCTGTGAACTTGCCTCCGATGTCCGCTCGTTCCACATCTTCCAGCCCGATGACCGTGCCGCGTTTCATGGCCGCCAAGTCGAAGGGGAAAAAGCTGTCGGTCCTCACGGCGTATGACTACTTGTGGGCGGGCCTGTTCGACGAAGCGGGCGTCGATGCGATTCTGGTCGGCGATTCGCTGGGGATGGTCGTCCAAGGGAAATCGACGACGCTTCCGGTGACGCTCGACCAGATGATCTATCACGGTGAGATGGTCGTCCGGGCTGTGAAGCAGGCGCTGGTCATCGTCGATTTGCCGTTCATGTCGTATCAAGTCAGTCCGGCGCAAGCGGTCGAGAATGCGGGACGAGTCTTCAAGGAGACCGGCTGTGCGGCGGTGAAGCTTGAAGGCGGCGTGCATCAAGCGGCGACGATCAGGGCACTGGCGCAGGCTGATCTGCCCGTGATGGCTCACGTCGGAATGCGGCCTCAGTCGGTGAGACGGCTCGGTGCAATGTCGAAGGTCCAGCGCGACGAAGTCGAACTGCTGGCCGACGCCCGCGCCGCCCAAGAAGCGGGCGCGTTCGGCATCGTGTTGGAGCTGATCCCGCGCGGCATCGCGGCCAAGATCACCCAGGCGCTGTCGATTCCGACGATCGGTATCGGTGCCGGTCCCGACTGTGACGGCCAAGTCCTTGTGAGTTGCGATATGCTCGGACTGACAGATGGCTTCCAGCCGAAGTTCCTCAAACGCTTCGCCAACCTGCGCGAGACCGCTTTGAATGCGACGCGGCAGTACATCACCGAAGTCGCCCAAGGCCAGTTCCCCGACGCGGCTCACTCGCACGAGTAACGGACGTAGGATGGACGGCCTCGTCCGTCCGCGGTTGTTCTGATCGGCGCTCGGGGACTCAAGGCAACACGGACGGACGAGGCGTCCATCCTACGGTGCCCTTCGACGTGTGCAGGAAAAGCTCTTCGTCAAAAGTTCATCGCGACCGGTTGCGAGACGAGCATCGAGTAGCTCTCATCAACCTTCGTTCAGTCCAAGGTGCTTCACTCTTCGGAGAAAATTCATGCCCAAGTTGACGGTGGAAGGTTTCGGCGAGTTCGACGTGGCGGAAGGGAAGCGATTGGTCCTCGCGCTGACCGAGGACGCCGGTGTCGATCAGCTTCATGCCTGCGGTGGCAACGCGCGGTGTACGACGTGCCGCGTCGAGGTCATCACGGGCGAACCCGAAGCGATGACGATGGCCGAGAAAAACGTCCTGATCGCCAAGGGAGTGACCGGCGTGCGGCTGAGCTGTCAGATGCTGTGCGACCGTGACTTGAGTGTCCGCTGCATCAGTCGCGTGGAGGGCAGCGGACGCCCCGGCCCCGGCAACGTCCCGACCGCCGAGATTGCTCCACCGCCCGAGTGGACGACGAAGTAAGGCAACTCCCGCTGATCAATCGACCCGTAGGAGGGACGCCTCGTCCGTCCGCTCCTGCAACCTCGGACGGACGCAGGCGTCCCTCCTACGGGAGTGAGTGAGATGTTTTTGGCGAGCCGACAGGCAGCGAATTTACTGCGACGATCAGGGGTCAGGTGGTTCACCTGAGGGAGTAATGTTCGATGCGTGTTGTGATGGCAATGGTGTTGATGTTTTTGGCGTTTGGGACTGCGCGGGCCGATCACATTCGTGAGCTTCAGACGGCGGCGATCGCCGCGAACACAGCGGACTTCGGTCACTGGGGACATGACGCGGCGAACTACAAGCAATGGGGTTCGCACACCAACCGGCTGATCCCGGTCTATACGTTCGGGACGCTCACGCCGACTGGTTCCGCGAAGTCCAGCGGCTTGCCTGACAAGCTCGGGCCGGTCGATCTGCGGAACTTCAACGGAGCCAACAGCGCGTACCGGGACGCGGCGAAACTGAAGCGGCTTTATGGGCGAGTCCCCGCGCACACGCTCAACAAAGACGCCGAGTACCTCGATCAGACGAACGTCTACGATCTGCAAAAAGCGGCGTTCGACAGCGGTCGGAAGTACGTCTTTCTCGTGATCTTCGACGGCATGGATTGGGACACGACGCGCGCGGCGGCGATCCACCAAACGCAGTCGATGGCCTACACGAGCGGTCGCGGCACGGGACTGCACATGCAGGACTACACGGCGGGCGGGACGACTCAGTTCGGCTTCATGTGTACGAGTCCGCACAATGCCGGAACGAAGAGCGATCCGAGTTTGCAAACGGTCCTCAATCCGGGCGGCACAATGTTCGGCGGCTACAACGTCGAACACGGCGGACCCAACCCGTGGACGCCCGGCAACGACCCGCCGTACCTCATCAGTAAGTCGGCCAACAAGGCGTTTCTCCATGCGTACACGGACTCATCCAGTTCCGCGTCGAGCATGACGGCGGGTCTCAAGACTTATAACGACGGCGTGAACATGGACTACGCCGGGCAGCCGGTTCGCACGATCGCGCACTGGGCACAGGAGCAGGGTTTTTCTGTTGGTGCCGTCACGAGTGTTCCCCTCAGCCATGCGACGCCCGCCTGTGCGTATGCTCACAACGTGGAGCGAGATGACTACCAAGACCTCACGCGCGACATGCTCGGGTTGAAGTCGATCGTTCACTCGGACGAACCCCTCTCAGGATTGGACGTGGTCATCGGCGCGGGTTTCGGCGACGTGCGAAAAAAGGACGGAACCGAAGCGACCGAAACGGAGCCGGCCACAAGACCGGCGGGTTCCAACTTTGTTCCTGGCAACGCGTACCTGACCGATAACGACTTGAAGGCGGTCGATGTTCGGAATGGAGGCCAGTACGTGACGGCCGTTCGCACGAACGGCATCAGCGGGAAGCAACGTCTCCAAGAGGCGGCTCGCGAGGCGGCGGCAACGCAGAAGAGGCTGCTCGGGTTTTACGGCGTCGACAAAACGAAGCATCTCCCGTTCGCGACGGCTGACGGCGGCTACAACCCGACGATCGGTCGCGCGGGGAAGGACAAGATCGAGAAGTACACCGCCGAAGACTTGGTTGAGAACCCCAAGCTCACCGACATGACTGCGGCCGCGATTGAAGTCCTCTCGCAAAACAAGCAGGGCTTCTGGCTGATGGTCGAGTCGGGCGATGTCGATTGGGCGAACCACGACAACAACATTGATAGCTCGATCGGTGCAGTCCTCTCCGGAGACGCGGCCGTCAAGACGATCAGCGATTGGGTCGAACAACACAGCAACTGGAATGAGTCGCTGTTGATTGTCACCGCCGATCACGGCCACTACCTCGTCCTTGAGAAGCCCGAGTTGCTGATCGCACCAAAGCAGAAGTGAATGTAGTCTGGACCCCTAGGTCCAGACCGCACCTTCGCTGATTCGTCTGGACCTAGTGGTCGAACAACGTTGTCTTGCGGGGTTCCTCACTAGCCCGATGCGCAAGCGAGGGCTTCACTTTCGACAATGGTTGGCCCTCGCTTGCGCGTCGGGCTCGTTGTTGAACAACCCCGCAATCTCAAGTTGTCCGACCAGTAGGTATGGACGCCCCGTCCGTCCGAGCTTGCCCAGCAGAACCGGACGGACGGGGCGTCCATCCTACGGATAAATTATTTCCTGCCGTCGCTTCGCGACTCAGCACAGATTGCCTGCTGACACCAAGCCTTGCAAGGCGGGACGCGGGCCATCGCCTTGCTGGGTCTTCAAAAGCCGTAGGGTGGGACCAGCGTCGCAGTGAACGCCCACCCGCTCGAATGCGGCTGCGTCGAGCGTCCGCAGGAACCGCGTGACCTGCTTCCGCACCGAGTCGATCACGGCGAGTTCCTCTTCCAGATCGCGCTGACCATACGCCAGCTTGGCCGCGAACAGATTGGGCTGACACCCAGGGCCAGCGCACACTCAGTCCGTTGTGCGTTGAGAACTTCGAGGAGAACTTCGCAGTTCCAGCCGCAGCGTCGGCGTTGCAGGGCGAGGCGGTGAC
>JAYSQC010000369.1:0-5816 GCA_043721755.1 Schlesneria sp.
AGTGACCGCAATGGCACGACGCACGCTGTCTTGAGAGGCTCTGACCGCAATGCTCTTCCCTTTCGTGCTACTCACATTTTGTTTCTTCGCGTGCCGCGAAGATTTGTGGTGGCGATTTTCGGGCGTCCGTACTTCCGAGGAATCTCTGAGCGGAGTGGCGTCAGCCCCCCAGGGAGCCAAGTCGCAGGGATACTGGGCCGACCTCAAGCCCGTTCGCGCCACGGCACCGAAGGGGGACGATCCTGAGACTCTCGGAAATTGATTCTGCACAGCCCCTCAACCGCCGCTTGGCCAACCGACGTGAACTCAACTCAACGTGGCATCGAGTGGCAACTGAAAATCGACGACGCCCGCTGCAAGCGGATCACCGTCTACCCGAAGATCAAGCTGTGACGCGGCGCTAGTAGTCGAACAACTTTGTATTGCGGGAGGCATCACTAGTGTAGTGTCTCACTCAGATGGGATCTTATTGAGCGAGGCTCGGGCGCGGGTAACTTTGGCGAGGATGTCTTCGGCTTTCTTGGTCCAGACGAATGTTTTTGGGTGAGCGTTGTGATGTGCGATGTAGTCCCGAATCGCCTGTTCCAGTTCGGCCACGCTCCGGAAGACGCCGTTGCGAATGCGGTCTTGGGTGATGTCGCGGAACCAGCGCTTGATCACGTTCAACCACGAACTGCTGGTGGGCGTGAAGTGGATGTGAAAGCGCCGATGTCGCTTCAGCCACTTCCAGACGTTGGGATGCTTGTGCGTGGCGTAGTTGTCGACGATCAGATGCAGGTCCAAGTTCGGCGGCGTCTCGGCATCGATCTTCTTCAGGAACCTGATCCACTCTTGATGCCGATGTTGGGGCAGGCATTCCGCGATGATTCGACCCTGCGCCAATTCGATGGCCGCGAACAGCGTGGTCGTGCCGTTGCGTTTGTCGTCGTGCGTCAGCGTCTTGAGTCGGCCAGGGAACAGCGGCAGGCTCTTCTGCGTCCGGTCGAGGGCTTGGATCTGACTCTTCTCATCGCACGACAGCACCAGCGCGTTCTCGGGCGGATTGAGGTACAGCCCCACGACATCGACCCGCTTCTCGGCGAACCGCGGATCGTTCGAGACCTTGAACGATTTCACGCGATGCGGCTTCAGCCCGTTGTCGCGCCAGATGCGTTGCACCGTCGCCTTGCTGACTCCCGTGGCCTGGGCCATCGTTCGCACCGACCACTGCGTCGCCTGGGCCGGAGTCTCCCGAGTGGTCTTGGCAATCACGTCGGCTTCCTTCAAGGCCCGTACGGAAGGAGTACGACCACTGCGCGGCGCATCCCGCTCAATCCCCGCCAGCCGATCCGCAACAAACCGATTCCGCCAAGTCCCGACCGTGCGTCGAGTACATCCCAACTCCGCCGCGATCTCATCGTTCCGCTTCCCGTCCGACGCAGCGAGGACAATTTTCGCCCTCAACACCAGTCGCGTCGGCGTACTCCGCCCGCGCGCCCATTTCGTCAACGACGCTCGTTCTTCCAACGTCACCGTGATGACCTTCGCAACCCGCATGGCATGATCCTCCGTGGTTGGAGTATCAAACGCCAGAATCCCCAAATAAGTTCCCGCAATTGAGAGACACTACACTAGCCCGACGCGCAAGCGAAGGCTTCACTTTCTACAACGGCTTGCCCTCGCTGGCGCGTTTTGAAGTTGCGCGTTGGGGCTGAAATTCCCAAAGACGCAACTTCAAAACTGGCGCGTCGGGCTAGTTTTGAAATGCCCTCTAAATCTTCGCCCGTTCCAACGCCAGTTGTTTGACCGCGCGGAGGTCGAGCTTGCCGGTGCCCAAGACGGGGATCTCGCTGACTTCGATGAAGCTGTCTTGTGACGGAATGAAGAGGTTGGGGAGGTCGCACTTCGACAGTTCATCAATGATTTGCGAGACCGGTTTCGAGAGCGGCCGGTGCAGGACGATCAGGCGTTCGCCCTTCTTCGTGTCAGGGATGGCGGTGACGGCGAGTGGGATGCCCACGTCGGCGTTGGCGGGATCATCCATGATTCTGCACAGGCATTCTTCGATCTTGAGGTGCGGGACCATCTCGCCGCCAATCTTCGAGAAGCGGCTGATGCGACCGGTGATGTGCAGGAAACCTTCGCCATCGACCAACCCCATGTCGCCGGTGTCGTACCAGCCGTCTTTTAATACTGCGGCCGTTTTGTCGGGGCGGTTCCAGTAGCCGAGCATGATGTTCGGCCCCTTGATCTCGATCAGTCCCTCTTGGTTGACGCCGAGCGGCTGTCGCGTCGTGGGATCGACGGCGCGGGCGACGACTCCCGGCAGCGGCTTGCCGACGGTGCCGAGCTTCGTTCCTTTTTGAGTGACCGCGTCGCAGCGATGGTCGGGAATGTTGACGGCCGCCGGGCCGGAGGTCTCGGTCGTGCCGTAGCCCTCGGACGGGAGGATGCCGAACTTGTCGCGAAACTGTTCGGCCAGATCGACCGGCAGTTTTTCCGCGCCGACCACGACCAGATCGAGCTTACTGAACTGCTCCTTCTCGACCCGCTTCAGATACCCGCGCAAGAACGTCGGCGTGCCGAACAGGATCGTCGCGCCGTGGTCCTGCGCCAGCTTGCCGATCTCGCGCGCATCGAGCGGATTGGTGTGATAGACGACCTTCGGAGTCAGGATCATCGGCAGCCACAACGTCGCGGTGTAGCCGAGCGAATGGAAGATCGGCACCACGCCGAGGATCACGTCGGTCTCCTTGATCTGCACCACTTGATCGACGCTATCGACCGTCGCCGACATGTTGTGCTGCGAGAGGACCACGCCCTTTGGCTCACCTGTCGATCCCGACGTGTAGATCGTCGTGATCGGATCATCCATGCGAACGCGAGTCAGTCCGAGACACCGCTCCAAAATTGAAGCGGGCAGCACGTAGGTGCCAATCGCCGCGAGCAACTTATCCACGCTGCGGACCCGTTCCTTCACGTCTTCGAGGAACACGAACGGGACATCGAGATTGAGCGGCTTTTTCTCCAGCAACTTTTTGCTCGTGATGACCCGCTTCAGCCCGGCGTCTTTCACGCAGTAGTTGATGTCCTTTTCGGACATCGTGTAGTTGAGGTTCACGGTGACGCGACCAGCCAGCGTCACCGCGAGGTTCGCCAGCGCACAGCCAGCCGTCGGCGGGAGCAGGATACCGACGTGCTGCTCGTCGGGCGACAGAATGTTACGCAGCAGGACGCGACGCAGGGCGAGGACCGACGCGAGCAAACGGCCCCCCGTCAGTTCGGCTCCCCCCGAGTCGGCCATGCGGACTTTCTTCAGCGTCTTCTTGCAGGAGCGAATGAAATGGCGGGCGGGTGTCAGTTCTCGCGGCTTGTCGATTTCCACGGCATCGGCTCCCAATTCTTGAACAGCGAAACGGACTTCATCGGCACTCTTCGGTTGCAGGATCGGCTGGCCAAAATGAATCGACACCGGGTGCGGCCAGAGTCGCAGCCGCTTCTTGAAGAATGCGCCGCCGCGAAAACTGAAGCTGCTCCCCCACAGACCGTGCAGGTAAACCGGGATGATCGGTGCGCCGGTCCCCTGCAAAATCTTGAGCATCCCCGGCTGAAAAGCTTGAAGCTGTCCGGTGCGAGTCAGTTGTCCCTCGGGAAAGATGCACACCAGACTACCGGTGTTGAGGGCCTCGCGCGCAGTTCGCAGGGACTGAATGAGCGATTTTGGTCCGCCGTCCGCTTTGATGGGGATGACTTCGTAAATCCGAGCCAGCCAGTTCAGCTTCGGGTTGTTGACGAAGTCGGCATAGACAATGAAGCGGGTCAGTCGTGGGATGTGCATCATCAGCATGATGCCGTCGATGAACGAGACGTGATTCGGCGTGATCATCGCCGCGCCGGTCTTCGGAATGTGTTCGAGACCGTAGACGCGGACTCGATAGACCGTGTGACTGAGCAACCACACCGCAAACCGAATCGTCGCTCCCGGCAACAGCCAAATGATGTAGATGGCGACGGGGATCGTCCCCAGACCGGCGAGCATAAAGATGAAACTGGGCGACAACCCCAGCATGTTCCTCAACACGTAATACAGTCCGGTCACGCCCAGCATTCCCGAGAACGCGAGAAAGTTCGTCGCCGAGACCACCTGCCCGAGATGCTTCGGTTCCGCCCGCTGCTGCAAATAGGATTCGAGCGGCACGTCGAACAGTCCCGCACACGTCCCCAACGCGAACAGCGAAACACATGACGCAATGAACGCGAAGTCGGGGGAGGTGTCGCCGTACCAACCGGCCACGCAAAGCATCATCGACCAGAACGCGATCCCCAACGCGCCGAGCGGCACGATCCCCAACTCCACATGCCCGCCCGACCACCATCCCGCCAACATGCTGCCGATCCCCACACCCAGCACCAGCGACATGCCGAGCCAGCCAATCGAATCTTGTGACAGCCCCAAGTCGGCCTCACCCAACTGATCCATGTTGGTGAGGGCCAGCGATGACAGCGTCCAAAAGAAGGCGATCCCCAACGCGGCCCGCAACAGCGGTCGATCGCTGTTCAAATGTCGGAGCGAAGCGAGCGTCTCGGCCACCGGATTGAGTGGCATCGGCAGTGTGGCATCGGCTGCGGGCAACGGGCGGATGCCCAGACTGAGCAGCCAGCCGACGACGGCGATGAACAACACGGGCGATGCCGCGGGCATCATCGAAGCGACGGTGATGACCGAATCGGAGGTCGGCTGAATCATGCTGGCCAGTTGGTATCCCAGTAGCAAACCGAACGCGGCGGGAACCACAGTCATCAAGCCCATCAGTCCGTTGGCCTTTGACAACTGAGACTCCTCGACCTGCTCGGGAATGCAGCCGGACTTCGAGGGCGAGTACAACGCGGCCATGGCCCCCGTCAGAAACACCACACCCATCAACAGCTCGACTTGGTGTGACAGAATCGCCACGAACCCGAGCAGCATGATGATGATCTCGGCGATCTTGCAGACGCGAATGACGTGGGTCTTCGAGTAGCGATCGGCGAGATATCCGGCTGGCACGGCGAGCAACACAAACGGGATCGTGAACAGCGCCATGCCGAGTGACAACGCGACCGTCGCACCGAGGACCGGCTTCGCAATCGCGACCGCCATCCACTTGAACGTGTTGTCGTTGAGGACCGTCAAAAACTGAACGGCCATCAGGCAGAGAAAGCTCGTCGAACTAATCGACCCGTGCGGCGTGAGCTTCTGCGGCGGATCGTTCATCCACTCGGCCCGGTTCAGCTCGTCGGCGATCTGTTGGTCGGAGGCGGTCGCCGGTTGAGGCCCCTCAGTGGGCGAAGGAATTTCACTCGGCCGATCCCCCGCTTCCCTCGAGCTTCTGCTCTCAGAGGAGTGAGGAGTGTGGTCGATTGAAGAGTCAGTCATCTTTGATTCCAGCGTTACGGTGCATCCCTGCGATCATCGACTCCGTGAAAGCGGCCCGCATGCTCGCGGACCTCGAAGTGGGCAGAACTATCTCGAAAGTCCGGCCGTTTGAGAAGCGAGTCTCCGCGAGAGTGAAATGCTGCGAAGTCCGGCTTTTCCTAAAGCCGGACTTCCTTCGACGGAGCATCACTTTGACGTGAAGTCCGGCTCACAAAGCTAAGCCGGACTTCGCTGAGAGTGCAGGCGGAGCCAAAGTGGCGATGTCACGCGCGTTGTGAACGAATCGTCCAACGCTAGCTGCCCGTTGAAAAATGGACGTAGGGTGGGACCAGTGGCGCTTCGCCGCGCCGGCCCACCATCAAACACAGAGACTTCTGATGGTGGGCCGGCGCTCGAAGCGAGCTTGTCCCACCCTACAGTT
>JAYSQC010000370.1:0-5384 GCA_043721755.1 Schlesneria sp.
GTGGTTTACGGGTCTCTGCACTACTCCCTCATTTCGGTGACGCCGAGTAGTGCAAAGACCTGATTCCACCGGGGCAAGCCCGGTGGGGTGAGTTTCAAAACAGAGCCTAGTAGTACGAAGCAGCGCAGAGTGCAACTCGGCCGAATCAACTGGTCGCAGCAGAGGGTCGCTCGTTTGGAGCAGCGTCCGCTTCTTGCGGTGGCGTCACGCTCAGTTCGACATCGCGATAGATCTCGGACAACGGGACGCTGATTCCCAGCGAAGGGAACTCGATCGAGGCCGAGGCGTGATCGAGTGGCACCATCAACCAAGCGACTCCATCCGACTGGCGGATGTAACTGACGGCTCGTTGTGAATCCTGCGAGACCAACACGTACTGCTGGAGTGATGGGGCCTCGCGGTAGAAGTCGAACTTGCGGCCTCGGTCATAGGCTTCGGTTGACGGGGACAACACCTCAATCACGACTTGCGGGTTGAGCAACGTGTCCCGCTTGTCATCCAGAAATTCGATCGGCGGACAGGCGACGACGATGTCCGGATACGTGTAGGTCTTCGAGAGACTGGCACGGACTCGCATGTCGGTGGAATAGACACGACACGGCTTGCCCCGCAACTGCACGAGGAGCCCCGAAGCCAACGCCACCGTGATCATGTTGTGCGACTCCGAAGCTCCCGCCATCGCGAAGATTTCGCCGCGATGGAATTCGTGACGAAACTCGGAAGCACGCTCGAAGGCCAGATAGTCGGCTTCGGTCAGGACTGTTTTGGGGACGGCGGACATGGTGGGGTGTCTCGGAAGTTTGAAGTCTGCGATATACCGCAGGCGGTTGAAGCGGACACTCACAGCCCGTTGAAAACGTAGGGTAAGCGTCTCGCTTGCCCGTAAATGCAGTTGAAAAGCGGGCAAGCCAGAGGCTTACCCTACGTTTTTCAACAGGCTGCTCACCCGAAGCGTCAGCGAGGAGGCTAGGCACGTCCTCGCTGACGCTTCGGGTGAGTGTGAAATGTGTCATCCTCACCCGTGTGAGGTAAAACCGAGGCCGAGTCTCTCAAAGCTGTTGAGACTCTTCAACCAATGGAATTCGGAAGGGACCACTTTGATGAGTGACATTCAACGATTCGGCGTGACGCGCCGCTGGTCTGACGCCGTGATTCATGGCGGGATCGCCTATTTCGTCGAGGTGGCCGATGATCCCCAGCAGGACCTGCGCGGACAGGTCTCACAGATTTTGAACCAGATCGACGGGCGACTCGCGCTGGTCGGCAGTGATCGAACACGGCTGCTGCAAGTGTTGATCTACGTCGCCGACTTGGCAGATGGCCCGGTGCTGAACTCACTGTGGGACGAGTGGGTTCCCGAGGGACACGCCCCCGCGCGGGCTTGCGTTCAAGTCGGGATCTCGCCGGGATATCTCGTCGAGATGGTCATCACGGCGGCGGTCATCCAAGCCTAACGCGCAAGCGAAGGAGCAATGTTGAAACGGCCTTCGTCTGCGCGTCAGGCTGCGATTGGCCGATCAGTTCACGATAAAGCCTCACTGTTCCGACATCCATTCGAGCGCCTTATCGTCGTCGTCCGGCTCTCCGCGCGGCGGTTGCTGGGCGGGCGGCTTGCCGTGTGGCCCCTGACCATTTTGCGAGCCATCGTCTTTGGGAGGACTCCTGCGGCGCGGTCGGGGATTGTCGCCCCAGCCAGCGAGGCCCGCTTTCTCCAGCAGACCGATCGCGAACGGATCGACTTCTTCGGGCGGAGCGGCATGGGGATCGGGCGTGTACTCGATTTCAAACTGCGACTTGGCGAAGGTGATCGTGTCGCCCGGCTGCACGAATTTCTCATCGACGCGTTCGCCGTTGACCTTCGTCCCATTGCTGCTGTGCAGATCGCGCACGCGCCAGAACCCGTTGATAAACGCCAACTCGCAATGCTGGGACGAGACGTTGGACAAATCCAGCCGAATGTCGCAACTCGGGCGTCGGCCCACGAGGAGCATCGGCTTCTTGAGTGGGATCGGATCCCCACCGCCCAGCGGTATCAACTGGCCCAACATGGTCATCTATTCCCGAAAGCAGAGTCGTTCACCGAACTGTTCTTCCTGCTCGACTCTTTCGACGCGGGCTGGATCGGCCCGCCACGCCGGTCACTCTAATTGCCCAAATGTCGTGCGTCAAATTGCGTCACTGAAAGTGATCGACATCCCGCTCATTTTCACCGACGCCGCGACCCGGCGACCCGTTCGATCCTTCAAAACCACTGAATCGGCAGAGTGTTCGGTGCAGGAACAGCTTCTGTGACCATTGAACACGGGTGGCCACTTCGTTGCACATGCTGCCGGTTGAGGCAATTGTCGCGCCGAGGATATACTCCGCCCGCTCAGAACGGACTCGTTTAACCGCGTGGGCAACGCCCCGTGCGTCGTGCGGCAAAACACGATTCCACGCCGTTGGACGCGCGGGGCGTTGCCCACGCGGTTAAACGACGCGGCGTCAATCTCGACCGCGCGAGGTATATACCCCGTCCACTCACCATCCACCCGCTCCACCATTCCAAAGGGACCAGCATCATGGGACTGTTCGACAAACTTCGTGGCGAGTTGATCGACATCATCGAATGGCTGGACGACACGCGGAACACGCTCGTCTGGCGGTTTCCGCGCTACCAGAATGAGATCAAACAGGGGGCGCAGCTCATCGTGCGGCCCGGCCAGTTGGCGGTGTTCGTGATGCAGGGCAAAGTGGCGGACGTGTTCGAGTCGGGGACGCACACGCTGAACACTCAGAATCTGCCAATCCTCAGCACGATCGCCGGATGGAAGTTTGGGTTCAACAGCCCGTTCAAGTCCGAGGTCTACTTCATCAGCACGCGGCAGATCACGGACCTCAAGTGGGGCACGCCCAATCCGATCATGCTGCGCGACCCTGAGTTCGGCCCGATCCGACTCCGCGCATTCGGAACCTACGCGCTGAAGGCCGTGGAACCGAAGGCGCTGTTGGCGGAGTTGGTTGGCACGGACGGCGTCGTCGAAGCGGATGAAGTGACCGAACTGATCCGGTCCATCATCACGTCTGCCTTTGCCGACATGCTCGCCGAAAAGCAGGTCGCGGCCCTCGACCTCGCCTCGAAGTACCGCGAGTTCTCCGAGGAGCTTCGCGCGTACGTTCAAGCGCGGGTTGATGACGAATACGGTCTGGCGATCCCGCAACTGTTCATCGTGAACATCTCGTTGCCGGAAGCGGTCGAGAAGGCACTCGACACGCGAACGAGCATGGGTGTCCTTGGGGACATGAACAAGTTTCAGCAGTACTCGCTGGGCGAGGCGATGCGCGAATCGGCCACTCACGGTGGCGGCGGCGAAGGATTGGGACTCGGCATGGGTGTGGCGATGGCTGGCCGCATGATGACGACGCCCGGTCTCGGCATGAACGCCCCAATGGGAGCGCCCCCGGCTCCACCTCCGCCACCCGCGTGGCACATCGCAGTGAATGGTCAGTCGCAAGGACCATACGCTCCCGAGCAAATCCAGCAGTCGATCGCCGCCGGTCGAATTACAGGGAAGACGCTCCTCTGGGCACCGCAACTCGCCGGGTGGACCGCCGCCGAACAGCTTCCCGACTGGTCGCCGTACTTCCAACGTGTCACGCCACCACCGCCGCCAGCGAGTTGAGAATCCATGCGGCGTGGTCTCTCATTCATCTTCATCATTGGCGCGACCCTTGCGGTATCGTTCCTACCTCACGCGGTCGGTGATGAGACATCTGAGCGGGGCGGCGTCAGCCCCCCGGTTCTTGGGCGTAAGCCCTCTTTGGAAGAACCGGGAGGCTGACGCCGCCCCGTTTGGAAATCTCTCACTTTGTGCCGCGCGGTGAAACGACGCGGCGTAGCCGCAGTCAAAGTAGCCTTCATCGCTCCGCGTGAAGGAAACCGATGAGGAGTCGATGCGGCTGATGCCAATCGATGCTGGAATCGGACTCGGCGTCCTTCACGCGGAGCGATGAAGGCTACTTTTTGAAGACGGAAATGCGCGCCGTACGACAGGATTTCGAGACCTAGTAGTACGACGCAGTCGAGCTTCGTCCAACCCATTGGTCCCCACGTGACGTTCACCCCCGATCTGCTTCGACAGTGCTGGTTTCTCGCCGGGCCAACGGCCTGTGGCAAGACGGCCGTTTCACTGGCATTGGCCGAGCGACTCAACGCCGAGATCGTCGTGCTCGATTCGATGACGGTCTATCGCGGGATGGACATCGGCACGGCGAAGGCCACGCCCGCTGAACAAGCGCGTGTGCCGCATCACCAGCTCGATATCGTCGATCCGCACGAAGACTTTAGTCTGGCCGAGTACCTCACCGCCGCCGAAGCTTGCTGCCGTGAGATCATCGGTCGAGGCCGCACACCGCTCTTCGTCGGCGGCACCGGCTTGTACCTACGCGGCGTCTTGCGCGGCGTGTTCGAGGGACCGGCGGCCGACTGGCCACTGCGTCACGAGCTGGCAGCGCGGGCCACTCGCGATGGCGCGGAGTCGCTCCACTACGAGCTGGCTCAGTTCGATGCGATCACCGCCGCGCGACTCCATCCCAACGACATCCGCCGCGTGATTCGCGCGATCGAGGTTTATCGTCTCACCGGACGACCTCTTTCCGACCAGCACGAGAACCGCCCGCGACCGATCTCCGAACGAACGCCGCACGTTTACTGGCTGTCACCGAACCGCGACTGGCTCCACGCGCGCATCAACGCGCGCGTGGACCAGATGTTCACGGCGGGCCTGATCTCCGAAGTGCGAAGTTTGATTGTGTCGCCGCGCCCGCTCAGCCAGACAGCGCGGCAGGCTCTCGGTTACAAAGAGGTCATCGACTGGCTGGCGACTCTGCCCAACAGAGTCGTCGCCGCGCCGAACGCCGGTCCCGATGTGAACACACCCGCATCGAAGCCTGACGCGCAAGCGAAGGACGCGGCCAATGAAACCTTCGCTTGCGCGTCAGGCTCGGATGAGACGCTCGATCGCTCGGACACCTCACCGCCGCGCGCGTTGGTCGAGCTGATTCAAACGCGCACCCGCCAATTCGCGAAGCGGCAACACACCTGGTTCCGCAATCTCGAAGAGTGCGTGCCCATTGAGATCGGCGAGGGCAACACCGTCGATTCGCTGGCAGATCGAATCGTGGACCAAAGACAGCGACGCGAGAATCACTAACCCGCATGATTCATGGGGAACCACGGAAAACCCAGCGCGGCTTCACTTCGTTCAGCCGCAACCCAAGTGTGATTCTTGGGCGTTAGCCCTCTGGTCTGATTCTGAGCGGGGTGGCGTCAGCCCCCCGGTTCTGGAAGTTCCCTGCCACCCAAGAAGGGCTGACGCCCGAAGAACCGGGGGGCTGACGCCACC
>JAYSQC010000371.1:0-7996 GCA_043721755.1 Schlesneria sp.
GAGATCGTCGAAGAGATGGAGCGCCAGGCGGTTTTGCTGGCCAAGGCGCTTAACGTGCGCGGACTGATGAACATCCAGTTCGCAATAAAGGACGACGAGGTCTATCTCATCGAGGTCAACCCGCGCGCCAGCAGGACCGTGCCGTTCGTGGCCAACGCAATCGGGCAGCCGATCGCCAAATATGCCGCGCGGATCATGGCGGGTGAGAAGATTTCCGATCTGCCGGCCATCAAGCGCGACATCCCTTACATGGCGGTCAAGGAAGCGGTGTTTCCGTTTGCCCGGTTCGCCGGGGTCGATCCGGTGCTGTCTCCCGAAATGAAATCGACCGGCGAAGTGATGGGGATCGCAGACGATTTTCCAATCGCGTTCGCCAAGAGCCAGATCGCCGCCGGGAACAAGCTGCCTCGGTCGGGCCTGGTCTTTATCAGCATGGCCGGTCGTCATAAAGAGGCGATCATCCCGTCCGCCCGCCGCCTGTTGGAACTCGGCTACCGCATCATCTGTACCGGCGGCACGGCGCGCGTGTTTCGCGAACACGGTCTGGAAGTCGAGACCGTGCGGAAGCTGCAAGAGGGACGGCCGAACCTGCTCGACTACATGGCCAACAAGCAGATCGCGCTCGTCTTCAACACGCCGAGCGGCAAGGGTGCCCGCACAGATGAAGG
This sequence comes from Schlesneria sp., assembly GCA_043721755.1. Lineage (GTDB taxonomy): Bacteria > Planctomycetota > Planctomycetia > Planctomycetales > Planctomycetaceae > Schlesneria. The sequence continues at coordinate 669 of JAYSQC010000371.1, forward strand.
TCGTATTCGAGCCGCCGCCGTGATGAACGGCATCCCGTGCGTGACAACTCTTCCCGGTTGCGTCGCGGTCGTGAAGGCTCTCGATGCCCTGCGTGAACGGCCGGAACCGGAAGTCAAAGCGATCCAAGACTGGATCGCTCAAGGTGCCGTTTCGGCTACGACATGAGCAGGGTCGATGCGCGAGAACATCGCCTTGCGTCACCTCTGCTGACTCTGTGAGTCAAGCGGGGTGAGTCGCTGCTGATGGGTTCTGCAAGTGCGGACTGATTGGTGTTGTGGTTGGCCGCATTCCCGAATGGGTTGCGACTTCTGTTTGAGGGCATTTCAAAACTAGCCCGACGCGCAAGCGAGGGCTTCACCTTCATCGAATGCTCAGCCCTCGCTTGCGCGTCGGGCTAGTTGTTCGAGGCAAAACAGGTTCTGAAACGCCCTCTACGGTAGTCCTCTCGAAGCCCCGACTGATCTCACCGTGGAATGGACTGTGACATGGACGCGCGAAAATAACCTACCCGTAGCAGAAGTCGTGAGAGTTCTGAGGCCGAGAAGTCTCACGACTTCTGCTACGTCCGGCTGGTAGGTTATTTCGCGGCGGCCACCTGACATCCCGCATGATTGGGTTGCCGCCGACATCGTCAGCGGGCCGTCAATTGGTAGACGACGCCCGCGTCGATGGGAGAGAAGCCGGAGGATTCGAGGACGGCGATCGCGGCGGAGTCGGTGGCAGGGGCATGAGCCTCGGCGACTTGGACCAAGTCCTCGCGAACTCGCCGGCAGACTTCGACGAGCAGCGTCTGTCCGTAGCCTTTGTGGCGGTTGGCCTCTCCCACGTAGAGGCCTGTCAGACCGATCGCCCGGGCGCTCCAACTGTTGATGTAGCGGTCGAGGCCCACAACGCTGACTCGTGCCAATGCACCTCCACCCGACTTGAGCGTCAAAGCCAATTGCATGGCATCGAGTCGTCCGTGGCGTGTCTGCCACCACCAAGACTTCGGCTCCTGGCCGATCGAGGCGAGTCGGGTGTTGCGCCGCACGTTCACAAGTCGAATGCCGACCGGGTCTGCGGCCCCTGCGACGAGTGCCCGTTGGAAAACAATATGTTTCTCACACGGGACGTAGCCTAACTTGGCGAAGAACGGCGCGGCAGCCGGGTCTGATTCCAAGAAGCCCGCCGATTGGCTTCCGCCGTACAGGCCACCGTAGAACGAATCGCGTCCGTCGGACTGGCCTGCGAAGATGCGAAGACTTCCCGAGCGACGCAGATAGTTCTCTGCACGGAGTACCAATTCGCGGCCGACTCCGAAGTTGCGCTCGTTCGGATGCACCATCACGACGCAGATCACGCCCTCATCGGTGGACAGCCAGGTTTGCTGTTCGTTGACGCCGAAGCCCGCGTGAGCGAAGCCCACCGGAACGCCATCGCGACAGGCAACGATGACACCCGCCGGATCGAAGTAGGGCTGGGCGATGACGACTTCATCGAACTCATCGCATGAGATGCCGAGTGCCGCACCACGCCCCAGTCCGCACTCGTGCCAGAGTCGCACCAAGTGCGGCGGGTCCGAGTTCCGAAACTGGCGATACTCGATCACGGTTGCCACTCGAGATATCGAGAAACAAAAACCCGGCATCGTTGAGACACCGGGTTGGAAGACCGACTCATTATCGCGACCGGACTTTTTCGACGGCAGCGACGACGGCTTCTGCTGTCAGGCCATATTTTTGGAGCAGGCCGTGGGGGTCACCGCTCTCGGCGTAGCGGTCACCGAGATTAACGAACTCCATCGGAACCGGCTTGGTGCGAGCCACCACGCCGGCGACAACCGAACCGAGTCCGCCTGCCATCAGATGTTCTTCCGCCACAACGATGCGACCGGTTTCCGTCGCGGCCTTGATGATCGCCGCTTCGTCGATGGGCTTGATCGTGTGCATGTCGATCACGCGGACATTCACTCCCTTGGTGGCCAAGGCGGCGGCGGCATCGAGCGAAATTCCGACCATCAAGCCGCTGGCGATGATCGTCACATCCTCGCCCTCGCGAACGGTGTTTGCTTTGCCGATCTTGAACTCGGAGTCCGCCGTGTAAATGTCGGGAACTTCGATCCGACCGCAGCGGAGATAGACCGGCCCGACGTGTTCGAGCATCGCGCGAGTCGCCAGCTTGGTCGAGGTGGCATCGGCGGGAACGACCACCACCATGCCGGGCATCGAACAAGCAAGAGCCACGTCTTCGATCCCCATCTGTGATGCACCGTCTTCGCCGATCGAAATCCCCGCGTGGGAACCGACCAGCTTGACGTTCATCCCCGGATAGGCGACCGACATGCGGATTTGATCGTAAGCGTTGGCCAGCAGGAACACGGCGAAGCTGCTCACGACGGGAATCTTTCCGGCCGCAGCCAGTCCCCCCGCGACGCCGACCATATTCGACTCGGCAATTCCGACGTTGAAACCGCGCGACGGGAAGGCTTTCGCGAAGACTTCGGTTCGCGTCGAGTTGCCCACGTCACCGTCAACAGTCACGACATTGGGAAACTCATCCCCCAAGTCCTTGAGCGCGGTGCCGAACGCATCACGGCACGCCTTGCCCAACTTCAAACCAGCCGCAGCACCAATCGTCATCGTTTCAGTTCCCGGTAGGGTGGGCATCGCCCACCAATTCTCGTGTTCGAGGAATTTGCGTTATGAGTCGTCGGGGCAAGTCTTCGCCCCGCCTGACGGTGTGTTCGCTGCGTCGTAGTGAGCAGCCTGCTGCAAAACGGATGGTAAGCCTCTGGCTGGCCCTTTTCCCAACGGCATTACGGGCAAGCGAGACGCTTACCCTACGATTTCAACGGGCAGTCAGGCCAAATGGGCCAGCGCCTTCTCGGCGAGTTCTTTCGAGAGCGGCTTGCCGTGGTAATTCAGATCGCCGGTCGGTTCGAGGATCGGCAGGATGCCAAAGCCTTTTTGGGTCTGCGAGACGATGGCGGTCGGACGATCCGTGACGGCGCGAGCCTTGGCCAAGCCTTCGAGCACCGCTTCCATCGAGTTCCCTTCGATGACCTGCGTGTGCCAGCCGAAGGCTTCAAACTTGGAGGCGAACGGCTTGAGATCGAGCACGTCTTTCGTGGCTCCCGTCTGCTGGTAGCCGTTCTGATCGACGATCGCCGTCAGGTTGAAGAGTTTGTACTTCTCGGCCGTGGCGATCGCTTCCCAGACTTGGCCTTCACCCATCTCACCGTCACCCATCATCACGTAGGTGTGAGCATCGAGACCATCGAGTCGGCAGGCGAGAGCGTGTCCGACGCCGAGCGAGAGCCCTTGGCCGAGCGATCCGGTGGAGGCTTCCATCGTGTCGAGCCGCTTCATGTTCGGATGCCCTTCAAACGGGCTACCGAGCTTTCGCAGGGTCATAATTTGCTCGAAGCTGTAATAGCCCGCTTGGCAGAGTGCGGCGTAGAGGACCGGGACCGCGTGGCCTTTGCTCAGGATGAAGCGATCACGTTTGGGGTCGCGCGGGTTGGCCTTATTGTGCCGGAGATAGCCACCGAAATAGAGGGCCGTCACCACTTCGACAGCAGACAAGCTGCTTGAAGGATGGCCGCTGCCCGCTTCGGTGGTGATTTGAATAATGAGGCGGCGAATGGCCTTCGCCGTGTCCTTGAGTTCGTTCAGACTGAGTTTGGTCGCGTCGGCCACCGATGAATTCCTTTGGAACAGTCTCTCGAAACGGAAGCGGTTATCGGGGGAATTGGCAGGCCGTCGGAGTCGTCAGAAATGACGACTGTCATGACCAAAATTCACTTCGCGCCGCTGAGGTTCTTCAAAGCGGGCGGTATGCTACCGGCGACCTTCTAGGGTGGCAAGGAACCGCTGGAACGGACCAAAATCGGCGAGGGCAACGGTCACAACCGACGAGATGAGTCCTCATTGCGGGCATGACTGCGGTCCAAATTGTTGCCCTGCAACCTTGTACTACTCACGTTTCGTTTCTTGCTGTCCTGCGCAAATTCTTCTGCTTCAAAGTCGCCTTCATCGCTCCGCGTGAAGTCAGCCGATCGCGAGTGCGGTGGGGATTGGCGAGACAACCGTTCAATCGCACTCGGCTTTCTTCACGCGGAGCGATGAAGGCTACTTTGGGTGCGGCCAACGGCCGCGCTGGGTTATTCAGGCGGCCAAAGTCATTGATCTCGTTCACTGCCAAAGGAACTGCGGATGTCTTCTGCTCCCCCCGGAAAGCGTGTTTGGAATTGTCCTGATTGTGGCGGTGAGGTGTTGTTGTCGATGACGCAGCTCGATCCGCTGGCGTGTCCGGCCTGCGTAACCAAGTTGAAGGGAGGCGGCTCAACCACGAGTTCGGGGTTGGGAGCGACCGGTGCTGCGGGTGGCCCGCTTCAAATCGTCACCGCTCTGCCGGAAAGCGTGAAGTTGGCGGGAGTCGGCATCGTCGCGCTGTTGCTGGGTCTGCTGATTGGCTTCGTCGCCGGTCGCGTCACCGCGCCGCAGTCCACTGCCGCCGTGCGAGGCTCATCCGTACCGGCGGCATCGCCCTCACGCGAACCGTCCCGGTCCACGTCCCGCGCGAAGGACATCGAAGCGGACGAGGAACCGATCATGGAAGACGAGCGTCCCAACGAAGCGACTCGCCCCAGCCCCGGTTCGAAATGGAGCAAAGGCTACACGCGGAAAAATGGCGTGAAGGTGAAGGGCCACTGGATGCGCGAAACGAACCCCGACAAATAGACATCACAAAACAAGCGAACCCCACCGGACTGGTCCCATCGGTCTCCGCACAAAGTAGCCATCCTCGCTCCGCGTGATGAGCCTTCTGAGATCAAGCGTCTGAGTCAGTGCCGCCGAACTCGCAAGGCTCGTCACGCGGAGCGAGGACGGCCACTTTGTGCGGGCCTTCACGAGTTGCGCAGTACCAATGGGCACGCCCGGTGGGAGCGAGTTTCAAACTAGGCTTTGTCGGAAAACTATCAGCCGGAACGCGCAAGCGTCCGGTTTCTGCGGGAAACCGTGGGCTAGCGCCCAGCGGCTGATCGTTTTCCGACAAAGCCTAGTGGTCGAACAACTTTGTCTTGAGGGGTTCCTCACGAGCCCGACGCGCCAGCGAGGGCTTCACGTTCGACAACGGTTTGCCATCGCTGGCGCGTCGGGCTCGTTGTTGAACAACCCCGCAATCTCAAGTTGTCCGACCTCTAGAACCGTGGAAGCCGTTTCAGAAGTTCAACCGCGCACCGGTGTCGTGTTCGCGCCATCGCGATCAACGAGCCGGCCATCTTGCAGTTCACAGTGGCGCGGAAAGCGATTGGCCAGTTCAATGCTGTGCGTCACGCAGATCAGCAGCGTGTTCTGCTCGCGGTTCAGATCGAGCAACAGCGAGCCGACCGCTTCGGCTGTAGTTCGATCCAAGTTTCCGGTCGGCTCATCGGCCAGCAGCAGCGCAGGGCGATTGATGAGTGCGCGACAGACCGCGACGCGCTGACGCTCCCCGCCGGAAAGCTGAGCCGGTCGATGACCCATCCGCTCCGCCAAGCCGACGCGATCGAGCAGCTCGCGGGCGCGGGCCTCGGTCGCGGGAGTCGCTCCCGCGCCGGGCAGTGTCGGGATCAAGACATTCTCCAACACGTTGCATTGTGGCAGCAGATGATGGTCTTGAAAGATGAAGCCGATCTGCCGATTGCGAAACTCCGCCTGCTGCGCCGCGTTCAGTTGAAACGGGTCGCGGCCTTCCAGTTGAACGCGGCCCGCCGTCGGTGAGTCCAACGCACCGAGGACATACAGCAACGTACTCTTGCCTGACCCGGACGGTCCCGTGATCGCCAGTGCCTCGCCACGCTGCATGACCAGGTCGAGACTTTTCAAAATTGACAGCGCCCCCTCCGCCGTCACGTAGTCCTTCGCGAGTTGGCAGACGCTCAGAGTCGGTTCGGTCATCGAGGTTCCTTCACGGCGGCTGGCTGGCAGCGTGCGGGACCGTCGCGCACAATGCGTCGCGCGGCTGGGATTTCACGCACGGGGCCATCATAGGAACGAACGTCATGCTTCACAATTTGATGAGAGAACACGCGAACGGACGAGGCCAGATGCCCGCAAACGAGATCACTCGCCGCGACCTGTTACGGGCCGGAGTCGCCAGTTTGAGTGCGATCAGTTTGGGAACGATGCCGTCTCACACGCTGCCACTCGCCTCCGCCGCCGAGCCGGTGACACGAAACGGCAAGCCACACATGAAGCTCAGCCTGGCCGCCTACTCATTCAGTCGCGTGCTGCCGCGAAGCTGGACGCCGGACCAACTGGCCGACGCGAAGTACTCGCTCGAAAAGTTCATCGACTTCTGTGCGGAACACGATTGCGACGGCTGCGAACTGACCGCCTACTACTTCCCCAAAGTCATCACGAACGACTACCTGATGAGCCTCAAGGAACGCACGTTTCGGCTCGGCTTGGACATCTCGGGGACGGCGATCGGCAACGACTTCTGTCTGCCCGAAGGCGAAGCGCGTCAGAAGAACCTGTTGATGTGCCGCGAGTGGATCGACCACTCGGCAACGCTCGGTGCGCCGGTCATCCGTATCTTCGCAGGCAACGTCCCAAAGGGTGAGTCCGAAGACGCGGCGCGCGAACGCTGCATCGACGGCATCAATCAATCGCTCGAATACGCGGCCACAAAGGGCGTCTGTCTGGCTCTCGAAAATCACGGCGGCATCACGGCGACGCCCGAGCAGATGCTCAAGATCATCGCGGGGATAAAGCCCTCCCCGTGGTTCGGCGTCAATTTTGACGGCGGCAATTTTCGGACGGACGACCCGTACCGAGACCTCGCCAAAATCGCACCGTATGCGATCAACGCCCAGATCAAGGTGGAGGTCGCTCCGAACGGCAAGGCCGAGCCGACCGACCTGCCGCGCGCGGTGAAGATCCTCAAGGACGCCCACTACCGCGGGTTCCTCGTGCTGGAGTACGAGGCGAAAGAAGACCCGCTCACGACGATCCCCGGTCACCTGAAGCGCCTGCGCGAACTGATCGCCTGAAGTCCGGCTTGGCTTTGTAATACCTCACGCGGCCGAGATGGACGCCGCGTTGTACTACTCGGTCTGAGATTCTGATCGCCCTGCGCGTTTCCGTCTTCAACAAGTCGCCTTCATCGCTCCGCGTGAAGGAAGCCGATGGGGGTGGACGCTGATAGTGCCCATCGATGTTGGACTCGCACTCGGCCTCCTTCACGCGGAGCGATGAAGGCTACTTTGGCTGCGGCTACGCCGCGTCGTTTCACCGCGTGGGCAACGCCCCGCGCGTCCAGCGACGTGAAAAGTAGTTTTGCCGCACGACGCGCGGGGCGT
>JAYSQC010000372.1:0-4096 GCA_043721755.1 Schlesneria sp.
GCATCCTCCGCGACGAACTCCTCCCCAAATGGAACGACCGAGCACTCCCCACACCACAAACCTAACTTCGGGAAGTAATCACGGCCCCGTTCCTAACCCGCCTGCGGTATATACCTTGCGTGGTCCGTGATGAGACATCTGAGCGGGGCGGCGTCAGCCCCCCGGTTCTTGGGCGTAAGCCCTCTTTGGTGGAACCGGGGGGCTTACGCCCAATGGCACTCACTTTGGAAAGTAGTAGGCACATTCCATGTGCCGTAACCTGCGAAATGCGGACGGCACACGGAGTGTGCCTGCTACTTTGCGGGCAAAGTGAGTGCCATTGGGCTGACGCCGCCCCGCTCGGGAACCTCTCACTTTGTGCCGCTCGCGGTATAAGTCGCCCCCCAATCGTTTGAGCGAGCTGAATGTGACGAGCAAATCCGAGGAACAACCATTGAGGAACCGACTCACGGCAGCAGTCCTCACTCCGACGGGACGCGGAGCGGTGGCGACGATTCGTGTGATGGGAGACCTCGCGCAGCTCGATCAAGCGGCACCATTATTTCTGGCGGCGAATGGTCGATCGTTGAGGGATCAATTGCCGCGTCGGATCGTATTCGGCCAGTGGGGGCGAGGCGCGACCGAGGACCTCGTTGTGAGTCGCCTCGCCGACGACACGCTGGAGATTCATTGCCACGGTGGCGACGCCGCCGTGCGACGGATTCTCGACGACTTACAACAGCAGATCGGCTGCGCCGTCGTGAGTTGGCAGCAGCAGCGTGCCTCGGGTGTTGAGTTGTGCGACGTGGAATGTCTCGACGCTTTGAGCCGTGCCACCACGGAACGCACTGCTGAAATCCTGTTGGAACAATCGACGGGCTTGTTGCGCAGGGCCTTCGAGCGATTGGAACTCATCACGCCCGGCGACGGTTCGCCGCGAGCCGCCGCTGCGATGCCAGCGCAGGACGCAACTTCACGTCACGAACGAATCGTACAGATTGACGACCTGCTGTCGTGGGCGGACTTTGGCCTGCATCTGACTCAGCCTTGGAACGTCGTGTTGACCGGCCTGCCGAACGTGGGGAAGTCGAGTCTCATCAACCGCCTGTTGGGATATGAGCGAGCCATCGTGTTCGATCAGCCGGGGACGACGCGCGATGCCGTGACGGCCGACACCGCGTTGGAAGGCTGGCCCGTCCGACTGATCGACACGGCGGGACTGCGCGACACCGCCGAGGAACTCGAAGCCGCCGGGATCGCGCTCGCTCGACAACGGCTGGCAACAGCCGACCTGCGCATCGTGTTGGTTGATGTGAGCGAGCCACCGTCCGCAGACGACGAACGACTCCTCGCCGAATGGCCTGAGGCGATCGTGGTCGCTCACAAAGTGGACCTGCCCGAGCGCTGGCCCGATCAATGGTGCGAGCGGTTGCCTCAACGAGTCGTGCGCGTGTCCTCCGCGACCAGCGAAGGCATCCCCGAATTGCAGCGTGTACTGGTCGAGCGACTCATCCCGCGCGTGCCGCCTCTGGGAACCGCGGTGCCCGTCAACGCGCGGCAGATTGAGTTGTTGCACGCGACCCGTGCGGCACTGCTTGGATGAAGGGCGGGGCACACCAACCCGAAGTGTGAGCGAGGATGCGCCGTTCACATCCTTCGCTCCCACACTCACGCTCTCCTCGCTCACGCTTCGGGTTGGTGTGGGTGTGCTGGCAGTCCATCGAGTTTGCTCGCATCGGGAAGAACCAGCGGATACCATCCTCGGCTCGTCGAAGGCCCGTTCTCAGGGTCAGACTTTCCTCATTGCACACCGCCCTTGTGATGCCCACCATGAATGACTCGGTCGCCGACAGGACGCAAGACTTCCCACCCCATCCGGGGACTCGACAGATGCCTCGCTGGGATGGCGGCGAGTTGCCCGAGTCTCCCGTTTTTCGCTGGAAAAACTGGACTGCAATCATTGGTCCCAGCGTCGTCATGGCGGCGGCGGCGATCGGCGGTGGTGAGTGGTTGACCGGCCCGCAAGTCACGGCGCGCTTCGGGCCAGCGCTGCTGTGGCTGTCGGCGTTCAGCATTCTCGGGCAGGTGCTCTACAACATCGAGATCAGCCGCTACACCCTCTACACCGGCGAGCCGATCTTCACAGGCAAGTTCCGCACGCTGCCCGGCCCGATGTTCTGGCTCTGCATCTACCTGGTCCTCGATTGTGGATCGTTCCTGCCGTACTTGGCGTCGAGTGCCGCGATCCCGGCAGCGTCCGTGTACTTGCATCGACTCCCCGAATTGAAATTGGATGAGGCGCTAGTCAAGGCCACCACTCCCCAAGACCAACCTGCCTCGAAGTTCATCGACGCTCAAGACGCACGCCGACAAGCCGTAAAACGATTCGAGGCATTCGACCAGAACCGGGATGGCCTGCTCGCGATGGACGAGATTCCCCAAGATTTGAGCGAGCCGGTGGGGCAACTGCTGTCACGGCTCAACAAACAGCAGCTGCAGGTGAGCGATTTTGACAGCGATCCCAGGCTGGTCTTGCTTCTGGCCTGCACGTTCTTCCTCCTCGTGCTGCTGCCCCTGTTGGTGGGTGGCAAGGTTTACAACTCGCTCAAGGCGATCATGACATTCAAGCTGGTCGTGGTGCTGGGCTTTCTGATGCTGCTGGCCGTCTGTTATTCCAAGCCCGCGACCTGGTTCGACATTGGCAGTGGCTTCTTCAAGGTCGGGACCGTCCCCATTCAGCGCGCGGGCGATGCGAACAAGAACGGTATCCAGGACAAGGGCGAACCGGAACTGGGGCCGAACACCGACAACGTCTTCTCGGCGCTGTTTGGCGGTCGCGGCTGGCCGATCATCGACATGAGCGTGATTGGGTTGCTCTGTTCGATGGTGGCGATCTCGGGGAACGGAGGGTTGACCAACACGCCGATCAGTAACTTCACGCGCGAGCAGGGTTGGGGCATGGGCAAGCACGTCGGCGCGATCCCCAGCGTCGTGGGCGGTCACGCGATTGAACTGTCTCACGTTGGCATGGTCTTCAAAGTCACGCAAGAGTCACTGGCGCGGTGGAAGGGGTGGCTCGGTCACGTCCAGCGCGAGCAGCTTTGGATCTGGATGCCCGCCTGCTTCATCGGGATTGCCCTGCCGAGCATGTTGTCGGTGCAGTTCCTCGAACGAGGAACGGTCCTGGCTGACAAGAACCTCGCGGCGGCGATGACGGCGGGCGGAGTGCAAGAGGCGGCCGGGCCATTCTTCGGGCCGATCTTCTGGTACATGACGATGTTCTGCGGACTGCTCGTGCTGATGACGAGCATGGTCTCGACGGCGGACGGTGTGTTGCGGCGCTGGGTCGATGTTTGTTGGACCGCTCTTCCGTCGCTGCGCAAATGGGACACGAAGCACATCGGCAAACTCTATTTCGGCGTGCTGTGCGTCTATGCGGTCTGCGGCTTGGCGATGCTGAACTTCGTGAAGGCCGACGCGCTGCTGGTCTTTTCGGGGATGATCTACAACTTCGCTCTCGGCTTCAGTTGCTGGCACGTCATCGTCGTCAATCGGACGTTGCTGCCGCGCGAGATCCAGCCGAGCCTGCTCCGCTGCGCGGGACTCACTCTTGCCGGCTTGTTCTTTTCGGTCGCCGCCGTTGGAACCTCGATCGCCGAAGTCCCCAAGCTGATCAAGCAGCTTGGGCTGGCAAATCCACCCGCCGCCGTAGTTCCTGTCGATCCGACCGCGACCGGTTCACCAACACCTGCTAAATGAACTGGCTCGCAATCACTTCCCTGTTTGACGCTGTGATTCTGTGAGCGGCTGGGCGCTAGCCGCCGGTCGTTCCAACTCACCGGCGGCTAGCGCCCAGCCGCTCACGGGAAGTGATTGCGTGCCAGTTCCTAAGGAGCGAGGTCGCAATAATTTCCCGATCAGCCGCGAGGCGCTAGCCCCGGTTAGGATGACACAAACCGGGGCTAGCGCCCTGCGGCTGATAGAGCAGCCTGCTTCACTTCTTCTTCTTCTTCTTCTTCGGTTCATCCGAGTTTTTGGGGGGATTGCTGGTTCAGGGCGGATGTGTGCCGTCGTCGGTTTTCATCCCGAAGGGATCACAGCCATTAGCCGGGGGTTG
>JAYSQC010000373.1:0-16803 GCA_043721755.1 Schlesneria sp.
GGCATCGCAGGACTCCTTGGAACCAGAGAAGGGACTGTTTTCGCTGTCGGTGTCTCATACTACCGCACCGAACCTGTCTGACAATCAAAAAAAATGGCCCGCAACGCGAGCGAACTACTCTCCCGCACAAACGAACCCGCTTGAGCAGCCTTTAAACCAGTCTGGGATACGAGCGAAGCATCTTCGCTCGTATCCCATAGAGCTTCGCTCGCTTCCCAGATACATTCGCTCGTCTACTGGAGACATTCGCTCGGATGCCAGACATGTTCGCTCATGTCCCGGTGAGCTTCGCTCGAACAAAAGTGACATTCGCTCGCATCCCAGATGACTTCGCTCATTCCACAGTGACCTCCGCTCACGCCCGATAGACATTCGCTCGCACGCCACACTGGATTCAATGAGGTGTCAAGGCCCCGCAGTGATCGCCACCACGACGGTGCCGTCAAACAAAACGACATCAACTCCCGGACGTAGTTCCGTAGGGTGGGGTCTCCCCACCATCGTTGGTGGGCACAGCCCACCTAGTCGGTTTGCCGCTCGGGCAGGAACTTTGGTCTCCCCACCATCGTTGGTGGGCACAGCCCACCCTACATCAACTCCCGGACGTAGTTACTGCACAGCCCCTCAGGAAGGCGAAGAGCGGACGGGCAGGAGTGCCCATCCTACAGATTTGAGATCGCCCTCTGACTCAACACCTCACGCCAGCACGTTTTGCACGACTTCGCCATGCACGTCGGTCAGGCGGTAGTGGCGGCCTTGGAACTTGAAGGTGAGTTGTTTGTGGTCGATGCCGAGTTGGTGCAGGATCGTGGCGTTCAGGTCGTGGACGTGGACCGGATCGCGGACGACGTTGTAGCTGTAGTCGTCGGTTTCACCGTGCGTGATGCCGGGCTTGATGCCGCCGCCGGCCATCCAGATCGTGAAGCAGCGCGGGTGATGATCGCGACCGTAATTGGTGGCGGTGAGGTTTCCTTGGCAGTAAACCGTGCGACCGAACTCGCCGCTCCAGACGACGAGCGTGTCGTCGAGCAACCCGCGCCGCTTGAGGTCGAGAATGAGGGCGGCACACGGCTGGTCGATGTCGCGGGCTTGGTTGGGCATCTGAGTCGGGAGGTTCGTGTGTTGATCCCAACCCATGTGGAAGAGTTGAATGAACCGCACGCCCCGCTCGGCCAGTCGTCGGGCGAGAAGGCAGTTCGCCGCAAAGGTGCCCGGCTTCTTCGAGTCGGGGCCGTACAGATCGAACACATGCGCGGGTTCGCTCGATACGTCGGCCAACTCGGGGACGGAGGTCTGCATCCGAAAGGCCAGCTCGTACTGAGCGATTCGCGTGGCAATCTCGGGATCGCCGGTGCGTGCGAGTTGCAGGCGGTTCAACTCGCGCTGATCGTCGAGCATGTCGCGTCGCATCGCCGCGTCGATCCCCGGCGGATTCGACAGATAGAGGACGGGGTCTCCGCCGCTGCGCAGCTTCACGCCCTGATGGACCGACGGCAGGAAGCCGCTCCCCCACAGACGGTCATACAACGGCTGGTCGTTCGGCCGACCGGTCCCGCGCGACACCATCGCGACGAACGCGGGCAAATCTTTGTTCTCGGAGCCGAGTCCGTACGACAGCCAACTTCCGAGGCTGGGCCGTCCCGCAAGCTGTGCCCCCGTGGTGAGGAACGTCACGGCGGGATCGTGGTTGATCGCCTCGGTCGAGAGCGACTTGATGAAGCAGAGTTCGTCGGCCACTTTCCCCAGATGCGGTAGCAACTCGCTGATGGTCGCGCCGCTGTGACCGTGCCGTGAGAACTTGAACATCGATGGCACGACCGGAAATTTGTCCTGCCCCGCCGTCATGCCTGTCAGCCGTTGGCCTTGGCGAATCGACTCGGGCAAGTCGGTCCCGCGCCGCTTTTCCAACTCGGGCTTGTGATCAAACAGTTCGAGTTGCGAGGGCGCTCCCGACTGAAACAGGTAGATCACCCGCTTGGCCTGCGGCGCGAAGTGCCTCACAGCAGAACCAGTCTCTTCAGCCAACAGCGAGTTCAGCGCTGTCAGCCCCAGCGCGCCGCTGACTCCGCCCAGCACGGCGCGGCGCGTGACGCGATCAAGAGATTCGCCGTTGAATGTGCTCATGCTCATTGGCTCCATTTGCTGGGAAAACTGTGGTGGGCACAGCCCCACCCTACATCTGGATGGATCGGACAGCAGAGTTAGAACAATCCCCTCGCGCCGTAGCGCTCCAAGTAACCTTTCAACTTCAGCTTCTTGGCGGTGTTCTCGGAGGTCATGTACCGAATCTTGCCGAAGATGGGGCGGACTGGCCCCCACGGTCGGTCGTAACGCCCCAGCGTCCAACAGATGCCCGAGTACGAGTTCGGGTCGCGTCCATCGACGGCATACTTGTTGTTCAAGTCGATCAACGTGGCGAGGGCCTCGCGCGGTGAGGGGGACCACTGAAGAATCTTCTTTCCCCACAGCATTCGCAGATAGTTGTGCATTCGGCCTTCGCGGACCAACTGCCGTTGAGCGGCGTTCCACAGCGGGTCATGAGTCTCCGACGCTTCGAGTTGAGCAAGCGAGTAGAGCTGCGGACGGGGATCACTCGCGTGATCGTTCAGCGTCTTCTGTGCCCAGTCCGGCAGTGATTCAAACTGATCGTAGTCGTCGCGGTGCGAACACATGTTGAAGCCGACCTCGCGCCATGTGACCGCTTCATCGAGGAACGACTCCACCTCGACCGTCGTGCCCCACCAGCCCTCACGGCTGCCGGTTGGCTTGGGCGATAACTTCTCGGGCGACCAGTCGTCTCTCTGAACGAGTGCCGCGAAAATTTCATGGATCGAGATGTGGCCGAAGTGCAGGTAGGGCGACAGACCGCTCGCGGCTTCGTCCTCGGGATCGTTGCGGTGTTCGGCGTAGCGCGGCAAACGTCGCTTAAGAAAGTTTTGGAACGTCTTCCGTGCGGCAACGGCTCCCCCCTCGAAGACCGCCGCACTGATCGAGTGGTCGATGGGAAGTGAACTCAATGCCGCTGGCGTCGCGGTAAGGAGTGGCTCCGTTGCAGCAGGCCATCGCGCGCAAAATTCACTGAGTTGGCTGGAGTCCAACGGCGGCAGTGATCGGCCGACAAACGGATCGTACTGGGGAAGTTCGCTCAGATGCGGAGTCAGGTTCTTGTGCAGAAATCGTCGGAACGCATAGGCCGTCGGAAACACGAGGTCGGTCGCACGCATCGGCCACAAACCGTTGGAGTCAACCGCTTCAATCAAGACCGGCAGACGAGGAGCCACCGCCGCGAGCATCTTCGGCAGGAAGTAGCACGGGAAATCGTCCGTCACGATTACCGCTGCCGACTGCGCCAGATGCTCGATCAGGCCGCGACCGTGTTCGGCGGACGGCTCGACGTAAGCGTGATACGTCGCTCCCACGTCACGGCAGCGGACGGCGTTGTCGCGCATCCCCTCAATCACGAACCGATGAAACCGATCACACGACCAACGGGCACGGCAGCCGAGTGTCTCAACAATCAGCAGCGGGCGTTGCAGCCGCTCGCACCATTCGAGCGCCCGCTGAAGAGCGAAGTTGGCGTGAGTTCGTCGGTACGCGGTCATCCAGTAGACGACGTACCGGCCGTCACTGCGAGACGGGCGTTGATTGCAGGCGCGAACGCGAACATCGGGAACAGCACGTTGCGACACAGGTGAGCTTTCGTTGTCTCAAGGGACTCGCGCAGTGTTTTGTGAGCAGGTGGCAGCGACGGCTCGGACACGCTCAGCATTGGATTCAGTGACCGCAGGCTGGCGGTGTACTCGCCGCACCCGTTGGGCAGGACGCTCCCGTTGGCGGACTTCCGCAGGCGGCGGCCTGCTGCATCAAAGCGACTGTCGAAGGCTGGAGTGTCCCCACGATGTCGTTCACCGAGTCACAGCCTTCCTGAGCCAAAATCGCGTCGAGTTCATCGACCAGAGCGTTGGCCAGTCCGGGGTTGTAGAAGTTGGCGGTGCCGATTTGCACGGCCGAGGCACCGCAGACGAGGAACTCCATCACGTCGTCGATCGACTGAATGCCACCGACTCCGATGATCGGCGTCTTCACGGCTTGGGCCACCTGCCAAACGATTCGGAGAGCCAGCGGTTTGATCGCGGGACCGCTCAGCCCGCCAATGCCATTCCCCAAGACCGGCTTTCGTTTCCGCCAATTGACCGCCAGCCCTTGAAACGTGTTGACCAGCGAGAGGGCGTCGGCTCCGGCGTCACTCGCCGCGCGTGCGATCTCGACGACGCTCGTCACGTTGGGAGTCAGCTTGGCGATGATCGGCAAGTCGCACGCAGCCCTCACGGCGGAAACGACTTCGGCGGTCAGCTTCGGATTCGTCCCGTAATCGACTCCCCCACTGACGTTGGGGCAGGAGATGTTGAGTTCCAGAGCGGCCAGCCCAGAGAACTCATTCAACTTCCGAGCCATCTGCACGAACTCAGCCGTGTTCTTCCCCGCGATGTTCGCGATGATCGACGTGCCCAGACTGAGCAGCGGCTCGACGTGCTTGGCGATGAATGCATCAAGGCCGTCGTTATCGAGTCCGATCGAATTGAGTAGGCCAGATGAAGTCTCGACCGTACGCGGCGGCGGATTGCCGGGACGAGGCAACGGCGTCACCGTTTTGGGGATGATGCCGCCGAGTCGGGCGAAATCGACATACGCCTGCATTTCTCGGGCGTAGCCGAAAGTACCCGATGCCACCAAGATGGGGTTCTTGAGGCGGAGACGACCGAGAGTCACATCCAAACGCGGCACGAGGCGGTTCCCATGAATGGACCGCCCGGCAAGTGGTTCGATTGCGGCCCCGGTGGCTCGGCGATTCGATCCGCGCAGTCAAGGCGGGCATCGTAACTGCCGCCCCCCAAGGGGACAACGACATCAACGCCTCGCTGCCAGAGATCGCAGTCGAAGCGATTGATACCTCGCGCGGCCAGCAGTGACACCAACCCGAAGCGTGAGCGAGGAACGCAACACACCTCCTCGTTTACACTTCGGGTTAGTGTGTCGCAGTGTGACAAGTGTGTCACTGCGGGCCACGAGCGGTAGAAGTCTTGGCGGTTAGATCACGCCGCCGTGCGTGCGATAGGGAGTCGCGACATCTGGCATGTCCAAGCCCCAGATTCGTTCCCAGATCTCGGGAATGTGACGGTAGCCTTCCGACACGAAGATGAGCTGTCTGGCCCGGACATCGGGAGACGACGAGTAGATCGGAACGATGCACCCCAATTGTGCGAGCGATCCAACCAAGAGCATGATGCCGACGAACAGCCGATTCCGCATGATGGCCTCCATGCCACGGCGAGGTCGCCGCGACGCGCCTCGCACTCCATGACTCACTTCTACTCGATGTTCGACCGGCATCCGCCAATCGCTCACCCGTTGTGGACCGAGGGAACGCCCTCGACCGCAACGCTTGTTTCGCCCGTGCTTTGCTGAACAACTGGGATCGTTGAGGTGGAGGACGCTTTCGCAGCGGCCTCTTCCATCAGCCGAACCTTTTCTTCCATCTCTTTGCCTGGCTTGAAGGTCACTACGAACTTCTCAGGCACAAACACTTTATCGCCGGTCCTCGGGTTGCGAGCTTTTCTCGCCGCCCGCTTCTTCACTTCAAACACACCGAAGTTCCGTAACTCGATTCGACCGTCCTCAACCAGCGTCTTCACGATCGCATCGAACGTCTTTTGAACGATCTCTTTGGTCTTGAGTTGGGTCAGACCAATGGCCTCGGAAATGTCTTTGACGATCTCTTTCTTGGTCACGACTTGAGTCTCCCGTTAAACGTCGAAGAGCTTGTCTCCGACAGACTTGTGTTGCCACGGAATGACTCAACTGTAGTTCCGAAAAAGAGATCGTGTCAAGCAGGCCCACAACAAACCTTGAGGCGACTCAAGCGAGCCAACTCACGTTTGCCCGCATTACCGCTCCAAACCTCGACCGCAACAATGCACGGAGTCGGCCTGCTGTGTTTTATCGGCGTCATACAACCGAAACTTTCGGGAAACTCGTCAAAGGTGGAAAACTTTAACGGACAACCGACTGGTCGCTCATGCTGCGACTGGCTGAAACCCATTGATTTGCAACACCAACCCGAAGCGTGAGCGAGGACGCGGGCAGGAAACGAGGAACCGGCTGGGAAGAATCTCACGAGAAGTGTGACTTGCGGAGTAACGAATCCGCAGAGAGCGCGACGGAAGTCAAATCTTCGCTTACGCTTCGGGTTGGTGTGTGGCCCGAGCTTCGGGGAGCAACGTGGCCACTGAACGACACCCGCGCCCAGCAGTCAGATGTCTACAACGGCTGCCTGAGTCTGGATTTGCACCAGCGGGACGATCTGTCCACAACCCGCGCCGGGGCAGACCGATGTGACCGCATCCCAGCTTTCTCGGCTTTCGAGGTTTGAGTTCCAGAACGGCCAAGTCCGGCACTGCACGGGTCGGACTTGGTAGACCGTGCATTTTCGAGTCGCCCCGTCGAAAAAGGTGCAGTCGCCGTTTGCGAACTCACGTAGGGAAATTCTTCCCCCGACGAGCTTCGTGTGATTAATACGAAACTCACCGATGCTGATGCCTCGGTGGTCAGCGAGCTGTTGCATCTCCTCGTCGCTGACCCAGACATAGCCCGGCTCGCCGGTGCAGCAATCGCCGCACTGAGTACACGTAAACGGCAGGCCATCCTTGTACCAAGGCTGTTCGCTCATCGACTTGCTCCGCTGAAATAGGTTGGGCCGGAGCGTATGTTTGACGGGAACTCGACGCAACTCGCTCGCCCCGAATGAAAATCGTCGAGTCGAACGTTATGATCCCGGCCCGCAACGTCACTCATTTTCGATCTTTACGCCCCCCGTTGAGTCCCCCGCGCATGTCGAACGTCACTTACAAGTCTGCCGGTGTCGATCTGGAACTGTACGACGAGGCGATGCGTCGGCTGCCTGCTCTGATGCAGCGAACTCACACGCCGCGCGTCCTGCCGCTGGCAGATGCTTTCGCCGGATTGATGCGGCTCAACAAGACCAGTCGCCCCGGCCAATCGACCTATGACGACCCCGTACTCGTCTCGGGGACGGATGGTGTCGGAACCAAGCTCAAGGTGGCGCAACAGGTTCAACGGTTTGACACCGTGGGAATCGACCTTGTGGCGATGTCGGTCAACGACGTGCTGTGTCTCGGTGCGGAGCCGTTGCTGTTCCTCGACTACCTCGCGCTGGGCAAGGACAACCCGGACCTGATCGCGTCGTTGGTGAAAGGGGTCAGCGATGGATGTGTCGAGTGCGGGGCGGCACTGCTCGGCGGTGAGACGGCGATCATGCCCGACATCTATTCCGGTGAAGACTTCGACATGGCCGGGTTCTGCGTGGGAGTGGCCGAGCGATCACAGCTCATCGACGGCCAAAGCATTCGTCCGGGTGACGTTGTGATTGGAGTCCCTTCGAGCGGGTTTCACTCGAACGGCTACAGCCTGATCCGCAAAGTGGTCTTTCAAATCGCCGGGCTGACCGTCGATCAGCACGTCCCCGAACTCGGTCGTACCGTCGGCGAAACTCTGATCGAACCGACACGGCTCTACCCGAAGTTGATTCTCGAAGTGTTGAAGACTCAGCGACCGAACTCCGTCATCTCCGGATTGGCTCACATTACCGGTGGCGGGCTGAAGGACAACATCGAGCGACTGCTTCCCGAAACGTGTCGCCTCGCGATTGATCGACTCGCTTGGCCGATCCCACCCGCGTTCACCTGGCTGCAAAAACTGGGCGGCATCGACCGCGATGAGATGTTCCACGTCTTCAACATGGGGATTGGCTTCACGCTGATCGTGCGGCCCGAGAGTGTTGCTGCCGTGCGCGGCGAACTGACGCGCGCGGGCAGTCCGAACTGGGTGGTCGGTGAAATTCGAGCTGGCTCGCGCGGGGTCGATTACTTGAACTGACGCGGTTCAAAATCGAAATTGATCGAGAAAGCGAACCGATGTCAGTGGCTCCGTACCGCATGGCTCTGTCTCAATATCGCCGCGTGTTGGCGACGTTCTTTCGGAACGCACTCGTGCGCGAGATGTCGTTTCGTGGCAACTTCCTCATCACGTTGATCACGCGCGGTTTTTGGTTTGCCGTGCAAATCATGTTGTTCGATCTGATCTACCAGCGAGTCCCACAAATCAACGACTGGTCACGGGCCGAGTACTTCGGATTCATGGCGACGGGGATGCTGGTCAACTCCATCGTCGAAGCCTGCTTCATGCCGAACTGTGCCCGGTTCAGTGAGTTGATCCGCACGGGTGATCTCGACTTCGTACTGCTCAAGCCCATCGACACACAATTCCTCGTGTCGCTGGAGAAGCTGGAGCTATCGATGGTCTCACAGATGGCATTTGCACTCGGACTGTTGGGCTACTCAGTCGTGCAAGCGGGTCGCCCGGTTGAGGTCGTCGCGGTGATTTTGTATCTGCTCTTGGTCGCGGCGGCAGTGACGTTCTTTTACAGCCTGATGATCGGCTTGGCGTCGCTCAGCATCTTCTTCGGACGCAACCAAGGACTACTCGACTTCTGGTTCTACGTCACGATCTTCGCCCGCTACCCGAGCAGTATCTACAGCGGATCGCCGACCGGTGAGGTCGTGCGGTTCGTGTTCTCTTACGTGCTACCGATCTTACTCGTCGTGACAGTTCCCGCGCGTGTTCTGCTCGGCAAGACGCTCGAACCAAGTTGGCTGGTCGCGATCACGCTGCTCGCTGCAGGAGCGACATTCGCCGCGTCGCGCGCCGTGTTTCTCGGGTCGCTGCGACACTACCGCAGTGCCAGCAGTTGATGGACGACTAGCCCGACGCGCACAAGGGCTGGACACTCGATGACGGTGAAGCCCTCGCTTGCGCGTCGGGCTAGTTTTGAAATGCACTCTCGTCAGCGCCCGTGCGAGCGCCCTGCGGCGTACGGAAAAAGCCTACTTCTTGCGTTTCTTCGCGGGCGGCTCTTCCTCATCTTCGTCCATGTCGAACGCATCAATGTCGTCGAGCGACGAATTATTCTGCGTATCGATTTCGGAGCTGCTATCGGAGAGGACATCGGCATCGGAGTCACCGAGTTCGTAATCCGATGTCGCGGACTCATCATCCAATACGACTTCACCCGACCCGGCGTCGTCCATCATTTCCACCGCAGCATCGTCATCGACAGCCGAGTTGACTGCTGCGGGAGCAGCCTTTCGTCCGGGAATCAACAGGATAAACGGCATCAACGCGACAATTCCGGTGACCAACAACGTCAAGCCTACAACGACCTGCATCTTCGTTGAGAGACTGTCTGCCTGGTTGAGGAAGACCATGACCAGCAGATAGCCCAAGAAGCCCGCTGGGATCGCGGCGACCAGTGATGTCAAAGCGCGTTGCGTGCGTCCCACGAGTCAATTCCTGAAAGAGAGCGCGGCCATTCCGGTGCGAAGACGAGCGCCGAACATGACTTCGCCGAGAGGTCGTTAGCGAGATCGGCTGAGGACACATTAACTCCGCAGCCGATTCTCGCGCCCGCACACGCACGGTGACAAGCCGCTGCGGTTGTGCGGTCTCTGTCGAATCGGCCGGTCGTGCAGCCAGCCTCAATGGTCAGGCAGAGCAGTGGGGCTGTAATCGTTGTGCTGAAACACAGTTGCCATTCACGAAAGTGACACGCGCCCGGCAGTGGAAGGCTGCCGGGCGGGCTTCATGCGTCCCTGTTTTGAAGTATCGAATCAGCCTTTGAACACGCGCTGCAGTTCTTCGAGCGATGTCTTTCCTTCGGCGACCAGCCTCAATCCGTCCCTGTGAAATGTGAGGCAGCCTTCCGAACGGGCAATCGTTTTGACCTGATCTCCCGAGGCTCCCTCGGCGATCAATTTTCGCGTCGCTTCCGAGAGAACGATGGCTTCGAGCATGGCGACTCGACCGAAATAGCCTGTCCCGTCGCACTTCGTGCAGGGCGGATCTTCATCGCCGGTTTTCTCATCAACCAGTGGCTCGCCCTTGCGGTACAGCGTCTTGGTTTCCGGCGGCAGGCCGACTTTTTCGAGCAATTTCGGACTCGGCCGGAATGCCTCGCGGCAACTCGAACACAGCAGCCTCACCAGTTTTTGACTGAACACGGCGTCAATGACTTCGGACGCCTTTTGACGGTCACCGGAAAACGCAATCAGTTGGTCGAGGGCACTGGCCGTATCTTTGACCGGCATTTCAGCAACGATGCAGATGCGATCAGCCACGCTCATAAACTGTTTGGTCGCTTCAGCGTCTCGTAGCGGAGGTACGAAAATAACATCGGCCTCTTCGCGCATCATGCGCATGCACGAAGTCTCGTAGTCGTCCCCTTCATTGACCTCGAACTTCTTCACGTTGATCAGTTCGCGCGTTCCCGTATCGACGATCGAATAGATCGAGAACATGTACATATCGACCCCGCGCAGCAGTGCGTAGGTTGTCGTCGTCGTCCCCGAACCCGGCGGGCCGCACACGGCGATAATTCCGTGGCGGTGTGAGGTCAGGTCGCGAACCGTCTGCTTGAGCGTGGTGGTGAACCCGAGATCGGCAGGCGTGTCGAGTTGGTGCTTCATGTTCCGGACGCGCACCGTCAGCCGCTCGGCCCCCTCGGCTTGCGGCGTGATATCGATCGACAATTCGTACTTGATTCCGAGATGCTCGGCCCGAACGCCACCGACCTGTTGCTTGCCCCGCAGCTTCGGATCGAGTCCCGCCAGCAGCTTCACCATTTGCGTGATCGCCTGAGCTTGCTGCTTGGGCATCTTGCTTCCCGCGTAGGGCATTCCATCGACCGACACGGTCGTCTGTGCCCGCTCGCCCTTGACATCGAGCCGAATCATTTCGGCCCGACGCTCCAAGCCGTCGGTGATCATCTCCTTAGTCGGAACGAGCGCCGCTTGAGCCAGCCTCGAGTTGGCAGCCATATCGACGGGCTTCCCGTTCACGGCTCCCTGAAAATTGACGTACTCCACATCTTCATCGTCCTCATCATCGATATCGTCATCCGCATCATTGGTGTTGCCCTTCTTCTTACCGAAGCCGAAGACCATTGCCTGTTCCTTTACGGAGCCAACAAACGCGACGCTCGCAATGAAATTATGACGAGCGGGAAAAGTGAGGAGCCATGAAGACGAGACCAACTCGCACCGCACAGCAAATCGAACCTCTTATACCGCACGCGGTTGAAGCGGACACTCACCCGAAGCGTCAGCGAGGAGGCAACACCAGTCCTCGCTGACGCTGCGGGTGAGTGTGAAATGTGCCATCCGCAACCGCCTGCGGTATAAGAGTTACGCCCGCCGCTCACAGCAGCCCATACGCGACGAGGGTCTGCTTCAAGCGCGCCTCTTCCGATTCGGAAAGCCGAGTGAGTGGCAAGCGAAGGTCGCCGGTGTCTCGCCCGAGCAGCCGCAGGGCCACTTTGACGGGGATCGGATTCGTCGCGATGCCGAGCATGTCACGGCAGAGCGCGAACAACTTGAAGTGCCAACGCTGAGCCTCGACGATATTGCCCGCCTTCCACGCCTTGAGTAGTTCGAGCATGTCGCCCGGAACGATGTTGCCGACGACGGACACGATGCCGCTGGCACCCATCGCGAGGAGCGGCAGCGTCAGGCTGTCGTCGCCCGAGAGGACCGTCAAATTGGTCATCGCCAAAGTTTGAGACGCTTGATCCATCGAACCGGTCGCTTCTTTGATCGCGACCACGCTGGGGATTTCAGCGATGCGAGCCACGACTTCCGGCTCCATATTCTTCGCTGTGCGACCGGGAATGTTGTAGAGGATGATTGGAATATCGACCGCCTCCGCGACAGCGCGGTAGTGCTGATAAAAACCTTCGCCGGTCGGCTTGTTGTAGTACGGAGCGACCATCATCGCGCCATCGGCTCCCACCGCCTTGGCGAAGCGAGTCAACTCGATCGCTTCGGAGGTGCTGTTCGAGCCGGTCCCCGCCATGACCTTGATGCGACCGGCAGCGTGTTCGCACACCACGGCAATCACACGCTCATGTTCGGCCGTCGAAAGCGTCGGGCATTCCCCCGTCGTGCCCACCGGGCAGAGACCATTCGTCCCCTGAGCCACATGCCAATCAACGGTCTTCCTGAGAGCGGCCTCGTCCACGTTTCCGTCCTTGAACGGAGTGATAATCGCCACCGTCAACCCTGCAAACTGCTCGCCCTTGCGTGTCATCGTGTTCTTGCTTCCCAAGTAGGGTGGGCAGTGCCCACCGACTCAATTTCGGTATCAATTCCGGGGCAGTACCCCTTCCAACACAATTCAACTCTTGACGGGCAACTCGATTATTCCGGCCAAAATCAAGATGCCGATCACGACACCAATCAGTCCAAACACAACATGCATTACGAATGCCGTATCACGCCCGAACATACGTTTGGAACGTTGGAAGTGGGGCAATGCTTGGAAAAACTTCGAGCGGCTAAGTGCCCCGACTGCTTGCAATAGCCCTGCAATGATAAAGATGAAACCGACAGGATTCATTTATGGCGGCCTCTTTGGTTTGACGGTATTTGCTGAAACTACGTCCTATAATGATGCTTGCAACATCGCAGCGTCACTTTCGGTTCCGCCAATCGATGCTCGCCATCTCGGACAGGGCCAACATCAGGGCGTGAGTTCCGTTGCGGCCCCAGCCCTTGGCTTTCACCGATTGATAGAGCTGTTCCCCCAAGGCGAGGCCCGGTAGGCAGAGGCCCATGCGGCGTGCTTCACTGAGCGCGATCCCCATGTCCTTAATAAAATGTTCGACGAAGAAGCCGGGGTCGAAATTATTGGCCATGATGCGCGGGCCAAGGTTGTTGAGCGACCAGCTTCCGGCCGCTCCCGGTCCCACCGATTGCAGCATCGTCGGTAGGTCGAGTCCCGCCTTGTAGCCGTAGAGCAGCGATTCGCAGACGCCGATCATGTTGGTCGCGATCAGAATTTGATTGGCCATCTTGGTGTGTTGCCCCGCGCCGGGACCGCCTTGATGGACGATCGTCTTTCCCATCGCCGCGAACAGCGGTTGGAGAGCCTCGACCACAGACTTCTCGCCACCGATCATGATCGAGAGCGTCGCGTTCTTCGCACCGATGTCGCCACCGGAAACGGGGGCATCGACCGAATGCACGCCTTTCGATTTTGCGGCGGCATGAATCTCAACGGCGAGAGAGGGCTCACTCGTGGTCATGTCCACCAGTACGTTGCCGGGCTTTGACCCCGCCAAGGCACCGTTCGCGCTGAGCAGCACTTCGCGGACATCGCTTGGAAAACCGACGATCGAGAAGATGACATCGGACTGTTCGGCGACGGCCTTGGGCGTCTCCGCCCACTTCGCGCCGCGACCGATCAGAGCTTCGGCCTTTTCCTTCGAGCGGGTGAACACCGTCGCCGCATAACCCGCCGTCATCAGATGGCTGACCATGCTCGAACCCATCACGCCCGTACCAACCCACCCGATCCGAGTCTTCCTCGGAGCAATCTCCAACGTCATGTCGTGTCATCCTGTTGCGAAGTCACCGAAAGAATTCGATCGCGCGTGAAGTGGCTTCGCCGCGACCGCCTGAAGTGGGCGGGAGTATATCGCTCGTTCCAGCAATCGTCACCCAACGGGATTGCCATTGAAGTAGCGGATTGACATCGAAGACGCTCCGTCTTAGGTTCTTAATCACTGCTGCGGTAACTCCAGCCAGATTTCATTCAAATTGTTTGTCGGTCGGTCCTCATTCGATTGTTGGTCCAACTGCATTCCACATTCCTTCAGGAGAGAACTCGAACATGGCTCGCACACCCCAAGACATCACCGACGCGGAACTCGCGGTTCTGAACGTGCTGTGGGAACACGGCAGTTGCACCGTTCGGTTCCTGACCGACACGGTCTATCCCGGCGGCAGCGGGGCGCATTACGCCACCGTTCAGAAGCTGCTGGAGCGGCTCGAAAACAAGAAGTTCATCAAGCGCGACCGCAAGCCGTGGCCGCACGAGTTTGAATCGAAGGTCAACCGTGAGGAGCTAATCGGCCGCCGCTTACAGGCCACCGCTGACAAGCTGTGTGAAGGCTCACTCGCGCCGTTGCTCACGCATCTCGTGAGAATCCAACTCAGCCCCGAAGAGCGTGATTCGCTGCGCGGCTTGTTGGCCGAGCTAGATCAAGATTCCGACGGTTGAGCATCAGTGCAACCGTGACGCTCCCGATCACGGCAATTACGCAGTGTGAGCGACGAGCGTCACTTCATTTCCCTCGCGTTCGTTGCGAGTACGTGTCGCCGAGAGAGAGTGTTTCCTGCCTCAGGTTCGTTCGGTTTGGAGGTGTTCTGTGCATCCTCTCGTCGAAGCCGCCTTATTCAATGCCGTGATTGTGACCGCTCTTGCGCTGGTCGTGACACTCGTTTCGTGGAGCCTTCGTCGCCCCGCACTGACTCATCTGTTGTGGATACTTCTGCTGGTAAAACTACTTGCTCCGCCGATCTGCCGTGTGCCGCTGATTGAGCGGGAATGGGTCTCGCGCCCTGTGGCGTCGATCGGTGCAATGATCGAATTGAGCTTGGCAGACGCACCTGCACGCCTCCCGTCGGTGATCGGTCCGAGCGATCCGACGGATGGTCAGAGCTTGGCAAACCGGACACGTCCGAGATCTCTTCCGACTGTTCAAACTCGATCGCCCTATTGGCCTCAGTCTTGGTTGCGTTCGGCTCTGGTCTGGTTGAAAAACGAGTCCGGCTCGCGCGCGACTTTAGCTGGAATTCTCGCAGTTTGGGGAGCCGGAACCGCCACTTGGTTTCTCGTTCAATTCCTGAGATGCCTGCGATTTCAGCAGGCCATGCGCCACGGCACGGCCGCACCGCGCGATGTTCAAGAGCAGCTCCAACGACTCGCCACACGCTGCGGCTGCTCAAAGGTTCCACTTGTCTGGTCGATGCCGGGAGTCTTGTCACCGATGCTGTGGTCCACCGGTCGCTCGACGCGGCTGATCTTTCCCACGGCGCTGCTCAATCGATTGAATGTCACTGCGCGCGAGACACTGCTCGCCCACGAACTCGCACATTTCCAAAGAGGCGATCACGGGGTGCGGTTCCTCACGCTGTTTGCGACCGGTCTGTTCTGGTGGCATCCCGTCGTGTGGTGGGCGCGTCACGCCATCGAAGCGGCCGAAGAAGAGTGCTGCGATGCGTGGGTGGTCACGCGCGGGGCCGCCCTTCCTCGCCGTTACGCCGAGGCCATCTTGGAGACGATCGACTTCATGGCCGAGCGGCGTTGCCAAGTCCCGCCACTCGGCACGGGGATGGGACAATTGCCGTTCTTGCGACAGCGATTGACGTGGATCATGCGCGGCCCGCGTCGCCAAGACTTGAGTCGAGTGGGACAAGTCGTCTGCTGTGGGCTGGCGCTTTGCCTGCCATTTCAACCGACGTGGCTGGTGGCTCAGCCGACGACTTCATTGCCGAAACCAACATCCGGACGTTTGTTGTTTGATGAGGGCGGCGTGCTGGAGTCATCTGCCCCCCCGGCGGAGTCACCCGAATCGGCGGAGTCTCTCAAATTGCCAACCACTCGCGCCGCGCGATTGCCGTCGCGAACGGCAACCGGGGAACTGGCGATCTCATCCGCAGACCAACGGTTTGTCGTGTTCATCGGTGCGACGCGGCAATGGGTCGTGGATCGAGAACAGGAACGCGCGATCGACCTGACACCGCAGCACATCATCACGGCCACGTTCGCCGAGAATGGCGATTCATTCGTGACCGGTAGCCGCGATGGAGTCGTCCGAATCTGGAATGCTCCCGAGTTCACCGAGCGAAAGGCGTGGCAAGGCTCGAACAGCCCGATCAATTCCGTCGCCTTGTCGCCAGACGCACGCTGCGTCGCGAGCGGCGATCAAACCGGAGTCGTGAGACTCTGGCAGAACGGATCGCTCAGCATTGCCCGAGACCTCACGCGCGAAGCCGCTCCTGTAAGTTGTCTTCGATTCTCATCCGACGGCAGCCGACTGGCCGTCGCCACGGGAACGGCAGCCGTACCGGATGCCGGCCGCATCGTCGTCTGGAAAACGTCTGATTGGACCGAACAAACATCGATGAACCGGAATCAGCCCACTGCGGCGGTGACGTTCGGGAATGATGGACGTTCGTTGTTCAGTGGCGATTGGCAGGGGCGCGTTGCACGGTGGGACTCGGAAACGGGTGAGTTGCTGGGATTCGTAGAGGACCAACAGGTCGCCGTGGCGGCTGCGACTCCTGACACGTCGCGACTGACAGAAATCTCCGTCCCCGAGTTGCCGTTGGATTTCCTGATCGGCAACGGGAATCAGGATGAGCAAGTGAAGTCGCTCTGGAACCAATTGACCTCGCGCGCTTCGGCCTTCCAACGTCCGATTCCATCGAAGCGGCGGATGAAGAGTCTCCCCTCAACTCCCTCTGGCCTATGAAGCATTGGTCTCGACACAACTTAAAATGCGACTGCATTTGTGGATTGTTTCTGCGGTCATCCCCTCTCTGCGGTGTCCGAGTTTGAAGATGGAATCACCGCAGAGATTGGAAGACCGCAGAGGCGATCCTGTGCCTCAATGGCAAGGATGTACTCATTGAGGTCGGGTTGTGTAGAGACCAATGACCGATGAAGGGCAACGCCCGAAGTCCGGCTTTTCTTAAGGAACGGGGGCGCAATCACTTCCCGAGCTCCCTTCTTGTTCCCTCCCCTCGGCGGGGAGGGTTAGGGAGGGGGGGCGAGTGGCAAATCGACCTGACCATCCTCCCCCCTCCCCGGCCCTCCCCGCCGAGGGGA
>JAYSQC010000374.1:0-8209 GCA_043721755.1 Schlesneria sp.
GTGAGCGGCAAGGCGCTAGCCGCCGGTGATTTCCTGCATGACCGGCGGCTAGCGCCTTGCCGCTCACGAGTGTTGTCCAACAGGAGTGGCGGAGAGCCCAAAAACCCTGACGCTATTTGTAGAAACTGGGCTTTCTCGGCACGATCTTGAGCTGCTTGTAGGCAAAGCCGCTGTCGGGCGGGTTGTATTCGCCAACCAGATCCATGCAGGATGTTTCATTGATGTCGGCTTCCATGTGCTGGCACCAGTAGGCCGCATTCACGGTCAGGCGACGAAGTCCTTCGCTCTGAAAATCCTGCGCACTTCCCATCGTGACATGGAAGACTCGCGCGGTCTGCCCGGTGTTTCCGGTCCATGTTTTCACCCAGGCCACAGGTAACGGCATCAGCTCGGCATTCACGGCGTCGTCGTGCTTGCGACCCATCAGCGGCTGACCGTTCACCAGCGGCAGATTGCCTTCGGGCAGGCTGCCACCTTCCTTGTACGTGCGATAGACATCCGAGGTTCCCCAGATGTCCTTGACGCCCTTCAAAACGGGATGAGTTTTGTTCTGCTCGACGATGAGGCCGCGAGTGGAATCCTGCTGCCAGCGGCCATGATGATTGCGGAATGAACCACCCAGCACGCTCTCACCGAAGTCGATTCTCTTGCCATCCTTCTGGTAGTCGAAGCCAATAAAACCGTGATTAGCGGTGCGGATGCCGATGATCGGTTTCCCGGAATCCAGGTAGTTGGCGATGTGCTTCAATTGCTCGGGCGGCAGCGAAATGAGTCGGCTGAACAAGATGACGAGATCGCACTTCTCCAAATGTTCGAGGCCGGGAATGTTGTGAGTGACCGCCTTGTCCTCCCAGCGGATTTTTTGTGTGGGATCGACGTCGTTGTCCTGATTCAGGCTGAAGAGCACGGTGCAGTGAAACCCGTGATGCTTGGCCAGGAGCCGCGCCAGCATCGGCATCGAATACTCGCTGCGGTATTCCTGATCTGCTGCGATCAGGACGATGTGCTGGCCTGCTCCCGGCCCTTTGTCGCCGGAGTACGTTAGCCACAGCGGACTCTCAGGGACTGGATGCTCGGCGGCATTCAATCGGTGAGCATTGCCTGGAATCGCAACCAGAACACCCACGAGGAAAGTGATTAGAGCCGCGGCCGTTGGTTTCGATGAAGACATTTCCGGTTTCCGAACAATTCAGGGGAGTTGGTTCGTCAGATGAGCGGCGTCGTTATGCCGCGCACGGGTGAAGATGGCACAAAACCCACAGAGCTTGCCTCGGTGGGCTCTACACAATTCGTTGGACTCCTGTTGCCGTTCCTGATCATGAAACCGAGTTGTGTAGAGACCAGCGAGGCTGCGCCTCAGACCTGTTCCCCATTCGCGCTCCCTTTGATTCGCGCGGCCCAAAACTTTTTTCCGCGCGAATCAAACGGAGCGCGAATGAATCACAAAACTTGACTCAACTGCAACGACTTTCGGAATCAAAGGAGTCCAGTGAGGCAAGCTCGGTGGGGTTTGTGTCAATGTCCTCCGCGTTCGGTAACTCGGGAGGGGATTTCATTGACCGTGTAGAACGCGTTGCGATGCAGCAGTTCTTCCTTGTCGCGCGAACGCAGACGGGCCAAGTCCAACTCGTACACAAATCCTTGGTCGAGCTTTTCGAGAGTGACCTTGGCTGAGAGTCCGTCTTCGGCGAGCGCGACGGCTTTCACACCGGGCTTGTGCTGTTCGATTTCCGGCCCGCCGTAGCCTGCGTGATACGGATGCGTGAACGCGGAGATCGAGTACGACTCTGGTGCGCGGCCGGTCATCGGCTCGACCGGTTTGGTAAACGTGACCTTGAACCCATCCGGCTCGATCGTGACGCGGTTGATCTCGAAAGGCAGCTTGCCGCTCCATTCGAGTCGTTCGAGGGCAAACGGTTTGATCCCTCGAACCGGCCAGCCGCGATTGGTCCCGCCACACAGCAGCTTGCCACCCGGAGTGAATTCGACGTTGAGGATTCCTGTGGAAAGGCCCTCACGGAATGGATAGCACGCTCCCTGCCAGACACCGTTGACCTGCTCCGTCGTGGCACGCATCAGGATCGACTGCGTGTAATCGCCCAGGAACATCTGGTTTTCAAAGGGGCCGAACTGGCCCTGCGTCTGATCGACGCTGAAAGCCGTGATGGACCGGCCCATGCGGATGTACGGAAAGACGACGGCGTAGGGGACCAGTTGTTGGACGCGATTCTTCTCGGTCGCGATGCGACTGCCTGACTTCGGCATCTCCGGCGCTGGTCCCAACTCGGGCGAAAAGGGATACCAATTGAAACTCGCGGGGTGACCGTGAAAGCTGTTCTGCGACACGGCCTTCAGACTGCAAGAACAATTCCACGGTCCCTGACTTTCGACATAGAACAGCGATCCATGCTCGTCGTGGCCGATGCCGCCGGGACTGCGCAGGCCGCTGGCGAATGCGGTTGTCTTTCCGTCCGGCGCAACCTTCATGATGAAGCCACGGTTCAAGGCATGTGAGTAGTAAGACTCCGACAGGCCGAGCGACACGAACTGATTTCCGTCGGCATCAAGCTTTGAGCTGAACGCGTATTCGTGGTAATTCGCATATCCCCAGGCATCTGAGATGGTCTCAAAGCGATCGGCCACACCGTCGCCATTTGCGTCACTCACGCGAGTCAGTTCGCAGCTTTGAGTGACCCGGAAGGCGTTGTCTTTCCACGTCAGCCCGAAGATCTCGTCGAGTCCCGTTGCGAAGCGGTGAAACGACGGAGTTGGCTTGGCCGCATCGACTCCGTCAATGAGAAAGATTTCGCCATGCCGCGTGCCGACGGCGATTCGCCGATCCGGCAGCACGGCGAAGGCACCCGCCTCGATGACCGTATCCTTCGGCAACGGAATGTTGACGATCGGATAATACTCACGTTCGCGCTCCTCGGTTCCCCAGCGCTCGCCAACCTCCTCGGCACGCAGTGTCCCCAGCGCAAACATGGCGATCAGAAGGCAGAGCAGTCGCACTCCTGTAGGGTGGGACCAGCTCGCTTCGAGCGCCGGCCCACCATCCACACTCGCACCGTTTGATGGTGGGCCGGCGCGGCGAAGCGCCGCTGGTCCCACCCTACGCCTTCTTGAGCGATTCATAGAGGAACTCCAGAGAGGATTTGCCTTGAGGAATTTGCAGTCGCAGCAGCAACTCGGATCGCTTGGGTTCGTCGGACAGTGATCGCAGCTTCGCTTCGGTCGCGGGGATCGTCAGCCGCAGTCGGCCACTGCGGAAGACTCGCTCGGACTCGCTGCTGATGTCGCCGGTGAGTGCGCGGAACCAAACGGTTTGCGGCGTCGGCGAGTCAAACTGCAGGACTCGTGTTAGATGTCGTTGCGCTTCGACTCCCGTTGCCACCGACCGGTCCTCGATCTCGATGGTGCCGCTGCGATACATGAACGTGGGAATGGAAGATTCGCCGAGGAAGTATCCGCGGAATTGATAGCCGACGTTTTTCGGATAGAGCGGATTGGGATTGGTTCGAGCCTCTTTCGTCATCACCGGCAGCAGCGGCCACGGAGTTTTTTCGTCTGCAAGCTGAGCGAACGAAACATCCTGCGCCAGAGTGATTGGTTCGCTGGCCGGATTGAAATCTCCCGAACCCTGGCCGCTCCAATTGACGCCGATGAACTCACCCTGCCAGATGGCGGACAGCGTTCCGGTTTCGGCGTTGAAGGCGTAACTCAGCTTCTCTGGTAAGCCGACGGCGATGCCTCGAAAACCGGCGACTCGACTGCGCCCGCGATACGTTTTGGCCTGATCAACGACCGTCAGCTTCGTACTCACCGCGCGGAGACCGGATGGATCGGCGGCGGACGTGCCGAGCGAGAGGTAGTACCAGATGGCTTCGATCTGCTTGTCGGTGTTGCCATCGAGAATCGTCTTGTGTGAGGCAACGCCATTCGGCCACGCGGTCGGCATGACGGTGCGAGGACGAAACGCGCCGGGGTTTCGCAAGTAGCTGTTGAACCAGCCCGGCTGAAGTCGCGGGTAGCTCATCAGCAGGTCGATCCCCTGATTGACCTGCGCGGCTTTCCCATTGAAGTTGTGGCAGGCGATGCAGTTCAGCCCCTTGTCGCCCAGCAATTCCCGTCCGCCCGCGCGAAGCAGTTTTTCTCGTTCACGCTCACTTTCCGAGCGACTCTCCGGACTCGGAATCTTCATGTCCGTGCTCTTCAAAACATCGAGCCGACTGAAGACGATCGGCAAGTGCTGGAGGTTGGCCGTGCCGTACTGCGGCATCCGAGTCGCCATGTAGTGGCGGACGCTTTCACCATCGAAGAGCACCTTCTTCATCCAGGCCGGTTGCAGCTTGGCTCCGACCAGCGTGAGCGGCGGCGGGATGCGACCGTCGTCTCCCAGCTTCTGCTCGCTGGTGGCAAAGAACGGGTTGTGTGTGTCGTGAACGCCACCGAAATCATCGCGAACATGACAGGCGATGCAGTGAAACGCCGTCAGCGTCTTCGCCGCCACAAGCTTGTCCGAGTCGGCAATCGGTTCTTCCCGAAGCGATGCGACAATCGCCTTGATCTGCGCCTCTTCGAGATGGAAGCGGGGACTGCGGCCGCTGGTCTTGGACAAACAGCCGCGATTCAGATCTGCAGTTCTCAAAGAGCCAATCAGCGGTGCCGCCGAGATCCCTGGGAGTGAATGGCACGCGGCGCAGTTCAGTTCCTGAAAGTGTTTCTTTCCGAGTGCCACCAACGACTCTTGTGGAACGAAAGCCTTGGCCTGTTGCGGCTGCTCCCCAACCAGATAGCCAGCGATGGCGAGCGACTCGGCGGGAGTCAGCTTCATGTCCGGCATCCGACCAGAGCTTCTGACCCGCAACGGCTGAAACAGAAACTCGCTGAGCGACTTCGCGCTGTACTTCGCGGCGACATGCCCCAGTGGGACGGCGATCGGCTTGACCGCCTTCTTCGCGGCAACCGTCTTGTCCTCGTCGTCGTCATCCTCGTCGTTGCGTTTGGCTTTCTGCGGCGCGTCGGTGATCGCTTCCTTCGGACCATGACACGCCACACAGCCGACAGAGTGGAACAGTGCCTTGCCTTGTTGAAGATCAATCTGCTCGCTTGCCTCAGTCGAAAAGACAGCCTTCGACTGGGCGATCAGAAAGTGCGTCAGCGCTTCCGCAATTCGGTCTCGTTCAGCCTCTGGTTGCGATGCCAACACGTCCGGCATCGTTGTCCCCGGATGAACCGCTGACGGAGAGGCGAGGTATCGCCGAAGGTAATCGGGCGAGATCCGCGCCCCGGCCTCGGACAAATCAGGAGCCGATTTCTCCGGGAAAGAACCTCGTTGGACGCCACTGTGACACGCCGCGCAGCGCAGCTCCGAGATCAGCACATCCCCCGTCTGAGCCTGAGTGAGCGGATGATTTCCGGGCAGAGCCGCATCGCCGGATTCCGCCGAGGCCGTGCCGACCAACAAAGCTGAAATCAGCACTCCACAAGAAATGCGGCCAATCCTGTTGGCCGCGAAATCTCTTCTGCGAAATTCGATCACCGATCTATGGTTCCTCATCGTGATCCTCGTCTCTGAAGCAGTTTCAAAACCGAGAAGTGACCCGAATCGCAAGTTTTGAAGTTGCGCGATTCGTAACTCACGCCTGCCGGAACGATTCGTTTTCTGTGTTTTCCGACCTGTCGTCATCCGTGCCCCGGCTTTGCCATCAGTGCTATCCCGCCGGGGAAGAACTAGCACGGATGGCAAAGCCAGGGCACGGATGAAGACCAGAAAACAAGAGCGATTCTTCAGTCACGATTCCTCATCACCCATCAAATCGCAACTTCAAAAAGCATCAGCGAGGGCGTTGCAAGACCTGTTTGGAATCGATCACGCGCGATACGACTTTCCCGGCCAGTTGTTCCACCATTGCTGGAAGAGTTTTAGTTGGGCTTCGGCAAAGTGCTTTTGACTGAGTGAGAGCCGATCAGACTCATTGAAGTTCAGTTCATAGTCAGCGTCGCCGAGCAGCACGAGCAGATACTTGTAGTACAGCACCAAGTCCGGCCCTTCGTCGAAACGGGACAGTTCGGAGAAGGCTTCTTCCAGTTCGCGCGCCAAGCGCCGGGCTTCAACATCACCGGCCGCAGCCCGTTTGCACAGCGCGATCAGGTGCAGCACTTCACGCGGCAGGCAATTGCCGATTCCGGTGATCGCTCCCACCGCGCCGCAGCGAATGAAGCCATGACACACTTGAGTATCCACGCCGACCATCAGCAGGACGTTGCTGTCGGCATGAGTGATGTGCTCGGCGGCGTAGCTCAAAGAATCCGCACCGCCGAATTCCTTGAAGCCGACGAGATTCGGGAACTCGCGCCGGAGATCGAAGAACAAGTCCGCTTTCGTCTCGAACCCGTAGTACGGACTGTTGTAAATCACGGCGGGGAGTTCGGGAGCCGCGGCCAGAATGCCAGCGAAGTGCGCTCGCTGAGCCGCCGGAGAAGTTCCGCGTGACATGAGGCGGGGAATGACCATCAAGCCCTTCGCCCCAACTCGCTGCGCGTGAGCCGCGTGTGCCGCAGCTCGCGCGGGATTCTGAGCACCCGTGCCGACGATGACGGGGACTCCGGCCTCGGTCAGCCGGCGAACACCTTCCTGCCGTTGCTCATCCGTCAGCAGCGGCCAGTCTCCCATCGAGCCGCAATACACGACTCCGTTCATGCCCGCCGCCAGCAGGGCCTGAGCCTTCTTCACCAGGGCCGCATAATTCGGCGTGCGATCAGCTAGGCACGGCGTCATCAGTGCTGGGACACAGCCTTGGAAAATGTTTGAGTTCATTGAGTTTCTTTCTCGTTAAAAGTATTTCCGCGCGAATCAAAGGGAACGCGAATGGGGACAAGAGTTATTCGCGCTCCTTTTGATTCGCGCGGAACCTTTTTCCCATGTTCAAATCACCTCGACGACTCGTTTGCCGAGCACATTCATCTTCGGCTCGATGCCCAGCCCCGGCGAAGTGCTGGCGGCCATGAAGCCGTGCTCGCGCTGCGGTGCGCCAGCCGCCGTGCTGATGGTGACGTAGCTGTTGAAGTCGGTGCTCGTGAAGCGGAACTCTTCCGGCGTGCTGTGAGCCAGATGAGCAATCGCGGCCGTCGTGATGTCACCTCCCCAACTGTCTTCCAGAGTCATGGCGATCCCCATGCTCACACAGAGATCGCGAACCTGCTTGGTCTTGGTCAGGCCGCCGAGCTTGCTGATTTTTAGATTGGCCACGTCCAGCGCCAGATCGGCTTTCGCCCGCAGCAGCATGTCGAGGCTGTCGATGTTCTCGTCCAGCACAAAGGGATGATCGGTGTGACGCCGCACGGCGAGGCACTCTTCGTAATTAAGGCAGGGTTGCTCGATGTAGACATCGACGTCACGGACCGCGCGGACGACGCGCATCGCCTCGTGCTGAGTCCAGCCGGTGTTCGCGTCGGCGACGAGCCGATCGGTGGGGAGCAGCATCGCACGGACGGCTCGGATGCGTTCGATGTCCGTGTCCGGGTCGCCGCCGACCTTGAGTTGAAAACGGGTGTAACCGGCGGCTCGATAACCGGTGACCTTCCGTGCCATCTCGTCGGGTGACTCTTGCGAGATGGCGCGATACAGCCGCACGCTCTCGCCGAAGCGACCTCCCATCAGCACGCAGACCGGCAAGCCCGTCGCCTTGCCGAGGATATCCCAGCACGCGATGTCGATCCCCGACTTCACATACGGATGCCCCTTGAGCGCCGCGTCCATCCGCTGGTTCAACTTCGCCAACTCGCGCGGATCAAAGCCGATGAGATGCGGCGCGAGTTCACGCAGACCCGCGCGCACCCCCTCGGCATAGGCCGGCAGATAGAACGGCCCGAGCGGACAGACCTCGCCGTAGCCGGTGAGGCCGCAGTCGGTCTCGACACCCACGATCGTGCTGTCGAACACCGACACCGACTTCCCGCCGGACCACTTGTACGAGCCTTCGACCAACGGCAGCTCAACTCGGTGAGCAAAGATGCGTGCGATCTTCATGGAAGCGTTCCTGCTTGGCGTAAGTTGGATTGTGGCTCTCTGCCATTCGTGTTGATTCTTGTGACGAATGAGCCGCAGGGCGCTAGTGTAGTGTCTCACTCAGATGGGAACTTATTCGGTGTTCGTTTTCATAGGTTTTGTCGCGCTCACCTCCTGAAAACGTTGAGCGCACAATGT
>JAYSQC010000375.1:0-9180 GCA_043721755.1 Schlesneria sp.
CTGAGCGGGGTGGCGTCAGCCCCCCGATTCTTTGGGCGTCAGCCCTTCTTCTGTGGCTGGGAACTTCCAGAACCGGGGGGCTGACGCCCAATGGCACTCACTTTGGCATTCTGTGAGCGGCACGGCGCTAGCCGCCGGTTCTTTTCCAGCTAAGTCCGGTTTTCAAATTCATCGAGAACCGGACGCTAGCGCGTTCCGGCTGATTGGTCTGACATCTCTAAAGTCAGTGCCATTGGGCTTACGCCGCCCGGCTCACCTGATTTTGGCTTTTGTCGGAAACGTCAAATCTACGAACCCGCTTGTCGAGAAGTCCGTCAAAGGGAAGGCATGTCGATGACCACCGGTTCGCGCAGCTTGGCCACCGTTTACGCGGCGACGATCTTCACGAGTGCCTTTCTGCTGTTTCAGGTCCAGCCGTTGATTGGCAAGTACATCCTGCCGTGGTTCGGCGGGAGTCCCGCCGTGTGGACGACGTGCATGTTGGTGTTTCAAGTGTTGCTGTTTGGCGGCTATGCCTATGCCCACTTGACCACGCGCTATCTGACGCCGCGCCAGCAGGGCTATCTCCATCTGACTCTGCTCGTGCTGGCCTTGGTCTCGTTGCCGATCACGCCCGATCCGTCGTGGAAGCCGACGAGCGGCGACGGGGCCGCTTGGCGGATCATGCTGCTGACGATCTCCAGCGTCGGGCTGCCGTACTTCATTCTCTCTTCGACGGGGCCGCTCGTGCAGGGCTGGTTTAGTCGCACGCATGAGCATCACTCGCCGTACCGCCTGTACGCGCTGTCGAACATCGGTTCGTTATTGGCCTTGGTCTCGTACCCGTTCATTGTCGAACCGAGTTTCGCCACGACGACGCAATCGACGCTGTGGTCGCTGCTGTTCTGTGGCTTCGCGCTGCTCTGTGCGACGGGGGCCGTCTGGATGTGGCAGCGAGCAACTCCCGTGACGCTCGCCAGCCTCGCGCTGTCTGCGCCCGAGACTCAGGCCGAGCGAGACGAAGTTCCCACGCGGCAATCGCTGGGGCTGTGGTTCGGTCTGTCGATGACCGCGTCCGTGATGCTGCTCGCCACAACGAACCAAGTCTGTCTCGATGTCGCCGTGATCCCGTTCCTGTGGGTGCTGCCGCTCGCGCTGTACTTGCTGACGTTTATCCTCTGCTTCGACAGTGACCGCTGGTACGTCCGCCGTCCGTTCGCCATCGCGGCGGGGATCGGTTGCCTCGCCGTGTTGTACGTGTTGGGGCAAGGTTCGATGACGGGGATCTTCACGCAGGTCGTCGTCTACTTCGCGACGATGTTCTGCATTTGCATGGTCTGCCACGGTGAGTTGGTTTCGCTGAAGCCGCACCCGCGACACCTGACGACGTACTACCTGACGATCTCGGCGGGCGGAGCGGGCGGAGGTCTGTTTGTCTGTCTCGCGTGCCCGTTCCTGTTTGCGTCGTACTACGAACTGCAATTGGGACTGTTGGCGTTCGCGCTGCTCTCGATGAAGTTGCTGATGCTGCGTGCTCCGAATGCCGCCGCTGCTCCACCGTCACTGACGCGCGGTTGGGGAACAGTGATCGTGCTGGGAGTGGCGATGGCCGTTCTTTCTCAAGTCGATCGTTTCGCCGAAGGAGCGATCGCGGTGAGTCGCAACTTTTACGGCGTGCTGAAGGTCGAAGCGCGCGAGACCACGCACGGCGAACAAGTGCAGGACATGGTTCACGGGCGAATCGTTCACGGCACGCAGTTTCAAGCGGACGACCGGCGACTCGTCCCGACCTCGTACTACGGTGAGTCCACCGGGATCGGACGGTTGCTGCGCGGCGGCTCCGTCGATCAGCCGCGTCATGTCGGCGTGATCGGACTCGGGATCGGCACGCTCGCCACGTATGCTCGT
Organism: Schlesneria sp.; assembly: GCA_043721755.1. Taxonomy (GTDB): domain Bacteria; phylum Planctomycetota; class Planctomycetia; order Planctomycetales; family Planctomycetaceae; genus Schlesneria. The sequence continues at coordinate 1,888 of JAYSQC010000375.1, forward strand.
CCCGGCGACCGCTTCCGTTTCTATGAGATCAATCCCGATGTGATCGGACTCAGCCAAAAGCACTTCACGTTTCTTAGCGCGTGCCGTGGCAAGACGGACATCGTGTCGGGCGACGCCCGGCTGATGCTTGAGTTGGAGGACGACCAACAGTTCGATGTCCTCGTCGTCGATGCCTTCTCGGGCGACGCCATTCCCGCACATCTGCTCACGCTGGAAGCCCTCGCCGTTTATCAGCGGCATCTCAAGCCGAACGGGATTTTGGCCTGCCACATTTCCAACCTGCACTTCGACCTCAGACCTCTGCTGAACGGGCTGGCCCAAGAAACAAAGCTTTCCGTCGTCACGCTCGTCAACCGCCAACGTCACGAGTCCGCAACCCAAGCCGCCTTCTGGACGTTCCTCAGTCGCGACCGCGCAACGCTCGACGCCATTCAATTGGAGCCAAGCGAAGTCCTGCCCTTCGCCCCGTCACGCAAGCCGCCGCTGGTCTGGACCGACGGCCGCAGCAACCTGTTTGAAGTGCTGCGCTAAGAACCTGTCCAAGAATGACTCCGCCGTTTGTCGCCTTTCGCTCCGCGAAAGGGCGTTCTTTCGCGGAGCGAAAGACGACCTTGTTTTTGGGCGAGTTCTATACCTCACGCGGCCATCAGTGAGATGTTTAACCGCGACCCTCTGGGGAGCGCGGGGAGTTGCGAGTCGCCCGAGCAACGCGCTCCCCAGAGGGTCGCGGTTAAACTGACAAACGCCTCATTCTTGGCCGCGAGAGTTCTAAGTCTTTCACCGCGCGCGTCGAAGGATCCGACTGGGGTCAGGCACCGCAGATTTCTCCCTATTTCGCGGGAAGAATGACAACCTTCGTGGCTCCCTTGCCCTTCACGAGTTCGTAGCGCACCCGAACGCCTGCCTTCAGTGCCTTCCGTTCGGCCGGCTCCTCTCCCTTGTCCGTGAGACGCGAGTACGTCGTGGTTGCATCCGTGGTGACGACTCGACCGTCTTCAAACACGATGGCCTTGTCTGCAACATCCTCGATGACACCTTCCTGCTTCGTGGCCGGTTGGTCTGGATCGTCCTTTGCATTCGGGCGACCCTCAGTCGGCGGACGAGCGGGATCGGGAGACCCTCGCACTGCGGGAGGCTTGCCGCTGGCGATGGTTCGCGGGTCGGTCACCAACACGTCCGTTCCACCGTGATTGCCGATGTCCACACGAACATGGATCTTGCCGGGTTCCGAATGCAGCGACCACAGCTCATCAATCGACTCGGTGATGCGGGACGCCCACAAACCGGCGCGGACCCACTCGGGCCAGTCCAACTCCAGCACTTCCACCTTGCCGGGAGCGATGGTCACCCGAGGCAACGGCTCGCGGACAGCAGCCGCCAGTCGGGGCGAAAAGACGCGATACATGTGCGGGTGCATCGTCAGCGCGATGTCGGCTTCGGAAACGGTGATGTCGGCCTGGGTGTGATTCCGAATGGAGACGGCGATAACTTCCCGCCCGGCCCCGTTGCGACGGACGTTCGTCTCGAACGAAATCGCATCCGAGAGAAACGACGGACCGTTCCGCAATCGCTGCTCGATGATCTCGCGCGGCGACGGGACCGTCACCTGAAACACGGTTCGCCCGGGCGAGTCCGCTGCCGCCACCAGCCAATGTGTTCCCGCAGGCAACTTGGCCAGCGACACCATTCCGTGCTTGTCCCGCTCGTCAAACCAGCCCACTACTTTCCCCGTGGGAAATCCGACCGCAGCCACTCCGACACTGTTGAAAGTTGCGGGCGATCCGTCCGATCGAAGGACTCGCAATTGCGGGGCCGGTTCCGGCAGCGACTCGACCGAGACCTTCACGTCGGTTTCCTTCCCCGGTTCGAGGCTCACCCCCTTGAACGTGACCCAGTGGCGGTATGGACGCAGGCGGTATTCGTAGTGCGACAGCGTCGCGCTGGCGGGCAGTGGTTGCATCAGGCCGTACAGCGACTCCATCAACTTCGTGTTGGGGACTTGGCCGGAACGCCATGAGTCGGCCCAATGGTTTTTTCCGTCGGTGTCGATCGCGCGGAACTCGAAGGCGAAACGATGGAGCAGGTTTGGGGAGCCTTCGTTGTTCGTGGGTGAGTCGGCGTCGGTCAGCGGCCTGCGCAGCACGATGGTGTTGCCGGTCGGCGCGCGGTCATGCGGCCGTGTGCCGAGGACTTCGATCAGCCCGTAGGTGGAGGCATGCCGCTCGTCGGGCTGAATGGGATCGAGCGTTTTGCCTTCCGGGCTGATCTTCACGTATCGCCCCCACGGTTCGTCGGTCACACCGACTCGCATCTCGCCATCGGGGATCGACCACTTGTTGCCCGGTGCTGACGGGCCGCGTCGTTGTGCTGCGACACGCAATTCATACGGGTCTTTCACGGGCCAGTGGGAGTAGCTGCCACCGTTGGCCGCCAGCTCAAACGACAACGAAGGCTGAGCCTTCAGCCCGCGAAATCGAAACATCAAGTCGATCGCCCCGGCATTCGGTTCGGGATGCTCACCGTTCTCGATGAAGCTCCCCGTCGTGTTGCCACTGATGTAGGTCGTCGCACGCCAGTACCCGACATCGCCGATTGAAGTCCCATCCGGCTTCCACCCCTCATTCGCCGGAGCCGTGTTCTTCGTGACGCCGACAAACTCGACCTTCAACCCATCGGGCAGGTTGGCGACGTAGGATTTCGGCTTGTCGTTGTTGCTTGCATCGCTGTTGCCGTCGGGCGGGGGCTGTTGTTTGGCGCGGGGCTTCTGGACTGGCGCATGGGGGGCTGTGGTCAGCTTGATGGAGAGTGCGTTGGATTTGGGCAGGCGAGTGGTCTGCGGTGCGATGAGCTGGGGCGGCTTGGAGTCATCGCCGACAAAGCGGATCGTGTAGCTTCCCGGTATCGACAATCCGTGACTGACGCGCGGATCCAAGTCGGCCAACTCCAGGGTTTCGCCCGGTTCGATGAACTCGGCCAACTCGTGAATTTGCCGATCACCGATCAGAGATTCGACGGGCTTGCCGTCCGGGCCGATCACTTCCAGCGATCGACCATCGTAGGCTTGATTTTCGGCGACAGAGCGCCGTTCGGTGCCGTCGTTTTTCACGCGCAGACCGATCAAGAGCGGCTGGCCAACCGCTTTCGTATCGGTCAGCAGGACGAGTTGAGTGCGGAGACCGTCGCGTGAGACCGTGCCCCATTCGGTCAGATTCATCTCACGCGGTTTGGACGGAGAGATCACGAGCATCGAGAGTGTGCGCTGTACGGCAGTGTGAATGGCGGGGGAGCCGGACTCGGCCAGCGTGTTCAATTTGGCAAGTGTTGCCGGATCGGCCGGCTGCTGTGTGGCCACAGCAGTCAGCGCGGCTTCGACCACGGAGGAGTCGGGATCGTCGAGCAGGATGAGTAACAGCGTGATTCGGTAGGCTGGATAGGGCACCGGTCTGGTGGCTTGGGCCAGCTTGAGACGAACCGCAACGTCGGACTCCGCCAGCGCCTTGCCGAGAGCTGTCCGGCAATCGGGGGTCGAATTCGCATTGGCCAGCACATCTGCCGCCGTGGGTGCGTTCACGCCCCCCTCGCGAACCTTCGCCGCGAGACGTTGAATGAGGTCCGTCGCGTCGTGCGGAGTCAGGTGGATGACGAGTCCTGCGGCCCTCATCCCCTCGATGCTGCGAAGATCGTCGAGCCACGCACGCAGTCGCTCCACGGCATAAGTCTTGGCTGCGTTTCGAGACTTGTCGAGGTGGCGTAGGTTGCCCCAGGCCGTGCGGCGGTCTTGTTCTGTTCGACCAGAAAACGCAGATTCCAACAAAACATCAATGGCGGGCTTGAACTCCGATTCGGTGAAGGCGAAATAGAGGGTCACACTGAGGCGCTCGTCCAGCGATTCGCTATGCAGGAACGGACGGAATGCGGTTGTCCTTTCTTCGGAAATTCGTGCGTGCGTCGCAACGTTCAACGTCAATAGCCGCAATTCCGCATTGCTGTCGGTAAGCCCGAGCCGAACCAATCCAAAATTCAAGTCGTGGTCCGGGTCACGAAACGGAAGAATGGTCAGCAAGAATTGCTTCCGAGTCTCAGCCGAGGCATTCGGATAGGCGGCCTCAATGTGCGGCAGGCAGGCTACGCCGTAGATGTTGGCCAGGCTGATCCAGTCACCAAGAACGACGGCATCGCCACGTTCCAACGCAGCCAAAATTATCGGGAATGTATTTAAGTCTTTGCGACCGATTCGAGCCAGCGCGCGGTAGGCGCTGCGTCGCACCTGCGGATCATCGGATCGTGACAGCTTTTCCAGGAACGGCACGGCGGCTTGGGCCGCCTCCTCAAACCTCCAGATTAGTTTCGCGGCCTCTTCCTGAATCCGAGGATCGCCATCGTGCAGCGCGATCATCAGCCCCTGCATCGACATCGAGTCGCCAGCGAGGGCGTCGCCGCGTCGCAGTCGCCGCCATCCCACGTTGGGATACTTCTGTTCGAGTTTTGCCAACAGCGAACTGTCATCAAACGGCAGCGTTCCGCCGCGCCGTCTCAGGTCGGCTGGCGTGGTGATTAGTAGTCGGTTCCCATCAATCATGTAGGTCAGGCCGAGGGGCGGAAGCATCAACGATAGCGCGGATCGCAATTCGTCGTCTTCCATCCGTAATGTCACGAGATCACCGGTGGCCAGCGCCGTGCGCGCGGCTGGAGTCAATTCAATCTCGATACCGTGCAGATCTCCGAGATACGGCAGGCATTCTTCTGCCTGATTGTCCACGAACGCGATGCTGGTGATTTCTCGCAGTGCCGATCGAATGCGCCGACGCTGGGTGAAGCTGATCGGTTTGGCTTCTGGTTCCAAAGCCTCGACAGTGGCATCCACTTTTACATCGTCGTCCGGCATCGGGGCGTCGTAGGTACTCGCTGCGTCTGGAGCAACGATTCCCGCCTTGGTTTGCTCGTCAGTCTGTTGATCCGTCGTCGTCTCGGCGAACACGGACCAGCCAATCCAACTCGCGCTACCTGCCAGCATCAGGCAGATGGTGACAATGCCGAAGAACGGCCATCGCTGGTGCAACCGAACTTGATTGCCTGTCGAATCGCCGAGCAGCCGGGCGATGCGTTGCCTCAGTGTGGACGGGCGGTCGCCCGTGGCGAAGAGGCTGGCGGCGGTACACGAGCGGCGGTGGGTGGGGCCGCGCTGTTGCTCGGCTTCGCGGCTGAGTTCGGCCACGCGGAGGAGGGACGCGGCGTAGTCGAGCGGGACCGCGCCGCTGGCGATCACCAGATCGTCGCAGCAGTGTTCCCGTTCGTCCCGGATGCGGCGCGAGACCCACCAGACGGCCGGATGAAAGAAGAGGAGCGATTCAATCACGCACTGCATCAGATTGACGAGGTGATCGTACCGCCGCAGATGGGCCAACTCGTGAGCCAGCACCGATTCAATCTGGTCGGGAGCGAGGCCGCTCGCCAGCGAGACCGGCAGTAAAACCATCGGCTTCAAGATGCCGAGGACCGTCGGCACGGCGACTCGCTCGCAGTAAGCCAGCGCCGGAACGAACCTCATCCCCAGCGCGGCGGCCTGTCGTTGCAAGGCGTCGAGCAGCGAACGCTCGGTGATGAGCGTCGCCTGGTTCCGCAATCGCCGTCCGCCCCACAAGCCGAACGCCAAACGCAGCCCCATCAACGCGACGCCGATCAAATAGAGACTCGTCACGACCGGTGCGTAGTCTCGCCACCAGGCCGACTCGCGCTGTGCGACGTTTGTATTGCTAGGCCGTTGTTCGTCCGAACCATTCGCCGCGCGACCGCCCTGTAGGATGGACGCCCTCGTCCGTCCGTCTTCGCTCACGTCGCGATGTTGTTTGCCATCGTCAACACGATCGCCATCGAGAAGAGGACGGACGAGGGCGTCCATCCTACGGGCTTCGTCGGCCGCGTCACCGTGAGTTGTCGCGTCAACCGACTCCCCAACGAGTGCCGCCGGAGTCGATGCTGGCACGGCATCCACCGAGGGCATCGCCATCAACACAACCAGCGTGACGAAGGGACTCGCCGCCATCGCGATCAGCCCACCGAGCCACACGCCATACCGATTCGCCGCCGTCGCCTGTCGTCTCGCGACAACAGCCGCCACGACGGCGATCAGCATTCCGATCCACAGGAAGTGCCCGAACGACAGCACCAACGCGGCACACAGGTCTTGCAGGAACGGGTGGTTCATGACGGTGGGCTTTCATTGCGGGGAGGTTTGGCGAAGAAGAAGACATGGGACTGAAGGGAAAACGTGATTCCACCGGCCTCGTGCGACGAACGGAAATAACATCCGTCCGATCTGACTGATCCGTCCGATCACCTCACCGCCATCACGTTGGCTCCGACTTTTCGCGGGCCTTGCGGTTGATCAGCGACCGGATCTGTTTCAGTTCGGCTTCGTCCAGCTCGGACGTTTCGATCAGATGCTGCATGACGGCCTTGGTCGATCCGCCGAACAGGCGATCCACCACATCTTGCAGCATGTTTTTGGATGCCTTCTGTTCGTGATACGTCGCCTCGTAGATGAAGCTCCGTCCGTCCTTGGCCCGCGTCACGTAGCCCTTCCCGTCCAGGATGGTCATCATCGTCATGACCGTCGTGTAGGCGAGGTCTCGCACAGTCGCGAGTTCCTCGCGCACCTGTTTGACGGTGGCCGGGCCGATCCGCCAGAGGACCTTCAGAATCTCCAGCTCCAACTCGGTCGGATGTTTGGATGTGGTGCGTGGCATGAGAGTGTTCCGGTGGGATGAGCCGCGTTGGTGGCGGGGGGGCGAGTATTAGCAGCCTGTTGAATAACCCCACCGGGCTGGCCCCGGTGGCTCGCGGGGCTTTGCACTACTTCAAAACCAATTGGAATTGAGTAGTGCAAAGACCTGATTCCACCGGGGCCAGCCCGGTGGGGTGGTTTTTCAACAGGCTGTTAGCAGTGGCTTGGGAGTAGAACTACTAATTCGTTAGCAGTGTATCGACGAGGCGGGCGGCGTCAATCTAATAAATTAGTTTTCCGCATGGGAGGCAGGGGCGCTCAGCGACAGGAGTGGATTGACCACCCCCTCGCGCAACGTGAACGACTGCGCGGGGTCTTCAAAGTCGCCCTCATCGCTCCGCGTGATGAGCCTCGCGCGAACGACTCCCAAGCTGGCCAACGTCCTGCGCTCTAATACTCCGCGCGATCTGAACTGAGTCGTTTAACCGCGTGGGCAACGCCCCGCGCGTCGATGGCAAAACAGCGTCCCACATCGCTCGACGCGCGGGGCGTTGCCCACGCGGTTAAAC
>JAYSQC010000376.1:0-3326 GCA_043721755.1 Schlesneria sp.
GGGGATCAGGCTTGGTAGCACGGATGGCAAGGCCGGGGCACGGATCAGGCAAAACAGTCTTTCCTCGTGATCGGTCGAGACGAAAACGTCACAGTCGAATGAGGAACCGGTGCGAAACAACTTCCCGATTTCCTCGCTTTTCCTCCCTCCCCTCGGCGGGGAGGGGGGAGGATGGTCAAGTTGATTTGCGCGACGTTCTGGCGAGCGGGGCGGCATTCTGGCGCGAGGGTCTCAGAATGTCGAGAGACGGTTGCGAGACTCCAAGGTCATCGCCTTGTTCCCTGTAGGGTGTGTGGAGTCTTCGGAACACACCGGCATTTCACGGGGAATTTGGTGCGTTCCGAAGACTCCAGCGAGGGTTCCGCCTCAGACCGTTGCCAACGCGGGAATTGGATCAAAAGACATTGACCGCGCGAATCAAAAGGAGCGCGAATAGAGATGGCTCATTCGCGCTCCCTTTGATTCGCGCGGTGAATGTCCTTCCGTTCGCGCGAAACTTGACTCAAAGAGTTCTATTTGGAACTCAAGGGAGTCCACGCACCCTACAGGTTTCGCAGACTCAACAAGGCGATGGTTCTCCTCACGCCTCCAGCAAACTGTTGCCCTGTTGGATGAATTGCTATCCTCCCGCCCGACTTGCGGCCCTGTCCTCGCGTCTGTGCGACTTCACTTCAGAGACACCTCTCATGCCTATCGACATTGCGGTCGTACCGGTTGCCGGACACGGAACTCGGCTCCTTCCCGCCACCAAGAGCCAACCCAAAGAGATGCTGCCCGTCGGTCGCAAGCCGGTCGTGCAATACATCGTCGATGAGCTGTCACATTCGGGGGTGAAGCGACTCCTCTTCATCACCGGTCCCGGCAAGACCTCGATCGAAAACCACTTCGACCTCAACCCCGAACTGATCGCGCTGCTGCGTGAGACCGGCAAGGAAGAACAACTCCAAGAGTTGGCGTTCGAGCGGCAGCAGATGGAGTACTTCTACACCCGGCAACGCCGTCAACTGGGTCTTGGTCACGCGGTGTTGTGTGCCGAACCGTTCGTCGGATCGCAGCCGTTCGTCGTCGCGTTGGGCGATTCGATTCTCGGCGTGAACACCAAATCCAACGTCGTCGAACGAATGGTCGCCGAGTTCGAGCGGACCAACGCCGACGTGGTGATCGCGTTTGAAGAAGTTCCGCGCGAGGAGGTCGTTCACTACGGGATCGCCCTGCCCCGCCAGCCGGTCGGCGACATCTTCGAGTTGCAAGATGTGATCGAGAAGCCGAGCGTGGCCGACGCGCCGAGTAACCTCGCTGTCGCGGCCCGTTACGTTTTCTCGCCGTCGATCTTCGCGGCCCTCGCCAAGACCGAGCCGGGCAAGGGGGGCGAGATTCAACTGACCGACGCCATCCGCCGCGTGCTGCGTGAGGGAGGCAAAGGGATCGGCTTCAAGCTGTCTCACGCAGAACGCCGCTTCGACATCGGCAACTTCGACAGCTACTACCACACGTTCGTCGAGTTCGCGCTGGCCGACCCCGACTACGGTCCCAAGCTCAAACAGTTCGTCCGCGGGCTGCTCGAGCAACCCTGACACCAACCCGAAGCGTCAGCGAGGACGTGTCGCGCACAGTGGCATTCCGATCTCCTCGCTCACGCTTCGGGTTGGTATGACCGCCACTCTTCGCGGCTTTCCGTTCCACTGGACCCTCCACCATGCAACTCATTCGTCGTCGAGCCTACGCGCGGGCCGGTCTCGTGGGCAACCCGTCCGACGGCTACAACGGCCGGACGATTTCGTTCATCGTGCGGAATCTGTGGGCCGAGGTCGTTCTCTATGAATGGGACGAGATCGAAATTCTGTGGAGCATGGAAGACAAGAGCCGCTTCCGTTCCGTTCAAGACCTCGTGCATGACGTGCGGCTGCACGGCTACTACGGTGGCGTGCGGCTGGTCAAAGCGACGATCAAGCGGTTCGTCGAGTACTGCGGCCAACAAGGACTGACGCTGCACGACCGCAACTTTTCGATCCGCTATTCGAGCGGCATCCCGCGCAACGTCGGCCTCGCCGGATCGAGCGCCATCATCGTGGCCACGCTCCGCGCGCTGATGGACTTCTACGAGGTCTCGATCCCGCTCGAAGTTCAGCCGTCGCTCGCGCTCAGTGTCGAAACGGGCGAACTCTCCATCACCGGCGGCCTGCAAGATCGAGTCATTCAGTGTTACGAGGGTCTCGTGTCGATGGACTTCTCGAAGGAGAACATGGTCGAGCAGCACGGCTACAAGTGCGGCGTGTACGAACGACTCGACCCCTCACTGCTGCCTCCGGTTTACGTGGCGTACTGTGCCGAGTTCGGTGAGCCAACCGAAGTCCTGCACAACAATCTGCGAGCACGCTTCGACGCCGGGGACGCCACCGTCCGCAACGCGATGGGCACCTTCGCCAGTCTCGCGCTGGAAGCACGCGGCGCGATCTTGAATCGCGACACGCCACTTCTCGCCAAACTGATCGACACCAACTTCGACACGCGCCGCTCGATCTGCCAACTTCATTCCGGACACGTCGAGATGATCGAACGGGCTCGCGCTACGGGAGCCTCCGCCAAGTTCGCCGGCTCGGGTGGAGCCATCGTCGGCACCTACACCGACGATGCGATGTTCACCGCGTTGAAGAACGCTCTCGCCCCGATTCAATGCGTCGTCTTCAAGCCGATCATCGAGCCTTAGCGAAGCCTTTGTAGGATGGGCACTCCTGCCCGTCCGCTCTGCTCTCAATAGTTCGCCCGCAAGATTCATGAAGAACCACGGAAAACTCAGCGCGGGATACCCGTAACCCAACGCAGCGAGAACTGAAACGGCAAAATGATGAAGCACAGAATGATGGAAGAGGCCCGCAAGCAGACCGCCCGCCCGGCTTGATGATTCTGTGCTTCATCATTTTGCCCAATCGGGTCTGCCGAAATTCTGCGCGCCCGGCAAAGAAACAAAACGTGAGTAGTACGAAAGACTCGAAAGTGAAGAAGAGACGAGAGTTCTGATCCCAAGTGACCGCAATGGCACGACGCACGATGTCTTGCGATGCACTGATCGCAACTCTCTTCAATTTCGTGTCTTTCGAGTATTTCGTGGTTACTCATGAATAATCCGGGTTAGGGCAACGTTCCGAAGAGAAGTCCGGCTAACAAAGCTAAGCCGGACTTCGGCCTCCCTCGCGTTGATCCGGACTGGCGAACCGGCAATTCACGCCGAGTATGTCTTGTGTACCCGCCGTTGCCCGCTCCCACCGATCAAACCGTTAGAACGCAATTTCTCGAAACAACCAGAATAGCTTGTGTAGCCGGACTTC
>JAYSQC010000377.1:0-28831 GCA_043721755.1 Schlesneria sp.
CCCCTCGGCGGGGAGGGCCGGGGAGGGGGGAGGATGGTCAGGTCGATTTGCCACTCGTCCCCCCTCCCTAACCCTCCCCGCCGAGGGGAGGGAACCAGATGGGAAATCGGGAAGTTGTTTTGAGCCAATTCCCAAGAGGAGTAACGTTCACGACACATTCAAACCGGCTTTTGCCGATTTGGAAGACCCCTCGTTATCCTTCTCCTCGATGTAATAGTCGCCCCCCTCTTGGCCACCATATCCATATCCATACCCATATTGGTATTTGTAATAGCGAGACGAGCCGTACTGCCCGTACCCATATCCCTGTTGACCACCCACGCCGTTGACGACCACACCCAGCATATTTGCCCCGAGTGACCTCAGCAGCGCGGTGGCGCGCAATGCCTCCTTGCGAGTGCGTTTGGAAATTCGGATCGTGAGAAGCACGCCATCCACGCGGGGAGCAACCGTCCCAGGGTCTGTGACAGCCAACATGGGAGGAGTGTCGAGCAACACAAAATCGTACTTTTCACGCAGCACCGCCAGTAACTCATCGAGCCGGTGTGACGTGAGCAATTCGGACGGATTATCGGGTCGCGGGCCGCAGGGCAAACTCCAAAGATTCTCGACTTCCGTGCTTTGAATTGCGTCCAGCAGTTCGGCGTCTCCCTTAATAACGGACGACATGCCGATCTCGTTTTCGATGCCCAGCATCTTGTGGATTCTGGGACGCCGGAAGTCCGCGTCAATCAGCAGAACCGTCTTGCCTGACTGAGCAATACAGATCGCGAGGTTTGTGCTGAGCGTCGTCTTTCCGTCGCCGGGATTGGGACTCGTAATCTGAATCACCTTGTGTTTCTCGCCGCGCGTGCTGAAATACAACGCCGTGCGGATGGCCCGGTAGGCTTCGGTCAACCGAGACTTCGGCTGGAAGAAAGCCACCAACGTCGCGCTCAGCTTGGAAACGGAGTCATTGGGCTTCACGTCCGACTGAATGACGGGAATATGACCGACGATGGGCAGTTCGAGTTGTTCGCTGATGTCGTCGGGGCTGCGGAAGGTTCGATCGCTGATCTCTGCCAGAAATGCCAGTGCCAGCCCGGCCAGCAATCCGGCCACGATCCCCAGCGTCAGAATTCGGTTGCGGTTGGGTTCCACCTGCCAACCCGAACCCGCTGGAGAAATGACCTCCGTCTTGAAGCCCCCATAGTTCTTCATCAGATTGATTTCTTCGAGGCGTTTCACAACGCCATCGAAGAGCTGTTGAGTACGCCGAAGGTCGGCCTGATAGGTGGCGTCCTTGATCTCATACACCGCCAGAGATTTGGCGGCCTCTCTTTCCTGCTCGAACAGGAGGTTCAGTTCGCGTTCCTTCTCCTCGCTCGTTTTGATCTCTTGTTGCATGGACTTTACATAGATCGCCAGAAAATCCTGATGCTGGGGGGGACTGGCCTTCTTGCCATCTTCCGGTTTCGTGGGACTATTTTCCAACAACGTCCGCGTCAGGAATTTCCGCGTCAAGTCGATGCGGCGCTGCAACGATACGATTTTCGGGTGGTCTGGCCCGTGACTGTCGAGCAGCATCTGCTCCTCCAGCAGCAGGGGGAATAACTGGCCCTCGGGAGACATGTTCGCGACCTTGGCATTCGGCGAATCCGCCTCCGCGCCTGCAAACCGGCCCGTCATCAGCGACAGCGCCTCCCGATTCTCGCCGCGGGCGAGCGCAGCTTCGATCGCCTGAATTTGCGCCTTGGTCTGCGTTCGGCCGATCAGCAGGCCCGAACGAATGCCCTCAATCCCACCGAGCCGCGATTGGTGGATGTTTGACGCGGCTTCGCCTTTCCCGTTCCAAAGCAACGGGGCTTCCTGTCGAAATTGTCGATACGCCCCTTCCTTGTCACTCAATTGCTTCAGCAGGTTGTCCTTCGCATCTGTAATCAATCGCACCGTTTCTTCGTTGACGTTCTCGTGGGTCTTGCCGAGAAACGCCTGGTAACTGCTGATCACCGCTTTGAGGATCGTGGCGCAGCTCTGCGAGTCGGTACCGCGGTAGGTCAGATCCAGAATGGTCCCGTTGCCACCGGCGACGCTGACACCCAATCCCGCCATGATTGCGCCGGTGGGGTCTCCCCTGCCAACAAACGGCGGCAGGCTTTCCAGATCATTATTCTTGACCGCCTCACCCACGATCAACGGGCTGCGAATCAGCAGCGTTGCCGTGGCGTCGCTTTCATAGCGTGTCTCGCCCCCAATTCCACGAATCGGAATCTCGGATGAGGTTCTTTCCCGAACGACGAGAATTCGAGCGGACGACTGATAGATTGGAATCTGCTTCGTAAAGTACAGGTATCCCAAACCCAAGCCGATCAGACTGCCAAAGACGATGAGCCACAATCGTCGCAAGAGCATCCCAACGATATCAAAATTGGACTGGGCCGAATTTTCCGGTCCGGCCGAAGACTCATCCGCCCAAGAGGCTGCCTTCATCGCGTAAATCTCCAAATCATCAAACCTGTTCGGCTTGATTGGTAATGACATCCAATGGGCCAACTCGCTTTTACGCCGCAGAAGCTGGCTGTCGCCAGTATCTTCCGTCGGCGAAGAGCGATGCTCCCATGTGTCACAGTGAAACACTTGGACGCCTAGCCTACTGACCGCTGTAGGCTGACGACGATTGAAAACCTCGCGATTATGCAAGTTTTTGAAAAGTCTCGACGTGCATGCGGCTTAAGTTACCGAATCCGTGAAAAACGGCTCTGCGGTCGCACTGTGAAGTTTGACCTGACTGATGCGTCCCAACTTTGACGTGTCCGACAAAGTAGCAGGCACACTCCGTGTGCCGTCCGCGCTACCGTGATTCGCCGAGGAATTCGGTGAACGGCACATGGAATGTGCCTACTACTTTGACTTCTGTCGGACACGTCAACTTTCGATTCGGCCGAATTACGCACAAGTTTCCGAGCGAGCGGCACACTGGACGGATCACGGACACCGGAATCGCGAACGCACGCTGACGAGTGATGCCACGAATCGCGAGTGGTCAAGCCGACAGCGGTTCGGCTGATTCAAGGAGTTTTCTCCTCCTGACGCTGCTCCAGCTCGCGACGCTTGAGGACGATCAGTCCCTCATAGACCGCCATCAGCCAACTAAACGTCAGCCCGGCTCGGCCGTCCAGAAACCCGCCCTTCAGCACATATTGGTAGAGAAACCGCAGCAGCGACCGGAAGGGCAGACGGCGGCTCAGAGTACGCAGGGATTGCCGGCGTCGTGCGCGATCACCGCCCCACAAATCCTGCCAGGAGGATGCGGACGAGTCGCGAAGTTCCTGTTCGGCTTCGCGCGCCGCATACCGATTATGCCGGTCAATCCAATCGCTCAGCCCTTTGCTGAACGGGTAGTGCAGGAAGGGAGACGAAAGGGTTCCCAAGCGGCCCTCGACCCTCGGAACGGGGACTTCCCCATGTCCGGAATCCTCAAATCGGAATCGTCCCACACGCACCAACCGCACGATCCACACGGGGAATCCGTCGCTGTACTTCAGCCAACTTCCCATGAACATCGTCTTACGGCACATCCGAAAGCCCACCAGATTGGCTCCGGCAGCGGGCACGACTCGCTCGAGCTCGCGCTGTAGTTCGGGAGTGACAACCTCATCGGCGTCCAGCAGGAGCACCCAATCGTGTCGCAATACCGCGTGCTCTAACGCCCAATTTCGTTGCCGGGCGAAGGATTCAAATCGATGGGGCACGACCCGAGCACCGCACTCGATGGCCAGTCGCGCCGTGTCATCCACCGAATGATCGTCGATGACCACGACATCCTCGCACCATGTCAACGCTTCGACGCAGCGACGAATGTTGGCTGCTTCGTTCTTGGCAATCACAACCACAGAGATGGGAAACTTTACCGGGATCATGCAACGCGATTGTAGAGGAAGGAGCATTGATCGATGATGTCGCCAAGAGAAATCGAGAGAACAAACTCGCACGGGGTCACTCATAAATTTTGGGGCGGCAGGGCGTCAGAAAGCTCTCGCAGTTTGATGGCGCGGGCCGGACTGCCGGCCACCACGGTCCAAGCCGGGACATCGCGGGTGACGACCGATTGGGCTCCGACGACAGCTCCGACGCCGATGACCACACCCGGAGCAACAAAGGCCCGCGCACAGACCCACGCCTGCGGTGAGATGACGATCGGAGCCGTGACGAGCCGCATATTCGGATCCGAGATGTCGTGGGTGGCCGTGCAAAGCATCACATATTGGGACACCGTGGCGTGGTCACCGATCTCTAGCCGATCCACGCAGTAGCAATCGACATCGTGCGCCACCGAGGCTTCCGTGCCAACAACCAAATTCCACGGAGCCCAGATCCGAGCCGTCGGATGGATCCGCGCATTCCGACCAATCCTCGCCCCAAATCCACACAGCAACATTCTTCGCCAGCCATAGCACACTCGCGGCGACGGCCGGAAGCACAGAAGATAAACCATCGACCACAGAACTCGCCCGGCCTTGTTTCGCCAACTGTGAGGACTCGGACACTCGCCCTTTCCGACTCGCACCTGCAACCGATCTGTTGACGAGGAATTCGATGGATCGTTCAAAAACGGAGAACTCATACAGGTAACTCGCCGTCGCTGTTTTCAGACAGTCATCAAATCTCAACGACAGACGAATCATTGGAACAGAAACAAGTCGTTCACGTTCCAAATCGATTAGCCCGGATTATTCACCACGAAATACCCGAAAGTCACGAAAGGAATACAGTAAGACCGGCTGGGTCACAGATCATCTGTAGATTGAGCGACACCGTGCTTGGGATGACATTTGACACAAACTTCTAACTTTCGTGGCTTTCGCGTATTTCGTGGTTCAAGTCATGAATGACGTGTCCGACAGAAGTCAAAGTAGTAGGCACATTCCATGTGCCGTTCACCCAATTCCTCGGCGAATCACGGTAGCGCCGACGGCACACGGAGTGTGCCTGCTACTTTTGTCGGACACGTCATGAATCATCCGGTTTAGCGGCCATGAGAATGACCGAGAGACTGCGAGACCGAACCATACACATTCAGCAGTCGTTCACGAAAACGTTCCAGCGAAAACTCCGCCAATCGGGCTCGGCCGGCGGCCACGAGGCCCTCGGCCACTTCACGGTCTTTGAGAATCGTGACGCAGTGCGCTGCCAATTCGTCTTCGTGTTCGGCATCGGCAGTCAACGCCGCCTTGCCGACAACTTCCGGCAACGACCCCTGCCGACTGCAAACCACCGGGCATCCCCAAGCCATCGCCTCCAACGGTGGCCAGCCAAATCCTTCATACAAGCTCGGAAACAACAACAGTCGCGCGCTCCGGTACAACTCAATGATCGCCGAATCATCCGGGTCACAAACAAATTCAATCAGCTCATCCAGTCCCCGTTCGTGGATTAACGCCTTCAACGCCGCGTCTGGAGGCGGACCGGCGAGTACCAAACGCACGACCACCTGCTTCCGCACTCGATCAAAGATGCGCACGACACCGTGACGGTTTTTGTAAAACCCGTTGTTTCCAAGGTGCAGCAGAAACGAATCCACAGCGGATCGTCGAGCCTCCCAACCTGCAATCAGATCCTCCGGTCCAGGAACAAACCGAAGCGGCAAACCGAGCGGAATCACGGTGATTTTCTCGGGCAGCACGTTTCCGAACCGCACCAGGTCGTCGGCTGTGGATTGGCTGACAGCTATGACAAGCGAAGCTCGTTCAAGACCCCGCAAAGCGGCTTGAATGACCCAACGCGACAGTCGTCCCGGTGGGGCCGTTGAAAAGTGACCACGCGCCTGTAATTCAGGAATGATGTCGTGCGCGGTCACGATCGTCTTGGCCGCTGGCAGTCGCGCTGCCACGTATCCATGACTGCCGTCAACCACATGATAGATGTCCGCAGGAATCCGTCTGGCAACGTGACCGGCTCGCCACAGAATTGTCGCATGCTGCGCTGCCATCCGGAGCTTTCGCGGCACTCGTGACAATTGGCTGGAAGCCAATGCCAGAGAGACGCGCCGACATTCGACCCCGGCGACATCGCGCAGTGCGAACTCCACCAACGACGCATATCGAGGCATGCTTCCCGCAGAGCTCGGATCGGCAGTTTCAATCAGTGCAATACGCACGGGGACTCCAAAGCCTTCTTTTTCCACGCGATTACCATTTCCCGAGCCACGTCTGGCATCTTGAGTGTGGCGGTCCAGCCGAGTGCCGAACGGGCTTTGGAGGGATCGAGCCGACTGATTCGGATGTCGGTTGGCCGTCTCAACTGCGGATTCGGCCGGACGTGTTGTTGCCAGTCGAGTCCGACTTCACGGAACACTTCCGCCACAAACTCTTGCAAGGTGTACGTCGCTCCCGTCGCGACGACGTAGTCCTCGGCCTGCGGTTGTTGAAGCATCCGGTGCATGGCGTCGACATACTCCGGACTCCAGCCCCAATCGCGGGCGATGGAAAGGTCGCCTAATTCGACGTGATCCGCCAGACCCGCCGCAATGCGACAGGCCGCAGCCACCACCTTCTGTGTCACAAATCTCTCTGACCGTAGCGGCGATTCGTGATTCGAAAGAATTCCCGAGCACGCATGAATGCCATACGCTTCGCGGTAGTTCGCCACCTCCCAGAACGCCGCGGCTTTGGCCACGGCATAAGGGCTGCGCGGTGCGAATTTTGTCGCTTCGGTGGCGGCATCATCCCCGGAATCGCCAAAGCACTCGGATGAGCAGGCGTTGTAGAACCGCGTGGGGTATCCCAAAAACCGAATGGCTTCCAAGAGGTGCAGCGTGCCGCCCGCGATGCTCTCCAAGGTCTCGACCGGCAGTTCAAACGACAATCCCACCGATGTCTGGCCCGCGAGATTATAGATCTCGTCGGGACGTAGTTTGGCCAGAATTTGCAGGACGCTTCGGAAATCGGTCACAGTCACCGAGTGCAACGTCACGCGATCGCGAATGCCCAGCGACTGCAGGTTATGAAAGTCCTGTGAGAACACATCCCGTGACGTCCCATGCACAACGTACCCTCGTTCCAGAAGCAGACGAGCCAAGTAGGCTCCGTCCTGTCCTGAGATTCCGATGATCAGCGCTTGTCGTGTCGTCATCGCCATACATCCATGAGAAATTGTGCCTTTCCCGTTCCTTACTGGTGAAGTCCGTAGAGGCGGTTTCAAAACCCGGAAAGTAACCCGCAGCGTGAGCGAGGGCGTTGAATGTCCAGCGTCAAATCGCCCTCGCTCACGCTGCGGGTTGGTTTTGAAACCGCCTCTATGCAATTGGCCCGCTCGCGATGTTGACTCGCTTCGTGAAACCGCGACGGTGCCCGTGCAGAGAAACAATCGCTCCCACAGTTCCGGCGGCGAATCCCCACGCCGCTCCCAGCCATAACCCCTGACAGAAATTCACCCGACGTAGGGGAGCCAGTTGTGCGGCGGCAGCGGAAGTCGGCTCGCTCGATGTGAATGCGGCCGCTCCACAAGCCCAAGCCACAGCCACCAGGCACGTGATCAAAAAACAGAGCGCCGCAGACCGTAATATCGGAACAACACCCGCCACCGGACGCCGACCGGTTGTCGCCACCGCCGCCGTGATCGTCGCGGCCGCGAGTGACCACGACAAGTAACGCCGTACGAATTCGTGCGGTGAATACAAATAGTTGAAGCTGACTTGCCAGAGCACGGCGTCCAGAATCCAGCCAATCGCCCAGCCCATTCCCCACCACACGACACAACTGAAAACCCACAATCGACAGCGCTGGCCCAGACCTGAGCCGTTTTGCTGACCGCCATGGACGTGCAGTTCTGATGGCGATTCACGACTGAAATCTGCGGACATTCTGCCAAACTCAATCTGCCCGGGTGAGCTGTAGGAGGCGTTTGGTCGTCGGATGGTTTTCCCAGTTGAGCCACAGGGGACCGGGGCGACGAACGAGCAATTTCTTCATCGCGCGAGCGGTCAGAGCAGCCTCTGGATTTCGGCCGTCTCCAGCCAGAGATTCCAAGAACATGGCCGCAGTCGTGACGGTGGCATCGCGCGGCACGCGATAGACGTTCGCTTCCTCGGCAACACCCGCCGGCCAGGGGGGACTCATTTGATGATCGATCTGAAAGACGTTGCGCCGAATGACGACATCCTGCACCGAAACATCGCCGCGCCATGACAACCATTCCCCACAAAAGACGTTGTCTGCCACCGTCACACGCTGAATTCGTGCTGCCGGACCGCGGAATGTTTCTGGCGGAATGAATTTCAATTGCGATCCGTTCAGTCCACCCACTGGATTCCAAAACAGATTGCCGACGATCGAGACCGGTCCTGCGGTGAGCGGACTCAGACTGACTCCTTCATGGACATCGATGACGACATTGTCCTGGATCAGCAACTGATGGCCTTGGCCGTCGAGTTCAAATGCGTCGTCCGTGCCGAAGGCCAGCCAGTTCCCGACGAGTTCCGCGGAGCCTTCCACGCCAGGGTCAACGCCGGGACTGATCCGCAGACCATCGCCAAAATCGGTGACCAGGTTGTCACGAATGCTGACCGGCCGATCACTCGTGCCGCACAGCGTTGACGACGCATAAGCTCCGTAGACTTCGTTCCAAGTCAGCCAATCGCGTCCCCAATCCGCTTGCGGAGAATTGTGATACCAACAGCGGTTGATGCGCAGATGACGGGCCGGTTTGACCCCCGCACCGGCTAGAACTCCGTACGTGCAGCCTGTGAATTCGCAATCTTCCACGAGCAGGTGCGACCCATTCCAGACGCGAACTGCCGCTCCCAAGCCGAATTCCAGTCGCAGTCCGGAAAGAACAACGTGGTCGGCTTCAACCCACAGATTGGCTGACTTGAATTCTCCCCATTCCCGGGGTGGAGGAACTCGCTGATGCCAAACCAATGCGGCACCGTTTGGATGTTGGCCTTGCGGTAAGCCCACGAACAGTCGGCCCGCCTCAAACCAGAAGGCCCCTTTGGCGGCGGGGCGCTGCACCAGTTCCCGAAGTTGATTGAGACCACCCCACGGGACTCGAAAGAGCTGCTGTCCGCGCGCCGTCACCATGTGGATGGGCCAGCCGATCTCCGTCGAATAGAGGCCCGTGCCTTCGTCGCGCCATGTGGCGAAAGAGCATTCGTTCTCCGGACAAGCCGCAGTGATCACCACGCTCCCGGGAGGATCCGCAACCAACGTCACCGGCTGTCCCAGCGTGCCGCCACGGCGCAAGTGAACTCGTTCGCGGTAGGTGCCGGGCAACACCGCAATGCGATCACCCGGGATCGCCAAGTCGCAGGCGAACTGGATCGACCTCCAAGGCTTGGCTCGCGAACCGTCGCCCCACAGATCGCTGCCCTGTACGGATACGTGCCACTCTCGCGGCTGCTGATGGTGGGGAAGTGGAGTCAACGCTCTCCAGCACGCCAGCACCGCGACAGCCCACGCCAGCACATTGAACAGCCGCAAGCGGAGAGCGATCATTCCAGTCCAGATTTGAGTTTGAAGCATTCAATCAGGTACGAACCGGATCATGTCCACTCGCGCAGGCGAACCGCAGAGAGCAACGATCAGATCGGAGAATCAATGGCGAAGGCTAAGGGGCTGTGCATTTTCTACTTCGCGCGGCCGAGACTGAGTCGTTTAACCGCGTGGGCAACGCCCCGCGCGTCGAGGGCGAAACAGGCTCAAACGTCGCGCGGCGCGTTGCCCACGCGGTTAAACGAGCCAACGCCCTCAATTCTGACCGCGCGAGGTACAGCAACGACGTGAGCGGCAAGGCGTTAGCCGCCGGTCATGCCGGAAATCACCGGCGGCTAACGCCTTGCCGCCCACGGGTGTTGTCCAACAGGAGTGGCGGAGAGCCGCAAAAAACAACGCCGATTCGGCACAGTTGCCACCGATTGCTGTCGATCTCTATTCGATTCCGGTGGGTTCGGCCTCTTTGATCGGTCGCGGTGACTCCCCCACGGCGTTCGCCCAAACCGGTCGCGGCAGCCCCAATCCGATGCCCAGACAGAAGCCGATAATCAGGACCGCCGAGGGGTCACCGCTGTAGGCTTGGTGGGAAATCACAAAACTGGCAAGGTTCGCAGCAACAACACTGTACATGCCGAACTGCAACGGCAGCACGGGGTGCCCTTTTGGAATTGCATCGAACGAGCTTTGGATGGCACCCAGTATCAATATAAAGGACGCGACAGCGAGGACGACTCCCGGAACCCCCAATTCCTTGAAGAGACGCCCGACTCCATCCTCCTGCCAGTCTTTCGTATTGGTCACAACACCCAGATACTGTCTTCCCTGCGTGACGGTTCCCAACCCATCTCCCAACCAGCCCGATTGGTTAATAGTGGTGGAAATAATCTCGGTGAACGATCGGGTGGTGCGTTCAAATCCTTCGGTGGCAATGCTGGCGGCATAACGAGTGTAGTCGTCCGAGATATCTTGGCCTTCAACCACGAAAAGCAGGCTGGCGACGATGAGCCCGGCGAACGCTGCCATGGAGACCGCGACTCGCTTTCGGCCGGAGGACACGGACACCAATGCGATGTAAGTCACGAGAAACACCAGGGGAATGGCGATCATTTTGCGCCGGCCAGACAACAAGAGGCACGTCATGGCCCACACGCAGAGGGACAGCCAAGTCCACGCGTATCGCTTCCCCGGACGCAGTGCCAACAGGGCTCCGAACATGAGCACATGGGCCGCATGCAGGCCCATCACATCCGGACTTCGATAGAACCCGCAGATCAGTTTGATCAGGTCCGTACCGTAGTTGCGAACCCACGTCATTTGCAGGCCACCCAACCCTGGGACATCGATCGCCGCGGCTTCCAACACGGCACCGATCAAAAACACCGAGTTAATGATCACAAAGGCCGCCATCCACCGATAGACGTCATTGACCCTGCGCGGCCACAGATACCCCAAGACGATTCCGACAAAGATGGCGAGATAGGATGCGGTTCCGATCGCCGCCAGCATCCAGCCGTTGCTGTAGCACACGATCGAAATCAATGCCCCAGGCAGCAGAGCCACAACCAGCAAGATGAGGCTCGTCTGCAAGCGAGGGTATCTTCGAAAAAGCAACCGACTTTCGCGCTGGTCGGCAGACTGGGCTCCCAGCATGGCTGCAAACCAAACAAACCCGACAATGATCGTCGTCAGCGACGACTGCTGTTCTGACAGCTTTCTGACCGGATCGCGTGCGACATCCAGCAACAGACAGGCATAGAGCGCAGCCCGCCAATTGCCGACGGCGAGCAGTGCCACAATTCCCGTGATACCGGCGAAGATCCAATCCATGGGCGTTCGTTTTATACTCCACGCGGCGATGAATGAGAGATTTCTGAGCGGGGCGGCGTCAGCCCCCTGGCTCTTCTTCGATACGACGAACGGGCTGACGCCCAAGAACCGGGGGGCTGACGCCGCCCCGCTCAGAGCCTCTTATCGGGGGCCGTTCGCAGTTTATCTCCGACGTTGCTGTTCGCAGACGTATTCCACCGCTTGCTGTATTCCGCGAGCAGCCGCTGCGGGTGAATACTGTGCCACTCGTTGTCGGGCCGCCGCACCCCATAACTGAAGACGTTCCGGCCTGGCGGCGGCTTCGCGCAGAGAATCCGACAATTGCTGCCAGTTTCCAAACGGAAAGACATCCCCCGTCTCTCGGGGAATCACCAAATCCCCGGCGCAACCGACTTGATCACTCACGATCGCCGGTCTCCCACACGCCATCGCCTCGTTCACCACCAAGCCCCAAGTCTCGCCGTGATCCGAGGGCAGGACGAGGCAATCCGCTGCGACATACGCCTCGACAATTTGCGACTGATTCAGGAAACCGGCGAATCGAACCGGCAGTCCGTGGTCGTGTACCAACGATTCACATTCCGATCGCAACTCGCCATCGCCGACGATCAGCAATTCGGCGTTCACCCCGGCCGCAACCGCAGTTTGCATCGCCGACAGCAATTCCAAGGGGTGCTTCTTGCGAATCAGCTTGCCGCTGAACAGAAACACGGTCGAATCGGATCGCAAGCCAAACTGCTGACGGGCCGCCGCCCGATCAACTCTCGCCGCAGCCGTCGAGAAGCGCTCGTTATCGACGCAATACCGGGCGGGGAACAACCGTTCCGGTCGGACACCCCGATTATGATAAAAACGTTCGCTGGCCTGTCCGATGTACAGACACGCCGCGTATTGCCGGACAAGCTGTCGTTGCAGCAGCTGCTTCCACCACGCCCGGGGACGAATGTCGTTGGCTTCGCCGCGCACGATACAGGGGATGCCGTAGCGGCGGCAGGCCCATAGCGCTTGCAGGCAACTTTTCACCACCCAGCCGTTGACGACCAGCGCATCAAACCCACCACGACGGATGCGATCCACGAGTTCGGGAGTGTCACAGCCGGTGAACTCGGTCACACTCGGCCGTCGCGCCACGTTGCGCAGCACTTCGTAGCGGTAGCCGTCCAGCAACGGGATGTCCCACGAGAACGGCACGCCAAAACCGTCGCCCTGTGTCTGTTGATCGGGCAACTGGCAGAAGAACACCGTGAAATCCAAGTCCGGCTGTTGTGCCAGATGCCGAAAGACGGGGACTTGATACTGGATGGGATGTGTTGTCAGAAAGCCGACGCGGTACGTCATGGGACGGGCCGCCGAATCAGCGCGGGGCCGCGACGGTGAAGTTGCCAGGCCCAGCACAGAGCGCGAACTTCACCCACAAGCTTGACCGGAATGTACCACGGATGTCGCAAATGAAACTTGGTACACACCTCGCGAATCATGCGCCGGGAGACATAACGTACGACATCCACCCGCCAGCCGTGCAGCAACGCGAAGTAGTAATCGCCGACACCATGATTCGGACTGGCGGATGCCAGGTGATCCCCCTGGATGCGAGTCCCGCCGCGCGCAGCACGCAAGTGACGAATACTGGCAGCAGGTTCAAACAGGATTCTTCCTCCGGCGTGAAGCACACGGCGGCCGAATTCCGTGTCAAACCGGTAGGCTGCCCCGTGGAAGTTCTCGTCGAATCCACCGAGAGCCAACGCGCGATCACGGACGACAGACATATGCCCCGACATGACGTTTTGGAGTTCCGCAGGCCGCGTCGAATGAAACGGGAAATCGAAGTCCGCCCGCAACGCGTCGAGCGAATCGGGAGGAGGCACATCACTCGGCTGCTGCCACGGCTGGATGATCTGGCCGACGACAACCCACACCTCGGGCGAGCCATGCGCCGCCGCATGCGCCGCCACAAAGCCCGCTTGTGGGATGATGTCGTCGTCGAGGAACAACACCAGTGGTTTGGTCGCGCACAGCAGTGCATGGTTCATCGCCGCTGGCTGCGATGCTTCGGTCCGCCGCTCCCATCGAATCCGTCCCGAGTCGTGCCACGCTTGCAGTATGGATTGAGTCTCAACCGAGTGCGTCGGCGTCTGATCGACCACGAGAATTTCGCCTGCGGGCGGTGTCTGCTCCAGACAACTGCGAATGGTATCGACCAGTACCTCGTCGCGACCGAACGTCGGAATCACGATGGACACGTCGGAGGCAACGTACCCTCGTGGTGGCGATTCCGAGACGGACGAAGCCGATTCCGCAGTCCGTTCCGCAGTCATGGTCATGAGTGGCAACCTTAAATCCAAGCCGATTCCTCTTCGCGACGGAACTCACACGCCATCGCCGAAGACTTCCCACTAAAGTGGCTTTCCGAAAAGTGTAGGGTGGGCACTGCCCACCCTACGGAATGTGCCACCTCCGACTTCTCGGATAGCCACTCACAATAGGCGGGGTTCAAACCCGCCTATTTTCAACTCAACGAGCCCTCGGCCTCATGTTCTTTTCGGCAGACTGCCGGGCCAAAAGCTGGCGATAGAACACGGTCAAATCCTCGGCACATCGGTCCCACGTATGCTGCACGGCTGATAAACGCGCTGCGTTGGAAATCCGTAAGAATGCCTCCGGATCATCAATCACGGACAGGGCTGCCTGGACCAACAAATCGGCCCGGCCGACGGGAACCAGTCGCCCGGTGCAACCGTCTTCAATAAAGTCCCGCATCCCGCCGGTTTCGCTGGCAATCACGCACATCCCGCGCGACATGGCCTCCAGCGGTGTCTTGCCGAATCCCTCAAAAAACGACGGAAACAGAAATACGCCGTGTTCGTCGTAGACCTTCATCAATTCTTCGAGCGGCCTCCAACCCAACAGCGTGACCCGCGACTGGACTTCTGGAGCCAACAACGCGAGGACTTCCGAGTGGTGTGCCTGACTGCAAACCCACGTCATCGTGAGATCCGCGCGGGCAGCCAAGAGTGTCGAGACGGCCTGCGCGAGAATCATTGGTGCTTTGACAAAGGCGTATTGGCCGACATACAGCAGTCGATGACGCCGACCATCGGTCAACGCTTGTGGCGGAGTCTGCTGAAAGACATCAGGAATCCCTTGGCTAACAACGCCAATTCGTTCTGCGGGGATGCGATATCTATCGATCAGAAACTCGGCATCCTCACGGCATGAGACGTGAAATCCGTCGGCCGAGCGAGCAATCAAGCTCCAATGTCGAGCAAGCAGCGGCCACAGACAACCAGAAAGGAATTGACGAAGTCCTCGCTGGTTGTTGACGGGTTGTAAGTTGCGCCAGGGTGCAAGGACTTCTTCGACTCGAACCTCATGACCGTGACTGCGGTTCACGAACACTCCGTGACCGGCTCGACGCCGAAAGTCTGCTGAGGCGAGATAGGCGTGAGGTTGATTGAACTCGACGATGTCGTAGGACGCTTTTTGCAGCCGCTGCCGCATGACGCGGCGATACGAGTACGGTAGTTCGAGTAAATAGTGGAGGTTGCCATGTGCAATCCGCCGTCCGAGTTCCTCCTGCCAGATCTCATCAACGTGGTGCCCCAATCGCCGCAGCGCCTGGTTCATGAAATAGACCGTACCGGACGCTCCGGCATTCGGGTCCGGCGGCACATCGGCGCCGACAAGAATTCGCAGTGGGCGTGCATTGGGACGAGGTATGAAAGCACCCGTTTGCAAATGGACTTCACCCAATTGATTGCCTGCATTCATGGGACAGTTTGCGGGAGGCGATTCGCGATGCTGAGTAATTGGCAACCGCCATGCAGACTGGCATGTATTATCTGCTTGGAGTACGCCGGAGCGTCCCGTACCGGCGAGGCGCAATCAAGGCCCGAGTAATACAAGGTTGAAGTCCCCATTCCAATACAAATACCGACAACGAGGTGGCTGCGACGATCAAGGCAACTCCGGTTACTGCGGAAACATTAAGCGTTCCTGCAACAAAGATGATTGGCATATGGACTAGGTAGGTCGCGTACGATGCCCTTCCCCCGAGGATGATCAAGTTTTTCCGATTTGCGAACACCGAGGCGAACCCGCGCAGAAATAGTCCTGACAAAACTGGAAACAGACATGCACACAGTGTCAACGGAATCGTTCTTCTTAGCGGTTGTCCAGAAAGCCAGAGCGACCCGAGAATCATGATGACTGCAGTGGTTCCAAGGACTCCGCCCAGTACGCGATGCTTGTTGAGTGCCGCTTTGTTGGCCGCGATGATTTCGATAAACAGCGGGCAGAGAAGACAACTCGTGACCACCACCCAAAGTGGCTGCTCACGCCGCAGTCCAAGATTTGTATAGGCTGGGAGTGCCCCCAGCAATGCAGCCACAGTCCATTGCGGAAAGCGGATCCCAGACTGGATCTCCGGCAGGTAGAACCCCAATAGCCACGCTAGGGAATAGCCCCACATTTTCGCATTCCACGCGGCCCACCCCGTCAAACAGTAAGACTCGCTGACGATCAACGCGAGCAGGCCACCGACGAACCAAACCACGTAAACGCCTCTTCTGCCAACGGCGACACTGAGCGTCAGCAAGAGATAGAAAAAAACTCGAACGACATCGACCACAAGGCCGGATTCACTGAAAACGGCTGGATCACATCTCCCTGCAGCGTTGCAACGAACGTCAGGTGGCCGATGAGTTTTTCGGTTGGAAAAATCCCGTCGTCCCACGTTTGCAGTCCGGCACATGCCAAGACCACGGTCAAATACAACGGCAGCAGTCGCATGGAACGAGCAGCAATCAACTCTCGCCATGTCGGCTGCGTGTGATCTATCGAGTTACGATTCACAACACCCGATAGCAGGAAGAACGCAATCACCGCCTCGTGGCCATAGACGAATAGAAACAACGCAGGACCAACTATCGTCCGCAGCGAAGGCATTCCGGTAAGGTGACCGAGAAACACCATTATCGTGGCCGCAATTCGCACGAACTCAAGTGCCACATTTCGGTTCACCCTCGGTGACGCAGTCGTCACAGGAGGAATGGGCGATGGTTCTGTTCTTCCGGCAGAAGTCTGCGGAATCTCCGAACATTGCACCACATCAGAGATCGACTCACGACTGGGCTCTGTCTTCATAGAGATTTCATTCAACGCCTCCAGTCCATGAACCACCCGCACCTGACCGATGACGCTTGCGATGCTTGTCCGCAACAATTCTAGAAGTCTCATCCGACCAGCACCTTCGTCACCGCTGGAGTGGTAAGGTCAGCCATATCGACTGACCGTTTCGCAGTTCGCGAAGAACGGTTCAACCACGGCCGCTCGCAATATCTGAAAAACAGCCAGCCCACCAGCAACTGGGCGACACTCGCCAAAATGGCCACTGGCACCCAGCGGAGGCCGCCCAGATCGAACAAACGTCCCGCGAGATTGAACACGCGCGTGGCCACCGGCTCATGGGTCAGGTACAGCGAGTACGAGATAGTGCCGATCCAGGCCAACGGTCTCAGCCAAACGAACTGGCGGCCAGTTCCTTTGAAGCAATGGATGCCCCAGATCCCCAAGCCACAGAGCAAGCAAAACAATTGCTTGTAAGGCGTCGCGAACTCCCCATCTGCGGCAAACACCTCCGGGTTAGTTTGCCAACCCACCAGAATCGCAGCCGCAGACAGCCCCCACAGCGCAGTCGGTAATGACTTGCCCCAAACCCGCCAATTGACCGCCAAGTACGCCGCGATGCCACTCGCGAACTCCGGCCAATAGGCCAGTGGCGTGCCGCCAATCGGAAACCACGGTTGCCAGGCCCACCACAGGTAAAGCCCCGATAGCCCGAGCAGCCAGACAGCTTTCCAGCGGTCTGCAAACACTGCAATGGCCATCAGTCCATAAAACTGAACCTCAATCGAGAGCGACCAATAGACCAGACTGGCGTCTGGGGCGTTGGAAGCCCCTTGCAGCAAGAGGATATTCCACAGCCAATCCAGCGGGGTAAGGGGAAAGATGCTCCACCAGGTTTTCTTGGCCACGATCACCGTCAGCAGTCCCAATCCAATTACGAGTCCCAGACTGCACCAGAACGGTGGAAAGATTCGTCGCACGCGACGCCTAATAAACGTCCGTAGCGGAGTCTTGTCTGACTGCACTGACACTGCTGCGGCCATAATGCAGTAGCCGCTGATGACGAAGAACAACTGCACGCCCAAATACCCATGCCGTAGGATCGGCCAAACCAGCCCATCGAAGAATGGCCCCCCCCGTCCGACCGCATGCACACCGCTATGCAGCGCGATCACCGCGAGTACTGCCAGCCCACGCAAGACATCCAGCAGAGCGAAGCGAGAATCGACTGGGTTGGAGCTTGCCGGTAGTTTGTACTCGCTGCCGGAATCGGGGCGGGACTGGAATTTTCGCGGCACGAGCAAACGCAACCATGCTCGCCAGTACAGCGGATTGGATTGGATGGCTTGCCAGTAGTACGTTTTGGCCTGCGGGTCACCGCGTTGTGACAGCGCCGTTCCAATCAGGTAGGCCATCGTGGCTGGACCGCGAGACGACCCGCCGGTCCGGTTACGAGTCCGTTGTTGGTCCGCGAGTTGCCGGGCCACTTCCAAGATCGGCAGCTCCGAGCGGCCTTCGCGCCGAGCAGCTCGGCACTCTTGACCCAGTCGGCCGAATTGTTGTTGAGTGTCGCCCATCCGCCCTGACAGGCTGAACGGATCGCGACGGGCGGAATACAGTTGTTGCGTGCCATACGCGATCTGTGACTGTTCGGCCATCCTCATCCAAAGGTCGGAATCCTGGCCGCAGTAGAACTCCGATCGATATCCGCCGACCGCTTCGTAAAGCGATCGGCGGAACATCACACTGCCGTGTGCTGGTGGGCCTTGCTGTTCGTCGAGGAGTTTCCGAGTCGCCTCGGAGGGACCATCCTGTCGTACAACCAATTCCAGAGGCTCATCATTCGGCCCGACGTACTGAGTCGCGCACGACACAAAGCCCACATTCGGGTCAGCGTCGAGCAGCGCCACCTGCTCCGCGAACCGGGTCGGTTCCGACCAGTCATCGGCGTCGTGCCGAGCGATATACTCGCCGCGAGCCTCCGCACAACCGCGAATCAACGCCATTGTCAGGCCAGCATTGTCTTGACGAATCACACGGACTCGGGCGTCGCGTTGGCGGTACTTTTCCAAGATCTCTGGCGTCTGATCCAGGGAGCCGTCGTCGATGAGAATCAGTTCAAAGTCGGTACACGTCTGGCACAACAGACTGTCGATGGCCCGACTGACGCGTGTCGCCTCGTTGTAGACGCTCATGACGACCGACACGCGCGGGATCGTGTTCTTGACTGAATCGCTACCCGGCGCGAAGACCGGAGTCACTTGCTTTGACACGGAAACCCCCACTCCATCGCCGAACTGTTTACGGGCTGGCCGGCATCGCGAGCGATTCGTACATACCGTCTTCACTGCCGTCGCGCTCGATTGTCACCACATAGCCGAATGACTCAAGAATCGCCTCGCATTCCCGCTGCCTGGCAGTTCCGTGACCGGCGAGCAGAATCGTTGGACGGGAATGCTGAATGACTTTTGCTCCGCCGCGAAGCACCTTCGCCTCAGCCCCTTCGACATCGATCTTGATCACTCGCGGGGGTATCAGCCGACCAGTGCCCCATAACTCATCGAGCGTGACAGTTTCGACTTCGAGATCACCGTCCGTGGAAAGGCATCCGCATTCTCCAGCGTCGGCAGTCCGAAACACTGCCATACCGACTTGATCGGACACTGCGGCTTCGTACAGACAGACATTCGAGACGCGATTCAGTTGGAGATGACGGTGTATTTTTGCGATATTCTCTGGCACGGGTTCAAAGGCATACACTCTGCCAGACGGTCCCACCAATCGCGACGCCAGTAACGTGTAGAAGCCTGCATTGGCTCCAATATCGAGAAAGCCGTCACCCGGCTGCAGCAAGGATGCGATGCGCAACTGTTTCTGAACTTCATAGCTTCCCAGCCAGCATCCATGCGTTGCGGCTCCCACGACCCATTTCATGCCGCGCGCCGGACCACTCAGGATCGGTACGGCGACTTGCCGTGGAATGAATTGCAGCGGAAATCGCAGCCAGGCACCAATTCGCCCCATCGTAGGTGGCCTTATTTCTGGAGAGATTGTGCGAACGATTGCGGCAACGTCATCGCGGAAGGTCGCTTCCACCGTTGGCCGCAGGACGCCAGTTGACCGGCGGCTCGCCAGCCGATCATTGAAGAGAGCCAACGGAAGGAACTCAACCCGCGCCGAGCGCTGCGATTGGTGCCTGCCGATCGCGCCGCGAGATCCATGCAGGCTTGGGCTTCGGGAACCAAGCCCGCGAGGGCACAGTTTCTCGCCGTCGCAAACACCCAACGCGTGAAATGAACTCGTTCCGGTGCGTCGTCAGCGACACCAGCCCGCTCGGCATGACCAAAGATCATTTGCAGAAACCGCAACCGCTCCCGCAACCGCAGCGGCTCCAGCCAGTTGGCTGTGGACGTTTGCCGCAGTTCACCGTGATGGCGTTCGTCGCACATCCAGTCCGGGCAATGCACGAGTTTTGTGCCGAGAGCGCCGACCCGGCCATCGTACTCCCAGTCCTGTGACCATTTCAGGTCGCTCCACGGCCCCACGGCATCGCACACCGTGCGTCGAAACAACGGACAGTCCGTGTTCCACCAGCGATCGGCGAGCAACCTCGGAAACAGAGTCTCGTGAACGTCGCCCGACCCCTTGAACGGTGCTTCCAGAGGTGGGCGTCCCAGTGGATGCACGCAGATCCACCCGTAGGCGGCCCCGCAATCGGAATGCTCGCGCAGAGCCAGAACCTGTAACTCGAATTTGCGCGGCCGCAGCAGATCGTCGCTATCCAGATACTGGATGAACTCACCGCGCGCGGCCAGACGCCCCAGTTCCCGAGTCGGTCCCGGCCCCGAGTTGGCCTTGCGCAGAAAGAAGATCTCGCCGGGATGCGCCCTCGACAGTGCTTCGCCGACACGCGGGGTCTCATCCGTCGAACCATCATCGACAATGATGACTTCGATGGGGCGGTAGGTTTGAGCGAGCACACTCGCGACAGCCTCACGCAGCATCGTCGGTCGGTTGAAGACCGGAATCACCGTCGAAACGAGATTCGGGATGATTTCGCTCAGGTGTTTGCCAGACGCCGTTTCAAAACCTGTTTCGGAGTGGGAGACGTGAGTCTCTTGAGTTCGCGTGGTTTGCAATTCTGGTCTCATTCAGGGGACTCACGTCACCCGCTCCGAAGTGCCTGTGCTACTCACGTTTTGTTTCTTCGCCGGGTGCGAAGAATTTGGAACGCTGATTGACGCTGATCTTCACTGATTCGGATCAGTGGAGATCAGTGAAGATTGACGTGACCGACAGAAGTCCGAATCAGGTGAGCTGGGCGGCGTCAGCCCAATGGCACTCACTTTAGTAACCCGAAGCGTGAGCGAGGGCGATTACAAAAGCGGTTTCCCTTTGTTTCCCTCGCTTACGCTTCGGGTTACTTGATCAAAGTGAGTGCCATTGGGCGTCAGCCCCCGGATTCTTAGCTGCAATCGCAAGAGTCCGGGGGCTGACGCCGCCCGGCTCACCACTTCTGACGGAAACGTCAAACTTGAATCATTGACAACAACTTCCCGACACCAAGCTTTCTAGTCTCTGATCTGGAACTCTCTGAAAATGAATTTGTATCCACCGAAGAATGGTAAGAAGGCGCTGGTGACCGGCATCACCGGGCAGGATGGCTCGTACCTGGCCGAACTGCTGCTCAGCAAGGGGTACGAGATCTGGGGCATGATCCGGCGCTCGTCGTCGTTCAATACCGGCCGGATCGATCATATCTACCAGGATCCCCACGACCCCGATGTCCGGCTCCACTTGTGTTTCGGTGACCTCAACGACTCCTCGTCGATCAACCGCATCCTGAAGGTCGTCAAGCCGGACGAGATCTACAACCTAGGTGCTCAGTCGCACGTCAAGGTGTCGTATGACATTCCCGAATACACGGGCGAAGTGACGGGGTTGGGAACCATCCGCTTGCTGGAGGCGATGCGGGAACTGGGCATCGAAGCCCGTATTTATCAGGCATCTTCGTCGGAACTGTACGGCAAGGTGCTCGAAACGCCGCAGTCGGAAACGACTCCGTTCTACCCGCGCAGCCCGTACGCGGCCGCCAAGGCGTATGCGTTCTACATCACCCGCAATTACCGCGAGTCGTATGGCATGTTTGCCGTCAATGGCATCCTGTTCAATCACGAATCGCCGCGCCGGGGCGAGACCTTCGTCACCCGTAAAGTCACCCGCGCCGTGGCGGCCATCGCGACCGGACAGCAGGACACGTTGTTTCTCGGCAACCTCGACGCCAAACGCGATTGGGGATTCGCCGGAGACTACGTCGAAGCCATGTGGCTCATGCTGCAGGCCCCCGTTCCTGACGACTATGTCATCGCCACCGGTGAAACCCATTCGGTGCGAGAATTCTGCGAACTGGCGTTCGCCGAGGTCGATCTGCCGCTCCGCTGGGAGGGAACCGGAGTGGACGAAGTCGGAATCGGACCGGATGGGCAGAACCTGATCCGGATCGATCCACGCTACTTCCGACCGGCCGAGGTTGATCTGCTGCTGGGTGACGCGTCGAAAGCGCAACGCGAGTTGGGTTGGCGACCCAAGGTCGGATTCAAGGAACTCGTCAATCGGATGGTCGTTCACGATCTCTACGAGGCCCGCGAAAGATCCCCGTTGCCAGTCACGGATTCAGGAGCGAACGGCCATCGTTCCAACGGATTCACGACGGCAAAAGAAGTGGTTGTCAGTGGCATGTGATCGGCGAGCGATCCGACAATTCATGATTTCACAAACCAGCTCTGTCAGCACGGCGGCAATCGGGGATCCTGTCTCGGGGGTGCAGTCGCTCATTGGTGGTCGCTGTTTCTTGTCCCCTCTCCCGCCCGTCTTCGGGGGGAGAGGGTTAGGGTGAGGGGGGATTCGCTTCAGTCGGTGTGGCCGCTGGACTGACATCGAACGATTCCGGTGGGGTTCATTCGACAAATCCAACGTCTCTCGACCGCTCGGCCCCCTCACCCTAACCCTCTCCCCCGAAGACGGGGGCGAGGGGACTGGAAAAGGACCACCAATGAACGACTGCACCCCCGTCGCGGAGCCGCCGGTCAAGCGGCCCCATGTCGTGTTCCTGAATCGATCCTATTGGCCCGATTCAGAAGCGACCGGTCAACTTCTCACGGAGTTGACCACGGATCTGACACCCTGGTTCGACGTGACCGTGATCGCCGGACTGCCGAACCATGTTGAAGACGAGATCCATCCCACCGTTCCTGGAACCGGGGAATACCTCGGAGTCACGATTCAACGCGTCTGGCACTCCCGGTTCTCCAAGCATTCGGCTCTCGGACGACTGACAAATCTGGTGACGTTTACTCTGTCCGCGTGGCGAGTCGCCCGATGTCTTCGCCGCCGACCGGATGTCCTCGTCGTCGAAACGGATCCCTTTTTCCTGCCACTCATCGGCCGTCGGTTGCAGCGCCGGTTCGGGGGCTGCCCCCTGATCTGTTATCTGCAGGATCTTTATCCGGACATCGCGGTGGCCGTGGGGAAGGTTCGTGAAGGACTCATCACCCGCTCACTGCGAAGGCAATTGTTCAGTGTCTATCGCCAGGCCCACAAGGTGATCGTCCTCAGTCGTGACATGCAGCAACGCTGCGAATCGTATGGCGTGCCCCGATCAACCCTAGAGATTGTCCCGAACTGGGCGGACACGGAATCGATTCGCCCCATCAAGGCGAACAATGAATTCCGTCGAAAGCACGGTCTCGGGAACCAGTTCGTCGTCATGTACTCGGGAAACATGGGACTGGCCCATGAGCTGGATACGCTCCTGAACGCTGCGGCCTTACTCCGCCACCGAACCGACATCGAATGGGTCTTCGTGGGTGAAGGGGCTCGCCGGAGTGCGCTGGAGGCGCGTGTCCGACAGCTTCAACTGGGCCAGGTGCGATTCCTGCCCTATCAACCCCGCAGTTTTCTGGCGCACAGCCTCAGTGCGGCGGATGTGCATCTGGTGTCGGTCCGCCCCGAAGCCTCTGCGTGCGTCATGCCGAGCAAGTTGTACGGAATCTTCGCCTCGGGTACACCGACCATCGCACTGACCGAACCGGAAACGGAATTGCACGAACTGATCAACGACAATGCGGTCGGTTTCACGTGTTCTCCCAATGATGACGTGGCACTGGCCGAACGAATCCAAGAACTGGCTGCGGATGCCGGTCTCGTCCAAACGCTGGGCCACAACGCCCGTCGTCTGGCGGAAAAACAATTTCATCGCCGCCGACAGACGGGCCGGTTCGCCGCGATCCTATGCCGGGTTCTCGGCCGTACCGTACCGGCAATGATCGAGGAACGACTGGCAGCCCACACTCCCGCAGAAGCCTCGGCCAATTCGCACCAACTGAACTCCACCAACGCACGTGAACCAGTAGGTAATTGATGCGAGTCCTGGTCAATGCCTTGTCGGCGGAATCGCTCAGTGGCCAGCATGTCCTCTACGGACACCTGCGGCAACTGGCACAATGGACGGTGAACGAACACGAATTCCATGTCGTTTGCAACAAGGCAACTCGACCAGCCGACACACAGTTCGGACCGAATGTGCAGTGGCACGAGGCACCCGCCAGCGCACGCGGTTGGCTCGGTCGCACGCTGTGGGAAGCGACGACGCTGCCGCGTTGGATGAGAAACTGGCAGATCGACCTGTACTTCACACCGGCCGGAACTGTGTTGCCACGCAGTCCGGTCCCGCAGATCTCACTCGCTCAGAATCCCTGGTGCCTGACATCGGCCGTCCCGAAGACATTCCTGGCAAGCTGTAAAGCCGCTGTACAGCGGGCCGCGTATCGGCGAGCCCAGCGGTCCGCCGACCTGATGATCTACAACTCGACTCACATGCAGCACCTCTATCGTCGGAATGCCGGAGACAGAACCGAGCGGCGAGGCCGGATCGTCTATCAGGGAATCCAGAACGAAACTCACGCCATCGCCGCCCAGACTCGTGACCCGAGTGCAAAGGAGCGATGGACGATCCTCTGTGTCTCGGTCATGGCCCGCTGGAAGAACTGCGAAACTCTCCTCCGAGCAATACAAATCCTGCGAGGCCGGGATGTGCCGGCGCGATTGAGGCTCGTCGGCGGCTGGCCCGACGTTCAGTATCGGCGAGAAATCGCAGCCGAAATCGAACGGCTCGATCTGCAAGACGCCGTGCAGATCGAGGGACATCTGTCACTCGCCGAGTTGCATGCGGCCTATCGTTCTGCCAGGGTCTATTGCCTGCTGAGCCGGTGCGAGTCGTTCGGCATCCCGGCCGTGGAGGCGCAGGCCTTCGGAACACCCGTCGTCGGCTCCGACACGAACGCGATGCCCGAGATCGGCGGGAGCGGCGGAGTCTACGTCTCTCCCGATGACGCGGCCTCAGCAGCCGCAGCACTCGAACGTCTGCTCACCGATGATCCGTATTGGTCCCACATGTCGCGGGCCGCGATTGAGAATGCCGCCCGCTTCCGTTGGGAAGACTGCTCTCGACCCTTGCTGGAAATGTTTGCGTTGGAACCACTCCGGTCCCACGCAGAGTCTGAACAGGATTGCTCACCGGTCGGTATCAAATCGTTGAACCGCAGTTAAGACTACAGCGCACGTTCGCAATTCCGGTCCCCTCTCCCGCCCGCTTCGGGGGGAGAGGGTTAGGGTGAGGGGGGCTTCGGATGGGGCGAGGTCACAGCATTTCATGTGATTCTCCGATGAAAACTGATTCCACCGACGGCCCCCTCACCCTAACCCTCTCCCCCGCAGAGCCGGGGGGAGAGTGGACAAGAACGCGAACGTGCGCTGTAGTATTAAGAGGACGCAGCGGAACCACAGAGGACACTGATTTCACCGATGACACAGATCAGATGAAGGCGAAGTAAGTCGAAGACCATGAACTCACTTCTTCTCCCACTTCATCAGTGCCATCTGTGAAATCAGTGCCATCAGTGGTCAGTCTTTTGCTTCATCCGCTTGTGTTGATCGGCGGCTTCGGAAATGCGATCCGGACGACAAGTGGTCACGACCTGGTCGTACGAGTTCCGGTCGTTGTGAACGAGTCAATTGTGGGCATGGTTCAATCGAACACGGCTTTGGGTATCAGGTGACTTCTCTGGTCCCCTCTCCCCCGGCTTTGTGGGGGAGAGGGTTAGGGTGAGGGGGTCTTCGGAGTGGCTGCAACCCTGATTGAACCATGCCCAATGGTGGAGATTGTCTTCAACGTGGCCCGGAGTCTGGATCCGTGAGCAGCACAGCCGACCTGCCGCTGGTTCTGCGAACCGAGGTCAGTACCACAACCATTGGACTCCACGGGAGATCGTGGTGGGCTCGCTGGACGCGGACCACTTCGTCCGGACGATTCCTGCCGGCGATCGATGGATTGCGGTGCCTCGCGATCATGACTGTGATCATGCACCATCTGGGCGGCTACGTGGCCCAGCGTACACCGGGATTGGATTACCTCGAAGCAAAACAATCACCGCTCTATCGCCTGATCGACATTGGGAATTGCGGCGTCCAACTGTTCTTCGTGATCAGCGGGTTCATCCTGGCTCTGCCGTTTGCCGAGCAGTATTTATGTCGAGGAAAACCGGTTCGGCTGAAGCAATACTTCTGGCGGCGTGTGACGCGCCTCCACCCTCCGTATCTGGTCAACCTGTTGTTGTTGACCCTGCTGTTGATGCTGGTGAAGAAACAAACCTGGTCTGAGTTGGGGCCGCATCTGCTGGCGAGTGCGCTGTACCTGCACAATCTGGTCTACCAGTCGATGAGCACCGTCAATGGTGTGGCGTGGTCCCTGGAAATCGAAGTCCAGTTCTACCTGCTGGCCCCGCTCTTGGCGCAGGTCTACCGGATTCCGCAGTTGATCTGGAGACGAGGATTGCTGCTATTGGGTGCAACCAGCGTGATGCTCACCAAGTGCGCGGTCGGCCACGGAATCGATTATCCACTGGCCGGCAGCGTGTTCTTTTATTTGGATTACTTCCTGTGCGGATTGCTGCTGGCTGATTGGCAGGCGGTGTCGGAGACGGACAGGCCGCTGTCTCGCGCTCATGGCGTCGTTTGGGATCTGGTTGGTCTGATCGCGGCAATGGGGTGCGTCGTGCTGCCATTGAACGAGACAACCTGGTACTTGCTGCCCGTCGCGCTGTTGCCCGCGTGTGCCGCTGTGCTCCGAGGTCCACGCCTGAACCGGTTGCTCAGCCAGCCGGTGCTGGTTGTGATCGGTGGCATGTGTTACACGACGTACCTGTATCACTTCGGGGTGATCTCACTGGTCGGCGGACAAGTGGCTCCGTGGACCAGCGGCTTGAGCTATCCGGTGGCATTGGCATTACAGGCGGCGGTCGTCATTCCTGCGATCCTGGCCGTCTCGTCTGTGCTGTTCATTCTGATTGAGCAACCTTGCATGAGATGGGGACGAAAGCCCGTGCAGCCTGCGGTACAGGCCGCCTGAACTGCTCGCGGCTGATACTGACACTAACCCGAAGCGTAAGCGAGGGCGATTTCACGCTGGACATCTCGACGCCCTCGCTCACGCTGCGGGTTACTTTCCGGGTTTTGAAACTGTCTTTAATGTCGCCATCAGCGCTCCGCGTGATGAGCCTTTCACATGTGGACGCCTGATCCCCAAAGGCTCATCACGCGGAGCGCTGATGGCAGACATTGGTCTGCCACCCCACGGAATCCATTGACATGAGTCTTGCCGCCGACGCCCGATCGGGCGAAACAGATCTCCCTGAACACTCGCCACGGCCTGACGATGCTGCAAAGAGTTCGACTTTGACCACTGCGACGATCACCACGCGAATTGAGGCACCCAAGGGGATTCAGTTTCCGGATCTGGCTGCGGTCTGGCGATACCGGGATCTGCTGACGCTGCTCGTCTGGCGGGACATTTCCTCGAAGTACCGGCAGAGCGTGATTGGCTACGGTTGGGTGTTCATCAAGCCCTTGGTCAGCGTGGCGATCTTCGCCTTCGTCTTCGGCCAATTGGCCGGGATGTCGTCCGACGGCGCGCCGTATCCGCTGTTCGCGATGGCCGCGCTGCTGCCGTGGAACTATTTCACCAATTCTCTGGCCGGTGTCTCGTCCAGTATCGTCGGGGGCGGCGGCTTGCTGAGCAAAGTCTATTTCCCCCGCCTGATTCTGCCGTTGGCGAGTCTCGGTTCCGGCCTGGCCGACTTGGGTCTGCAAATGATCTTGCTGATCGGCATGATGGTTTGGTTTGGGTTCGTTCCCGGTTGG
Source organism: Schlesneria sp. (assembly GCA_043721755.1). GTDB lineage: Bacteria > Planctomycetota > Planctomycetia > Planctomycetales > Planctomycetaceae > Schlesneria. Next base: position 27,678 of record JAYSQC010000377.1, read on the forward strand.
TCATTTCTGTTGCTGCCGGTCTTTCTCCTCCTGACGATCGCAACGTCCCTGGCATTCGGCTTGTGGCTGACCGTGTTGAATGTCCGTTATCGGGATGTCGGCCATGCCATGCCGTTTCTGCTGCAATCCTGGATGTGGATTTCGCCGGTGGTGTACTCGTCGGAACTGGTGCCCGAGCGCTGGCGGTGGGCTTATGGCCTGAACCCAATGGCGGGCGTGATCGACGGTTTTCGCTGGTGCGTGCTGGGGACACGATCCCCGGATTGGATGCTGCTGACCGTCTCGACATCCATGGTGGCCGTGATCCTGGTGACCGGCCTCATCTACTTCCGCCACCAGGAATCCACCTTCGCCGACATCATCTAAGTGGAGAGCGGAGAGTAAGGCGAGCGGCAAGAGTTGTCTTACCGCAGACTGAAGCCTGACGCGCAAGCGAAGGATCCGTTGCCCAGCGTCCTTCGCTTGCGCATCAGGCTTCGATGGGTAAGCTATTTCCTGCCGCACGCCTAATGGGAGTGTTTCGGTTTGAGTCGTTGGAGATTTGGCAGCGGGGAGCGGCTCTTTGGTTCATCGAACGTTTTTGGGGGGACGCATGATTCATTAGGGAAGAACGACCGTCACTGTTTTCATCCCGAAGGGATGTCAGCCATTAGCCGGGGGTTGAGCGTCCGCGACACCCCCGGTACGACGGCACAGAAAGGGGATTTGCATCCTGAAGGGATGCCAGCAATCTGTTGTGCTTGCAGCCCCATTCCAACACTGGCATCCCTTCAGGATGCAAATCGCTTTGTTCAACCTCAACCGGGGGTATCGCTCCGCTCAACCCCCGGCTAATCGCTGCGATCCCTTCGGGATCAAGACATCTTCGTTCCCAGAGGTTTATCAGTTCCTGAACCGATCCCCCCAAAACCTCGGATGAACCTTTCTGGTTCATCCGTGGTTTTGGGGGGACTCCAATGAGGGTGATGAAGTCCGTCGTTTTCATCCCGAAGGGATACCAGCCATTAGCCGGGGGTTGAGCGTCCGCGACACCCCCGGTACGACGGCACAGAAATGGGATTTGCATCCTGAAGGGATGCTGGCCAGCTCAGGATGTCTCCCCATTTCAAAAGGCTAGGCTCTGTTTTAAAACCCCACCCCGCTTGTCGGGGTGG
>JAYSQC010000378.1:0-3615 GCA_043721755.1 Schlesneria sp.
CGTTTAACCGCGTGGGCAACGCCCCGCGCGTCGAGCGATGTGGAACGCTGTTTTGCCATCGACGCGCGGGGCGTTGCCCACGCGGTTAAACGACTCAGTTCCGGCCGCACGGAGTCTATCCACTGGATCGCGCCCTGATCGCTCACGGCTTCGCGACCGTCAATTTCCCCGCCGCGATCAGCCGCAGCCGGGCTTCCATCATGACCGACATCATCAACCGTCCGATGTCATCGCGACGTTCGTCGTACTTGTGAGCCTCAATGGCGGTCCCGTCGTAAGCCTTCGGGTCGAGATACGGCAGCGGGATGCGAACGGAGGCACCCTTGATGACCGGGCAGGCTTCCTCGGCATCGCTGCACACGAGCAACGCCGCGAAGCCCGATTGAGGATTGGCCGCGTCGTCGTACCTCTTCGAGAACTCGATCGACTCCATCGCCGCATCATCGGGCGCGAGACCCCACCGAATCCGATGCTTCGGGTTCGCCGTGACCGCATCACCGCGAGTTGCCTCTTCATCGAGTGCGGTGATGTCGAGGCCGATCTCGCGGAGTGTCTTCACCGTCCGTGAATTGAAGGCGGTCGGCGTGGTCCCGCCACTGAAGCCGCGAATTTCGGGCAGCCCGTAGTACGCGGCCGACACGCTGACCATCGTGGCCGACAAGATGCTCCGTCGCGAGTTGCCCGTGCAGACGCACGTCATCGGCAGCGGTTGACCCGGTCGGTAGTTCTCCACGATCCAGTCGGCCAGCTTGCGTCCCGCCGTCGCATGTGAGTCATCGAGCTGGTCGTAGCCCGTCGCCAACAGGCTCAAATGATCAGCCACTTTCGGTTGGAGTCGCTGGCGACTGAGCGGCACTTGCTCAGCCAAACTCTGGCGAATCTCAGCGGCATCGAGCCGTCCATCGTCTCCCGCCAGCCGAGCAAACGTCTTGGCATCCATCAGCTCGACAGCGGACTCCTTTAACAGCCCCCCCTCGCTACCAAGCCCCTTCCCGATGATCGCCTTCGTTCGCGCATCACGCTGTGGAACGACGGCCTCAACCAACCCCACATGCTGCGTCAGCCGCAACACCTCGAGAAACATGTTCGTCGCGGTGGTGGGTTGTGCCGCTTCGATGCGACGAGGCGGCTCGTCGCACTCCGCGAACAAACACACGGCTAATGTGTTGAGCGTGACAATGCTCAACGCAAGCCGCCGCTGACCAGCAGGAATCAATCGCACGCTGCCATCTCCTGTACTCAATGTTTGACGTGACCGCCAAAAGTAGCCTTCATCGCTCCGCGTGAAGTCAGCCGAGTCACCAGCGACCCGGATATGCGGGAAACAGCGTCATTCTGCGTTCGGCTCTCTTCACGCGGAGCGATGAAGGCTACTTTTGGCGGGCGTATCATGTTTGTAAATCGCTCACGACACCACCTCGACTGCCTTCACGCGGCGCACGATCAGCCCTAGCGAGGCCACACAAATCGCAGCCAACACCGTCAAACACCAGCCCGCCGACGGAATTGTGCTCTCATCGAGCGACCCGAAGCACCAGCGGCCGATGCGGTGCATGTCGTCCCAGATTCCGAGGAGCAGCCAATAACGGTTGTCGTCAATGGAACGCATCGCGTCGGCCAGTCCCTTCAACAGGACGAAGATTCCCAACCACGTCATGACCAGCGGGACCGTGCGTGGCACCCACGCGGCAACGGCGAAAATCATCAGGCTCTGCACGATGGCCAGCACCGCACCGTAACCGAGAATCCCACACAGCACGCGCGGGTTGTCGATGAAGTACGCGAACGAATTGCTCAGCGTTCCGTACTCGATGAACAGCACGAGGGCCGGGACCGTGGTCACGATCAGCACCACGGCCGCGATCGTCAGCAACTTGCCCACGATGTAGTGCCACTTGCCGATCCCGCGCGACAAATAGAAGACCATGCCTCCTTGCCGATAATCGCTGCCGATCAGCGTCGATCCGGCGAAGGCCAGCAGCAACGCACAGATCGTCGCCTGCGCGAACATGAAGTCGGCATACGCCTGCCCGGAGCCGGTGACTTTATAGTTGTCGAGGAACCGCGCCATGTTGGCGTTCTGCACGACGATCGTCGCCTTCAAATAGATGAAGGCAAAGTGGAAGAGGAAGTTCAGCAGGCCAAGGCCCAGCAAAATCCAAAACACCCACCGCCGCACAATGAGCATCAACCCGACGCGCACGAGCGACCAACACCCCCACCAAGGAGAACGCCGCTTCCCGTCCCACGTTCGATAGCCAGCTTGAGTCAGTTGCATGGAGGTTTTCTTGCCTTTGCTTTCGTGTCTGGTCCCCTCGCCCCGGCCTTGCGGGAAGAGGGCTAGAACGCATTTCAAAACTAGCCCGACGCGCAAGCGAGGGCTGGGCATTCGATGACGGTGAAGCCCTCGCTTGCGCGTCGGGCTAGTATTTGAGACGAAAGCACGTTTTGAAATGGGTTCTAGGGTGAGGGGTCTTCGCTTCGCAACCTCTGTGGGTTGACGCGGCGTCCCACAAGATCGTGCAGTGCCTCGCGAAGCTGCGGAAACTGAAACTCGAACCCTTCCTCGCGCAGTCGCGTGGAAACGACGTACCGTCCGCAAAGCGCCAGCTCGGGGTCCGTTCGCAGGAGCCAATGAGCACCGAGGCGGACCATCCAAGAATACGTCGGCAATCCAATAGGCATTCCGACGGCTCGCCGCAACTCGCGCATGAAGACGCGATTCGATTCGGGGTGAGGAGCCGATGAAATATACGGGCCGTGCATGGTGGGGTCGGTCAACGCGCGTTCAAAGAGGCGGTTCAAATCGGTCTCGTGAATCCAACTCATCCCCTGCGTGCCCGAACCGATGGTGCCTCCCAAACCGAGCCGAGCCAGTAATCCCAGTCGTCCCAGTGCGCCGTTACCAGCACCGCGATCGCGTCCGATGACGAAGCTCGTGCGCAGGATGACTCCGCGCTGCGTCGGAAGAATGCTGGCGTGAAACTCCTCCTCCCAAGCGCGCGCCACGACAGGCGCGAGGCCGTATCCGAAGGGGGACTCTTCGGTGCAGGTGACTTCCGGCGGATCGCCATAGATGTGAGCGGAACTCATCTGCACCCAGACCGGTGGCGGCGCAGCGACCGACCGCACGGCCCAGCCCAGCACCCGTGTCGCCTCGAGACGCGATCGAAGAATCTCATCCTGATGTGCCGGAGTCTTGATGCAATCGACAGTGCGTCCCACCAAGTTGATGATCGCGCTCGCTCCATTCAGCTCATGACGCCACTCGCCGAGCGAGCGGGCGTCCCAGCCGACGTGCCTCCACGGCCCACTGGGCTTCGGCGGCCGACGCGACAACACGACGATCGGTCGCCCCAAAGCCGCCAAATGCGTCGCCAACGACACACCCAAAAAACCGCTCCCACCGGCGATGATGATCGGGCCGGATGTGGAAATCGTTGTCATGGCACAACCTTCCGCAGTGGTTTCAACAGTCATCACGGGGACTGAGACCGCGAAACGGTGCTGCGATTAACCGCTCGTGGGAGAAGCTGACACTAACCCGAAGCGTAAGCGAGGATGCAAAGCACGTCCTCGCTTACGCTTCGGGTTAGTGTGAAATGTGCCATCCTC
>JAYSQC010000379.1:0-2782 GCA_043721755.1 Schlesneria sp.
GATGAGGAAGCAACGCCATCGGCCAGTGACGAAAACCTCACAATGCCAAGCGAAAAAGCCTTGCCCGCAGTGTTTGCGGGCAAGGCTTCCGATGTCGGGCTGACAGGATTTGAACCTGCGACCTCTTGACCCCCAGTCAAGCGCGCTAGCCAAGCTGCGCCACAGCCCGTCGTTAAACCCAACCATTCTTTCGCGAAAGTGACCCTCAATGAGGCCCCTCGTTCAGCAGTTTGGGAGGCGAACTATCGCAACGCAGGTGTCACATTGCAAGCCACGTAGCGAACTTGCGTACGGCTCCAACCCGGTTGAAGTTGCACAAAAAGCAGGGTGAGACCGGCGGTACTTCGCCGCATTGGCCCACCGTCAAATCTCTACGGATTTTCAGAGTTCGCCAGCACTCGAAGCGAGCATGTTCGACCCTGCTTTGAAATGGGGAAGAGCCGTGCGAACTGTTGCTCAAGGTCTTTGCCGAGTACTACTCCGGAATCGGCTCATCCAGCAGTAACGACCTGACGAAGCGAACGGGTGCGGAGCCGAATGAGACCGCGCCGTCGTGGTAGCGTTTCAGCGTGAAGGAGGCCCCCCAACGCTGTTCGGTCGCCTTGCGCAGGTCGCGGTGTTCTTGATAGCCGACGAAGTAGGTCGAGAGTTGTGCCGAAGTGACTTGGGCACGAGTCCACTTTCCAGCCGCTTCGCGTTCCTCTTGGAAGGTGTCGTGCATCATCAGCTTCATCGCTTCCTCACGGCGGATGCCATCGACATGCACGGATTGGTCGAGAATCGCATTGGCGATGGTTCGCAGATACCACTTCAACGTGATGAGCCTCATCAACGGATCGCGGTCGGCAAGGAAGCCCTCTTCGGACATCATTTGCTCGGTGTAGCACGCCCAGCCTTCGACGAATGTTCCCGACCCGAGCAGTGCCCGCAACCGGTTCGGGCTGCGGTTCGCATGGGCGAGTTGCAGGAAGTGCCCCGGCATCGCTTCATGCACGGTCAGATTGTGGATTGAGCGAATGTTGTACTCACGCAGGAAGGACGCGCACTGCGCGTCGGACCAGTCGGTGGGCAGCGGCGCGACCGCGTAGAACGTGCTGAGTCCCACTTCCAGCGGGCCGGGTGAGTCGCAGTACGCAATCGACACTCCGCGCTGAAACTCGGGCATCACGATGATGTCGAGCGGGTCGTTGGGGATCGTGGCGAGGTCGTGCTTGCGAACGAAGTCGAGGCACAATTCGAGCGACTTCCGCGCGGCGGGGACGACACCCTCGCGCGAGGGGACATCGGCATAGGCGTTCTCCAACGCGGCGACGATGACCTGCTGTTGCTGCTCGGGCGAAGGCTGTTCGGGAAGGCTCGCGTCCGGCTGCGCTTTGAGCTGCTCGCGTCGCGCGATGGCGTACATCTCGGCCCGCACGCGACGGAGTTCAAACTCGGCGCGGTCACGGATTTCCTGCCGTGTCAGTCCGGTTCCCAATGTCAGCGCGAGCTTTTCGTCGAAGAGTTTCGGCCCGATCCGCGCGTCTCCCTGCGCGCCGGGGATCAACACTTTCTCCAGCCACTGCTGTTGTTGTTCGACCGCCTGCGTGGCGACTTCGATCGCCTTGAGCAACCGGCCGCGCTCGGCATCACCGAGTTTGGCCATCTGCGGACGAACGGTGTTCTCGATGATCGACAGCACGCCGCGATTCTGTTTGAGAGCCGTCTCGGCATGGACGAGCGGAACACGCTTGGGATCGAGCGTGGTCCGGATTTGTTCAAACAGTTTCGGGAACTTCTCCAGCCGAGCCGTCACGCTGGCGAGCCGCTTCTCAACGGGAGCGAACTCTCGGGCCATCAGGCCATAGATCGCGCTGCCCGGAAGCTGTGTGTGGGCGATCGGGTTCCACGCCCACTCTTGCAGCGTGTCGAGCCGCCAGAGATCGCTCTTCAATTGATGGTCCAGTAGGCGGAGATCGACCTGCTGATCTCGTGACAACGTCGTCCGGTCGAGCTTCGCCAACTCGACCTGCAACTGTTTGAGAAATGTCCGCTCACGCCCACGACCAGCCGGGCTGATGTCGTCCAACTCCTGGTCGTACCGGTGATCACCGAGCGTCGTCGCACCGATGGGTGAGAACGCGGGAGACTCGTCGATGTAGCGCGCCGCCAACGCCGCGAAGGTCTTGTCGTCTGCTGTTGGAACTGCTGCTAACGTTGCTTGAACAATCTGAGGCAGCGTCTTCAACAGCGGCTCCTTCGCGGAAAGGCAGGGTTGGCCGAATTCAATCAATACGAACCCCAGTGTCGCCAAGCACACTGCAATTCTGTAAGCGCAGGGCAGAGACACATTCGTCGTTCGGTGAACCATCGCGTACCTTTTTTGATTAGAGCGCATTTCAAAACCAGCCCGACGCGCAAGCGAGGGCTGAACATTCGATAACGGTGAAGCCCTCGCTTGCGCGTCGGGCTAGTTTTTCGAGGCGAAAACAGGTTTTGAAATGCCCTCTTAGGAGTTCCAGCGGTTGCGGCGTATCTCACACGATCAGGTTTGAAGCGTCCACTGTACCGGCGATTCCTCCAGGGCCATCGCCTTGTTGAGGCTGCGAAAACTGTAGGGTGGGACCAGTGGCGCTTCGCCGCGCCGGCCCACCCTGATTTCTCGACGATTCCCGATGGTGGGCCAGCGCTCGAAGCGAGTTATACCGCTCGTGGGAGAAGCTGACACTAACCCGAAGCGTAAGCGAGGATGCAAAGCACGTCCTCGCTTACGCTTCGGGTTAGTGTGAAATGTGCCATCCTC
>JAYSQC010000380.1:0-11048 GCA_043721755.1 Schlesneria sp.
GGGACATTGTGCGCTCAACGTTTTCAGGAGGTGAGCGCGACAAAACCTATGAAAACGAACACCGAATAAGTTCCCATCTGAGTGAGACACTACACTAGCAACTCAGACACAGCACACTTCTGCAATCCCTGACATGCCGCAATGATCGACGCGGCTGAGTCAATCCCGCCGGTTGTTTGTGGGCGATTGAGGTGTGCCCGTGCGGATTGGAATTCGCGGGGACCGTTGCGAATCGTCTTCTCTGTGCCGCCCCTCCGGGGCTTGAAGCGGGAGGGCCGCGTTCCCCACGGCTCACGCCGTGGGCTATTGTCTGCCGCCCTCCGGGCTAGGACAGATCCTGAACACCATTACCATTCTTGGCTCCTGAGTTCGATCATCCGAGATCGCTGCGTTAGTGTCCGCTCCCGAATTGGGGTCGAGTTCTTTCTCTCGGAGCGGCACGATGCAATCAGGCGTTTGGGTCTTGGCGGCGGCTCTCGTTCTGGCTCAGTCCGTCGGAGTATTCGCTGACGAAATGAAAGGCGATCTCGGAATGGACGGTATCGGTCCCGGCTGTCGCCCGCTCGGAAAGGTCAACAACGCACAACCGCTCATCAACCACAACGGCCAAATTCGAGCGGGGTTTGAGGCGAAATAAAAGTGCTGGCAGGAGCTTTGTAGGATGGGCACTCCTGCCCGTCCGCTCTTCAAAACCAAAGCCGGACGGGCAAGAGTGCCCATCCTACATTCCGATTTCACAGCGGCTTTCTGCTCACCACATGAGGATCACCATGAAGTTCATTCTCGTTGTGTTGTCCTGTTTGATCGCTGGCCATTCGACGCTCGCGGCCGAACGCCCGAACATCCTGTTCTGTTTTGCGGACGACTGGGGCCGCTATGCGTCAGCCTACGCGAAGGTCGATGGGAAGCCGTCGCCCAATGATGTCGTGAAGACTCCGCACATCGACCGTGTCGCGCGGGAGGGCGTGCTGTTTCGGAATGCCTTCGTCAATGCGCCGTCGTGTACGCCGTGTCGCAGTGCGCTGCTGTCGGGTCGGTACTTTTTCAACACCGGGCGCGGGGCGATTCTGTCGGGAGCGGTCTGGGACTCGGCCATTCCAAGCTGGCCGTTGCTGCTGAAGGACTCGGGCTATCACATCGGTGAGACGTGGAAGGTGTGGAGTCCCGGCACGCCCAACGATGCTCCGTTCGGCGCGGGGAAATTTGCTTACGAGAAGGCGGGCGGCCAGTACAACAATTTTTCCGAGAACGTCACGAAGCTGGTGAAGAACGGGACGCCGCTTGATGCCGCCAAACAAAAGATGTTTGCGGAAGTGACCGGGAACTTCGATGCCTTTCTCGCCGCGAGAACGAAGGATCAGCCCTTCTGCTACTGGTTCGGGCCGACGCTCGTTCATCGCCAGTGGGAGGCGGGATCGGGGAAGGCGCTGTGGGGGATCGAACCCGAGTCGCTCAAGGGGAAGCTGCCGAAATTCCTGCCCGACGTTCCCGAAGTGCGCGAGGACTTCGCCGATTACCTCGGTGAGATTCAGGGCTTCGACGCGGGAGTCGGCCTGCTGCTGAAGCGACTGGAAGAGTTGGGAGAACTCGACAAAACGCTGGTCGTCATCAGCGGCGATCACGGTGCGCCGGGCTTTCCCGGCGGGAAGTGCAACCTGTACGACTTCGGTGTCGGTGTGACGCTCGCCGTCCGCTGGCCGGGCATGAACACAAATACGGAGACTTCGGAGCGGGGTGGCGTTAGCCCCCTGGGTTTGGGGCGTCAGCCAGCTCATCGTGACCGCGAAGAACCAGGGGGCTTACGCCGCCCCGCTCCGAAAGAGCCCGTCGCTGGTCGCGTCGTCGATGACCTCGTGAACCTGATGGACCTCGCCCCGACGTTTCTGGAGGCCGGTGGCGTGAAGGCTCCTCCGGGAATGAATGGCCGCAGTTTGGTCGGCATCTTGAAGAGCGAGAGGTCGGGGCAAGTCGATCCGTCACGTACCTGGAACATCAGCGGCAGAGAACGTCACGTCGGGACAGCTCGCGAGGACAACAAGCCGTACCCGCAGCGATGCCTCCGCACGAAAGACCATCTCTACATCCGCAACTTCGCTCCGGATCGCTGGCCGCTCGGTAGTCCCGCTGGTGTGGCCGCCGACTCAGCTCCCGATGCCGTAGCCCTGTCGAACAACACTTACGCCGCTTTCGCCGACATGGACGCCAGCCCGACAAAAGCGTGGCTCATCGCGCACCGTCACGACCCCGAGTGGAAGTGGCACTACGACTACGCCTTCGCGAAGCGACCGGCCGAGGAACTGTACGACCTGCACACCGATCCCGAACAAACAAAGAACGTCGCCACCGACCCGGCCTATGCCGCGACGAAGGCCGAACTCTCCGAACGCCTCATCAAGACCCTGACCGAAGTCGGCGACCCCCGCGTCACCGGCGACGGCCAAACGTTTGAACGGTCGCCGTTCACCGATGCCGTTCCGCAGGGGAACAAGCAGGGGAAGAAGGCGGGATGAAGTCCGGCTTGTACCTCACGCGGCACAAAGTGAGAGGTTTCCGAGCGGGGCGGCGTCAGCCCAATGGCACTCACTTTGAGTGAATTTCAAATGGACGTTCTGTGCGACGTAGCTGAATTCGTAAGAATTCAGCCAGCTTTGACGATCCTCTGAAGTCTGACGACTTCAGCTACCCCACAAAGTGAGTGCCATTGGGCGTCAGCCCCCCGGTTCTTCCGAAGAGGGCTTACGCCCAAGAACCGGGGGCTGACGCCGCCCCGCTCAGATGTCTCATCACGGACCACGCGAGGTATAGCTTTGTCAGCCGGACATCCCTACGAATGGATGCACTCCGGTTTCGAAGTCCGGCTTTCGGAAAAGCCGGACTTCCCCGATCTCACGCATAGAAAAAGACCTTCTCGGCGGTCTTGCGGAGCAGCCACTGCTTGTCTTCTGGCGTGAGGAAGTCGATCCGGTCGCGGATCAGGCTGATCGAGTCCTTGTAATTGTTGACTCCCTGAATCTGGTACGGGCAGTCGCTGGCCCACATCAGTCGCTGCGGGCCGAAAGCGTCGTACAGCCGCTTGATCATCGGGATCAGCTCGAGGTGCGGCGGCTGCTTTTCGCCGAGGGCGTAGTACGCCGAGACCTTCACGCTCGTGTGCTTGTGCCGGGCGAGACGACAGAGAAGCTTGAGGTCTTCATCGCGGAACTTGCCATCCACTCCGATCCTCGCGAAGTGGTCGATGACCACCGGCGTCTCGGGATGTCGTTCGCACATTCGATCGACGCCCGGCAGGTCTGACGGATTGATGAGGCAGCAAATCGCTTGGCGTGTTTCCGCACCGGTCTTCCACATTTCAATCATGCCCGGTTCGTCGAGCCAAGCTTCCTGCTTCTCCTTCCGCACGAACGGCGTGATGCGGAAGCCGGTGACTCCCTGCGGCAGCAACGCTTTCATCGTCTTGCCGGGCGAAGGGAGTTGATCGTTGACCATGCCGACAATCCGAAAAAGTTTCGGATGTCGCTTCACCGCGTCGATCAGGTACGAGTTGTCGAACAGGTGATAGACCGAATGCTGGATCAGCACGACACGCCCGACTCCTTCGGGACGAGCGATCGCCATCAGCTCATCATCGGTGAAGCTCGGCGGATTGAGGTCTTTCTTCGTCTGGCCGTTCACGAGCGGGAACTTGTCCGTCTCCGGTGGCCAGATGTGCGAGTGAGCATCAATCCACGGCAACTCTTTCGAGTCAGTTGGTGCGGCGTCGGCCAAGGCCGTCGCCCCCAAGGCAATGGCTCCCGTCAGCAGGGCTTGTCGTCGTGTCAGAGAAATCGCGGAGTTCATGGTCATCCTTGTTGTGTGTCACGGTTGTGGTTGCAAAAAAACGCCACTGCTTCGGAGTTTGCTGAGAAGCAGTGGCTTTGTACTCGGTTCGTTGGAAACGGATCACCCGCCGATGGAATCAAAACGGCGTTGCGAGTGGTGCCTCCCGTTCGTGTTTCACGACATTCTGTTTCATCTGTTTCGTACTGGGGACGATCAATGCCGGACAGGGAGCGTGTCGGAGGACACCCTCGCTGACCGTACCGACCATCAGTTCGTACCACGCGCCGTGTCCATGTGAACCCATGACGATCATGTCGATCTCATACTGCTCGGTCATCGCCAGGATCTCAATCACGGCCGAACCGCGAATCAGCACGGACTCGACGTTGAGCCCCTTGTCCTTCAGGCCGAACAGGAGCGTCTGCATCTGACGCTGTTCCTCGGAAAACCGTTCGGGAGATTCCACGGCATTCGTTGGCCAATGGAAGGGAACCTCGCCCATGGTGACGATCGGCGAGACCTCGGCCACGACATGCAGCAGCCAAATCTTCGCCCCGAACGCGCGCGCCAACTGCTCGGCCGTGGCCACCACGCGTCCCGTGACATCCGAAAAATCGACGGCAACCAGCAAATTCTTCATCGCGCACCTCGCTTTCATGCGATCGCGCTCGCACCCTCAAGAGCGGGCGCGATCTGGAGAAAAACACGGGAGCAGAGCCTCCCACTCATCGCTGTTGTCAACCGACCAGCTCGACGCGAAGAGGTGATGTCCCCCAGGCGTTCCACCAGCCCTCAGAGCGATTCCGTGTTCTCTTGTGAATCGCTCGTCCTACCGCCAACGAGTGAGATGGTATCCACCACACTCGAACAAGTTAAGAACTTTCTGGAACGCACATGTTTCTCGCCGTGGTGGCGTCCTCGCGTGAATCACACGAAGACACCCGCGAGTCATCGTCCCCGGTTGGGGCACGCGTCAAAAGTGCGCGGCACCTCACCGGCGTCAAACGGAGTTTCACAGTTCAGAGAATCGGCTGGGTGTCGCGGTTGTGCGTTGGCCTCCTGACCCCGCATGGGGGGCTGACCGCAGGCCGCCTCTGCTCTTAGGCAGTCGTCGAAAAGCCGGAGACCTGCGGTCGCACGTTTCGGCGGGGTCGGAAGACCCGCGCCGAACGCACCCGATGAGCGGTTGTCACAGAACGGGACCGTGGTAAGCGAAGTCGCCTTTCTGCGGATGCTCCATGGTCTCGTAGTCGTGATAACTCATGCGGTAGGCTTCCTCGTGAGTCTCGCCGTTGAAGACGATCTCCTCATCACGGGCCAAGGATTCGTCCACCAGCGTGGTGAGGTGGTACATGCTGCCGAACGGCGGGATCGAGCCTCGTTCACAGTTGGGAAAGAGCTGATCCATCTCGTCCTCGGACGCCATCTCCACCTGAGGTTCGCCGAGCCACTGCCGGATCCGTTGCAAATCGACGAACCGGTTGCCCGGCACGACGACCAGGACATATCCGCGTCCGGTGCGCAGCAACACGGGTTTGGCCACCTCTTTGCCGGGCACATGCAACATTTGAGCCATGCGACTGGCGGTGTAGGCCGGCCGATGGCGCAGGGCCTCGAACGGAATCTGGCGACTGTTCAGAATCTCGTTAATCGTCATGGCTGGTCCTCCCACGTTAGCGATCACACACTTGCCACTTGAAACAGGGCCACAAGGCCCCGGAACACGCACGAGCCAAACCGATAAGACCACTTCACGCTGCAGAAAGAGGTAAGACGAGGATGATTTCGCCGCTCAGTATACCGTTCGTGTCCAGACCACCGCAGCGCCCTTGTTGTCACGAATCGAGGACGCGCTGTTCCGCTCTTCACGGTGGGCTGGCGCTCGAAGCGAGCTGGTCCCACCCTCCATTGAAATTGGAAAGAGCCGTGGGGGTGAGGTCGTTCCTTGGTGGTCATTGGAGATCTGAACCCGCTTGTTTCCGACTCCCTCCCCTCGGCGGGGTGGGCCGGGGAGGGGGGAGGATTGGCCGAAAGACCGTCCCTCGCTCATCGCCCCACTCCCTAACCCTCCCCGCCGAGGGGAGGGAACTCAAGACGTTCGATTCCGGGGCGGCAATGACATGACCACCAAGGAACGACTGCACCCGCCGTGGAGTCGCGGTGAGCGAGGGCTGTCGCCGAGAGATTCGCTCGATAGGATTACGGGCCGCTTTCGTGCGTTTCCTCATCAAGTATTGGACATGACTGCCATGACCACCCCTTCCATTTTTGGAACACCCTCTCCCGTGTTCGGTTCTCGGCGTGAGTTTTTGCGGCGAGCGGGGAGCGGATTTGGTTCGTTGGCTTTGGCTGGGTTGCTGGCTCAGGAAGGGCGGCTGGCGCATGCGGCGACGGCGGGCGGATTGAATCCGCTCGCGCCTCATGCGGGGCATTTTCCGGGGAAGGCCAAGTCGGTGATTTGGCTGTTCATGAACGGCGGGCCTTCGCAGGTCGATACGTGGGACTACAAGCCGGAGCTGGAGAAGCGGGACGGCAAGGAGTTGGCGGGCTTTGATCAGACGACCGGCTTCTTCGCCGGGCAGGGCGGGCCGCTGATGAAGTCTCCGTTCAAGTTCGCTCAGCATGGTGAGAGCGGAGCGTGGGTGAGCGAAATCTTCCCAAAGATGGCGACGCATGTGGACAAGATGGCGTTCGTCTACTCGTGCTGGACCGACTCGAACAATCACTCGCCCGCGCTGTTTCGGATGAACACGGGGATGGCGCGGCAGGGCTTTCCGTGTGTCGGGGCGTGGGTGACATATGGCCTTGGCAGTGAGAGCCAGAACCTGCCGTCGTTCGTCGTGATGTACGACACGCTGGGACGAGGCATCCCCAAGGGGCACGCTCAGAATTGGGGGGCCGGGTTTTTGCCGAGCATCTTCCAAGGGACGGCCCTCAAACCGCAGGGCGATCCGATTGAGAACTTGAACCGCGCGGCCGAGCAGTCCGATCCGCAGCAACGGGCGCAGCTCGACCTGCTCGGAAAGTTGAATCGCTTGCAGCTCGAACAGCATCCGGCCGAGAACGAACTCGCGGCGCGGATCGAGTCGTTCGAGTTGGCCTATCGGATGCAAATGGCCGCGCCGGAGGCACTCGATCTGGCGAAAGAGAGTGACGCAACGCAGAAGCTGTACGGACTCGACAACCCGAAGTGTGCTCACTTCGCGAAGCAGTGTTTGACCGCGCGGCGGATGGTCGAGCGCGGCGTGCGGTTCGTCCAAATCTTTTCGGGCGGGATGGACAACGAACGGAGTTGGGACGGCCACGCGAACATCGCTGGCAACCACTCAGGCTTTGCGGCGGAGACCGATCAGCCGATCGCCGCGCTGCTCACGGATCTGGCCGAACGCGGGATGCTCGACGAAACGCTCGTCATCTGGGGCGGCGAGTTCGGTCGCCTGCCGCTCGTGCAAAAGGGAGGAACGGGCCGCGATCACAATCCGCATGCCTTCACGACGTGGATGGCTGGAGGAGGCATCAAGGGTGGCACACTGTTCGGTGAGACCGACGAGATCGGTCACAAGGCCCTCATCGACCGAGTCAGCGTGAACGACCTGCACGCGACGATTCTGAACCAACTCGGCCTGAACCATGAGAAGCTGACTTACCGTTACAACGGGCGGGACTTCCGGCTGACCGACGTGAGCGGTCGCGTGGTGACGGAGATTCTCAAGCAGGGTTGATGTGGCTTTGGCCGCTTGTTGAAAACGTAGGGTAAGCGTCTCGCTTGCCCGTCAACGCAATCAGAAAACGGGCAAGCGAGACGCTTACCCTACGTTCTTCATCGGGCTTCAGTTGTCGGACCACCAATCGCGCGGGATCGGTCGCTTGCCTGGGTTCGACATTTGGCGGATCGGCGGATCGTTCGTTTGTGGCGAGCGGTCGAACGGCGACTCGTTTAAGAGTTTTTCGGATGAAGAGGTCTCGTCGAACATGGGTTCGTCGCTGGTCAGCTTCACGCGGCCGGACGTGTCTTCGTCGTCTGTCTCGTCGCTGAATTCCGGTGGTAGAAACTGGATGGGCGACTCGGTCGTTCCGTGAAGCGAGGCGGCCGTGCGTTCGACACCGAGGTTTAATCCCGCACCCGCTGCCAACCGCGTTCCGGGGCGGACTGCCGCACCCAGATCGACCATCTGATAGCCGGGCATCTTGGGCATGTCCCAGATTTGTGACGGGATGCCGCGCGGGTTGACCTCAATCGGGCCGAGTTGCATCACCAAGGACAGATCGCTTTGCGGGCAATCGAGCTTCACGCGGCGCGGTAACACGGCACCACTGGCCTTGTCGAGTTGATGATCCTCCAGCCGGGCCACGGCAATGCGTTGGCCGTGGTAGTCGTAGACGCTGTGTTCGACGATCACGCCGCGCTGCAGATCAACGAGTACGACCTTGCGCAGCGGCTTGCCGTGAGCCGACGTGATCTGCTGGACCAGTCGCGCCTGACGGGCCGTCGGTTCGATCTCCAACTTCGTTCCCTCGACCGTGAGTGGTGAGACACCCAGCGCCTGCATCAACCACTCTGGCTCGAACGGAATGCCCATCGACTGTCGCACGTCATCCAGTTGCTCGTGCCGACAGGAGACGTACTGCGGTGCCGGCATCCGCTTGGCCCACACCCAAAACCGCTCGTCGTTGCTGCCGATATCGACTTCGTTGCCCACGAGCGAATCGACCACCAGTCGCAGATGACGCCCGCGCTCGACCGCGAGCATTCCACTGAGCGGGACATGAATGTTGTCCACTTTCACGCGAATCTTCACTTTGTTGGCTTGCCAGGCGTGAAGCTTTTCCACGTTGCGATTCAGATGATCGACGACCTCTTCCACTTGAGGGTCTTCGGCCCAGCGCGGCTTCGGCGCACCGGCCATTGGATCGACGGCACTCCGATTTCCGAAGCCTCGCATCCCCGCGCAGCCCGGCAGCGTGCAGACAACGACCAGCGCGACGATCATCGCGCGCAGCATGACCGAACAAGCGAGTTCGTTTAACCGCGTGGGCAACGCCCCGCGCGTCGGCTGATGATTCAGTCTCGTCCGCCGTTCGACTCGCGGGGCGTTGCCCACGCGGTTAAACGAGGCACGGCCCACATCGTCGCTTCTCATGACGCTCATCGAAACGAGTGCGTGCGCAACCGAACTCGCGTCCTCGATCAGACTCAGTTTCATCCGCATTGGACTCGCCTCCCTCACGACCACTCGGTCGCCAGATGAGCCTTCAGCTCGGCCTGCAATTGCTGTGTTTCGGCATCAGGCAAATTGAGGTTCCGCACCTCGAACATTCCTTCGCCGTGGCGACCACTCAATTCGAGAATCTCGTCGTCACCGTCACTGCGGGTGTTGTCGAGGCGCAGCCGTCGCTGTTGAAGCAACACGAGCGCCAGCACGTAGCGCTGCCGGTCGTGAACGGGACTCGCCTCTTCCGAGAGTTGCTCGAAGTAACGCTGTGCCGTTTCGGGGTCGAGCCGCTGCGCCTTTGGATCGAGTGCGACAGGGACCGTCGTTTTCCAATAGCCGACGTGTCCCGCCGGAGGACCGGTCCAGCCTTCGTCCGAGAAGTCGATCCGAACCTGATCGCCATCCTTTTCAACCAGCACCGAATGGCACGTTGATCCGGGGACGAGTGGCCGCCCGGTCGCTGCGCACGTCTTGTTCGGTGGCTTGAAACGATAATCCATGACGACGCGATCCCTCTTCCGCGCAAAAGGGCCTCGCACGGGGGCGGCGTTGTAGTCACGCCCCCCAAAAGGGACAAGCCGAATCTGCCGACGTGCCGTTGGAGCACCCAGCGCGGCTCCATCGCAACCAAAGTCGCCTTCATCGCTCCGCGTGAAGTGAGCCGATTGTGAATGGACCTCGGGATCAGCCATCGGCACCGAACCCGCGTACGGCTTTCTTCACGCGGAGCGATGAAGGCGACTTTGAAGCAGAAGAATTTGCGTAAGCCGACATGAAACGAAGCATTAGTAGTACGGAACACAACGCGATCACGACTTGACGATCGGACGCTCCGGCCATTTGTACGCGCGGCGAGCATTCTCAAGGCAGAACTGCTTCAACGCCGTTGCGCCTCGGCTGCGTGCGTACTCGATGGTGATCTTCTGGACGGTGGCGTAGTCGGCGAACCGTTCGCTGACCGGCCAGTTGCTGCCGTAGATCACGCGATCATCTCCGAAGGCGTTCCAGGCCGCAGTGAGGACCGGGACGTAGTAGCTCGGATCGCGCGGAGCCTGCTTCCCGTCGCGCGAGGCTCCTTCCACCAACGCCGAAACTTTGAGAAACATCTGCTTGTGTCGCGCTGCGGCCGTCAGCCCTGCCAACCACGACTCGTCCAATTTGGGGCCGTCAATTTTCACGTTGGCCAAGTGGTTGATGGCGATGCGCAAGTCGGGCAACTTCGTCGCGAGCCGATCAACGAGCGGCAACAACTCCGGCCCGCCGTTCACATCGAGTTCGAGGTCCGCCTCCGACAGTCGCTGGAGATCGGCAACGTATTCGGGATTGTCGAGTCCCGCCTTGAGTGGCCCCGCATTGATGCGGATGCCTCGAAAGAACTTGTTCTTCGAGAAGCGAGCCAAGTGTTGGGCAAAGTCGGTCTTTCCGGGGGCCAGATTCCCGACGAGACCCAACACGAACGGATCCTGTTCGCAGAGATTCAGCACCCACTGGTTGTCCTCGACCCGCGAACTCGCTTCGACCACGACGGTCCCGACCACGCCCAGCGGCTTCGCAAACTGTTGATAGTCGGCGGGAAGGACTCGACGATACAGGGACTTGTCATCCTTCCCCGGCCACGGCACTCCTTCCGGCCGAGTCGGATCGTAGAAGTGCGTATGCGTATCGACGATGGCCAGCGGCGCGTCATCGACAGCCAGCGCCGCCGCATCCCAAGCGGCCGCACCGCCGACCGCCATCGCACCGAGACCGGCCTGCAAGAACTCACGTCGCGTTGTGGGAAATGTCATCGGTTGAATGTCCTGTAGGACGGGCACTCTTGCCCGTCCTGCCCCTAAAAATCCGATGGGCAAGAGTGCCCGTCCTACGTTCTATACCTCACGCGGCACAAAGTGAGAGGTTTCCGAGCGGGGCGGCGTAAGCCCAATGGCACTTACTTTACTAACCCGAAGCGTGAGCGAGGACGATGGCAAGAGGCGTTTCCCTTCATCGCCCTCGCTCACGCTTCGGGTTGGTGGG